>CAYLNH010000024.1:0-37161 GCA_964384625.1 uncultured Lentisphaerales bacterium
CGGGTCACTCCTACATCGTCTACGGTCCGCTGAGCAACGGCGCGACCACGATCATGTTCGAAGGGATCCCGACCTTCCCGGACGGCGGCCGTTTCTGGGACGTAGTCGACAAGTGGAAGGTCAACATCTTCTACACCGCGCCGACCGCCATTCGCGCGCTGGCCGGCCTGGGCGACGAGATCCCGGCAAAGTACGACCTGAGCACGCTGAAGGTCCTGGGCACGGTCGGCGAGCCGATCAACCCGGAAGCCTGGATGTGGTACTACAAGCACATCGGCCACGAGAAGTGCCCGATCGTCGATACCTGGTGGCAGACCGAGACCGGCGGCATCCTGATTACGCCGCTGCCCGGCGCCATCCCGCAGAAACCCGGTTCGGCGACGCTGCCGTTCTTCGGTGTCAAACCCCATATTCTCGACGCCCAGACCGGCGAAGAGAAGACGGAAACGGAAGCCTCCGGCGTCCTCGCCATCTCCGAACCCTGGCCCAGCCAGATGCGGACGGTGTACGGCGATCCCCAGCGCTTCTTCGACACCTACTTCAGCCAGTACCCCGGCTACTACTTCAGTGGTGACGGCTGCCGCCGTGACGCTGACGGGTACTACTGGATCACCGGCCGCGTCGACGACGTGATGAACATCTCCGGCCATCGCCTCGGAACCGCCGAGGTCGAGACCGCCATCCTGCTGCACGACGACATCGCCGAAGCCGCGGTCGTCGGCTGCCCGGATGACGTCACCGGCTGGAGCATCTACGCCTATGTGGTTCCGGTTGCCGGCAAAGAGCCGAGCGACGAACTGGCCGGCGAGATCAAGCAGATCGTCCGCAAGGAGATCAGCCCGATCGCCACGCCGAAATACATCCAGTTCGCGCCGGGCCTGCCCAAGACGCGTTCCGGCAAAGTCATGCGCCGTATCCTGCGCAAGATCGTCGAACGCGAGCCGGACAAGGTCGGCGACACCTCGACGCTGGCCGACCCTGCGGTCGTCCAGACCCTGATCGAGGGCGCACTGGTAAAGTAAGACCCCGGTGCTATACTAGAGACTGAGTACTCCGGCTGCTCCTCGCGGGCAGCCGGAGTTTCATTCTACCCCAACGACCGGGCTGTCGGATGAAACAGAGATATACTATCGTCTGTGCCGATGACGATCCGGAAATTCTCCGGGTCTATACGCGCCTGCTTGAACGCCGCGGGCACACCGTGCATACGGCCATGAATGGCGCCGAAGTCCTGCAGGTCGTGGAACAACAGCCGGCCGACCTGATCATCATGGACGCCAAAATGCCCGTGATGGACGGCATGACGGCCTGCGAGCAACTGCGGCGCCGACCCGACAGCCTCAACGTCCCCATCATCTTCGTGTCCGGCTATACCAACGAAGAAGATATCCTCTACTGCCTGGCAATGGGCGGCACCGACTTCATCTGCAAGCCCTTCCAGCCCGGCGAACTGATGGCCAAGGTCGCCTACGCCCTTCGGCGGTACTACGAGACCATGGACAACGACGTCGGACTGCCCCTGGGTACCCGGATCGCCGGCCGCTACGAGATCATCGCCCTGCTGGACACCGGCGGCTTCTCCAAGGTCTATCGCGCCCGGGATGTCACCAGCAACGAAAACGCGCTCTACGCCCTCAAGGTGTTCGATTTTCCCTTCGCGCAACACAGCAATCAGCAGTTTCTCTACACCATCCTGCGCGAAGCCTACCAGCTCTGCAAACTGGATCACCCCTGCATCGTCAAAATCCTCGACTTCGGACAGTTCGGCAGCATCATCTTTATCGTCCTCGAGTACGTTCACGGTAAAGCCCTCGACATCCTCGTCGAACAACGCGGGCCGTTCAGCGAGCTGAACAGCGCCTTCGTCGGCCTCGAAGTTACCGATGCCCTGCGCTATATGGACGGCAAGGACATCCTGCACCGCGACATCAAGCCCGACAACATCATGATCAGTTACGAGGGCGACGTGAAACTGGTGGACTTCGGTCTGGCCAAGCAGCGCAGCGAACAGACGCTCTCGGTCGATCGCAACGAGTTCCAGGGCACCGCCCAATTCGTCTCGCCCGAGAATATTGACGGCCGCGATGTCGACATCGAAAGCGACATCTACTCACTGGGCACATCCATCTACTACCTGGTCACCGGCGTCAAGCCCTTCGACGGCCCGGATTTGACCAATATCCTCCACCGCCAGTTGAATGAAACGCCCAAACCTGTCCGCGAGATCAACCCGGAACTGACCCCGGAATTCTCCGAACTCATCGGCGCCATGCTGGAGAAACGGCCGGAAGATCGGCCGACCATCGACGAGGTACATCGGGGGTTCGCGCAAGTCCTGGAGCGCGATACCGGCGATCGGACCAGCCACCCCGACCTCAAAACCGCCGTCGGCGAAGAGGAAGATATCCGCATGCCCAACCCGCGGATGTAGAAGCAATCATCTGATGATTGTTTCAAGCTGGCCCATGAGAAAATCAATGCCGCCTTTCGCCTTGTCCAGTTCATGCCACCCCGGGTGCTTCCGGAAACGGAACTTGCGGGCGATTCCAAGCTGCCGGTAGCGCTCGGCAATCGCCTGGACCTCGTCCTCAACGCCGTCGCTGGGGATGATGTCGTCGGTCTTGCCGACCTCGATGCACAGTGCCCGCGGACACACCAACGAAGCGACCTCGGCTTCGTGCATCGTCCGCGCGCCATTGCGCAGCGACCACTCCAGATTGCGGAAGCCGTTCGTGAACGAACAGGAACTGACGGCCGCCTTGATCCGGGTCTCGGCCGCGGCCGTCATCAGCGTGTAGAATCCACCCCAGGACAGCCCGATCATACCGATGCGGTCGGCGTCGACGTCCCGTCGTTTTTCCAGCGCATCGAGCGCGCGCCTCAATTGGTAGATTTCGAACCCGACAAGCGTGCCGCCCAACCGCCGGAAAGCGGCGTCCATGTCTGCCCGCTGATATTTCGCTTTGTACTTCTCCTGATTCCAAAGGAGGAGTTGCGGAGCATAGACGATGCAGCCGCGTTCCAGCACCCGTCTGGACATCCGGTTGTAGTTCCCGGAGTTCTCGTAGAACCCGGAACACAGCTCAGGCGTGCCGCCGCCGCCATGTTGTGAAATGATCAACGGGAACGGACCATCGCCCTCGGGCACGAACAGCAGACCATAGGTCTCGAAGCCGGGATGGGTCTCGATCCAGGTGCGATAGATCGTGCCGAGATCGTCCCTTGCCACCTTCTTGCGACGCATCTTCGGCTTCGCCTTCGGCCATGGGGCGTTCAGCGGCCAGCCCAACGCATCATAGTAATCCTGACGGAATGCCTTGATACTCTCCGCATAGGCTGCCGGAGATGACAAATCAGGAATGAAGTACGCCTTCTTCTCTTTCGCCGCCCGTCGCTCTTCTTTGCGAAGCATCGACTTCAGATGCTTAACGACCAGCCGGCGATGCGGCTCGGCGGTCTTGGGGTCCTCGTAGTACAAACTCATCGGTGCTCCAGTCTCACTCGGTTTCAACTGCTCCTCGCCCCGGCGGGCGCTACCATGGGTCGCCCCGGATGACCCAAAGGAACCCGGGGAAACGTTCGATTACTCAGCCGTCCCTGAAAGGGGCGAACGACTCCGCCGCGACGCAGTTCTGACGAATCACGCCGAGCCCATCGATTTCCAGCTCCACCTGGTCGCCGGGCTTCAGGAACTGCGGCGGCTGCATCGCGGCGCCGACGCCCGGGGGCGTGCCGGTGGTAATCAAGTCGCCCGCCTCCAAGACCATGAACTGCGAGATGTAGTGGATCAGGAAACAGGGGTTGAACACCATTGTACTGGTGTTCCCGGTTTGCCGGCGCTCGCCGTTGACGTCGAGCCGCATATCCAGATTCATCGGGTCGGCCGGCTCGTCGGGCGTCACCAACGCCGGGCCGTACGGGCAGAAGTTTGCGCTCGATTTGCCCTTGCACCACTGGCCGCTGTGGTTCTTCTGAAAGTCGCGTTCGGAGACGTCGTGGCAGACACAGTAGCCCGCAATGTACGCGGCGGCGGCTTCGGGCGAGTCGACGTAGTGCGCGTCTTTCCCGAGCACGACGGCAAGCTCCACCTCCCAATCTGTGTGGGTACTGCCGCGCGGGATGATCAAATCGTCGTAAGCGCCGCAAACCGACGAGGGCGCTTTGTTGAACAGCAGCGGTTCGGCCGGCAGCTGCGCCCCGGTTTCTCTGGCGTGGTCGGAGTAGTTCAAGCCGATCGCGATGATGTTCCCGGGCCGCGCCGTCGGCGATGCCCAGCGCACGTCTTTCGGAACTTCCGGGCAGTCGGCCAGATCAACTGAAGCCAGTCGCTCAAGCCCGCCGCCCACGAAGAATCCACGATCATAGTCTTCAACGGCAGCCGACACATCAACCCGTTTCCCGTCCACCAGCAGACCGGGCTTCTCACTGCCCTTCTCACCAAATCGGATCAGTTTCATCAAGGACCTCCTGAATGAGTGCTAACTCTAGCGCACAACAGGGAGGTCCTCAATCTCCGGCATCTCTAATCGCCAACCGCCGTGTTCTTGGAGACAAGCTCTGTGGCGGCCGGAAACGTAGTTCACGAGATCCTTAGCTGCATCTCCCGCAAAAAGAATGCGAGCTCGGGTTCCTGCGTTCCGAGACGAGACCCCAAGCTCAGCTTGGGGAGTATCTATGCCCCCTTCAGTTCAACCGGCACAGCCAGGGGGATCTTTTCGCGCCAGGCGCAGCGCGTGATGATTTCGGAGGTCTCCTCAGAACCAACTGCAGGAAGACAGCCCTTCGGCGTTGAATGCGGCGAAATCCCCTTGTATCGCGAGACGGCGACGCGTATGATAGCATATCCGCAAGGAGGGGCGGATGGACCAACGTATTTCTGGAGGCACCACGGTCAATCATGGTCGAGTTCACGATTCTCGGAAGCGGCAGCTCCGGCAATGCTGCCGCCATCCGCCTGCATAACAAGGTACTCCTGGTCGACGCCGGATTCAGCGCCAAGCAGCTCCAGTTGCGCCTGGAAACAGCCTCGATTCCCAGCGACCAGGTCATCGGCATCGCCGTTTCTCACGAGCACTCGGATCACATCAAGGGGATCCGCGTATTCTGCAAGCGACACCCGAACGTGAAGATTTACGCCAATGCGCTGACGGCAGAACGCCTGCGGCACCTCGGCAAGGGCCCGGTGGACGAGAGCCGCTGGGTCGTTTTCAACAACGCTTCGCCCTTCACCATCGGCCCGTTCACAGTCGATCCTTTCTCCATTTCGCACGATGCGGTGGATCCCGTCGGGTTCATGATCTCGGTTGCCGGCCGCAAGATCGGGATTGCCACGGACCTGGGGCATACGGGCAAGATGGTGCCGCTGAAGCTGCGCGATTGCCACCTGCTGTTCGTCGAGGCGAACCATTGTCCCCGGATGCTGCGCGACTCCAAACGTCCGCTGCACCTGAAACACCGCATCCTCGGCCGGCGCGGGCATCTCAGCAACGAACTCGGCGCCGAGCTTATCTCGCAGACCGCGGGTCCGACGACGCGCCACCTGTTTGTCGGCCACGTGAGTGACGAATGCAACGACCACGATCTGGTCCGGACCTACGTCGAGAAGAGTCTGGCGGGCATCAACCGCCATGATCTGGAGTTCGAGATCGCGCTGCAGCACAAAGTCAGCCGCACGGTCGTAGTCTAGGAATGAGGCGAGGTCATGGAGTGCATTCTCGGTGTCGACGCGGGGGGGACGAAGTGCTCCGCGATGCTGGTGGATGACAGCGGCACGATCCTCGGCTGGGGGCGTTATGCCCATCCGGGGGTCAGCGGCCGCACGACGGTGCCGATTGTGGTTGCGGTCAGTCAGGCGATCACCGGCGTCGAGCCGGACGTGGTCCATCTGGCACTGGGATGTTCGATCGTTCCGGCCAGCATCATGAGTTCGTTCCATCATGTTTCCGAAGTCACACTTGAGATGGTGAGCGAACACGAGGCCTCGTTTCGGCTGGCCGAGCATGAGCACGGGGTCATCGCGCTGGCCGGTACCGGCGCGTTTGTTCACGTGGTGACGCCGGACGGCGACCAGCTTCGGCTGGACGGCCGCGGTCCGCTGATTGGTGATTTCGGCAGCGGCTTTTACATCGGCCTGAAGGCGTTGCAGGCGGCGGTACGCAGTCACTTCCATCCGCGGCACGAGACCACGCTGGCCCGGGCGGTGGTCCAGGCCCTCGGCCGGGCCAAGCTGAGCGACCTGGGCAATTTTCATCTGGGTTACAACGACCGGTCGACCGTCGCTTCCCTCGCCCGGGTGGTAGACGAACAGGCCCGGGCCGGCGATGCCGTCAGCAAGGCCATCCTGATTGACGCTGCGGACACCCTGGCCGAGACCGTCCACGACGGGCTGGCGCGTTTTGATCTGTTCGAAGAAGACCTGCCGCTGATCGGCACCGGCAGCGTCATTACAAATTCGGCGCTGTATTGGGATCACCTCTGTCGGACCGTCCACGGTTTCGCCCCCGGTCTGCGCCCGGAGCTGCTGCCGCAGCCGCAGGTGATCGGCATTGTGCTGCAGGCGTTTCGCAAGCGCTATCCCGAAAATTACCCCCAGCTTCGCGAGGCCCTTCTGACATCGTTGGGGCAACACCCGGAACCCGCGACAGTCGAACTCGAAGGACTCCTGCCGAACGCCACGAAGCGGCCAACGAGCTGACGCGTCCCGGCCGGCGACTTGCCGCCGGTCCGGAGTGCGAGGGGCGCGGCCCTGTTTCCTGGCGGCAGGCACGAATTGATGTGAATACGGCGCCGGTCGAAGTTGAAGATCATGGTTCTTGAGGAAAAGGAAGAATGAACGTACCGCAAGCATATCTGAATCGGGTCCGGGAAATTCTGGACCATCTCGAAACCACACAACTGGACGCCGTGGGAACCGCCGCCGGCTTTGTCGTCGACGCCCTGCGGCACGACGGCGCCGTCTACTGCTGGCGGCTGGGGCACGGGATCGAGGGCGACTCGATCCACCGGGCCGGCGGTCTGGTGGCGGTAAAGACGTTTTCCTACCGCATGCAGGTCAACGCCGAAGTCCCGGCCTGCCAGCGAGAGGAACGGCAGCAAGGCAAGGATGACGCCGACCTGAAGCGCGTTCGTTTCGCGGTGGAATCCGGCCCCTTGCGCGCCGGCGACGTCATCCTCATCTCGTCGGTCTCCGGTAAGAACCGCGAACCCATCGAACTCGCCCTTGCCTGTCGAGACGCAGGCATCAAAGTGATCACCCTGTCCTCGCTGAGCTATACTGCAGAAGTCACGTCACTGCATCCGTCCGGCAAGAAGCTGTTCGAAGCCGGCGACATCAACATCGACATCGGCGCGCCCTACGGCGACGCGGCCGTGACGGTTCCCGGCCTCGACATCGAGGTGATGCCGGTATCCGGCGTGGCCATGGCGGTCAGCGCCTGGATGCTCTGGGGCCGCGTCATGGAGGTTATGGGTGCGGCCGGCGAGCCGCCCAGCGTGCTAATGAGCGTCAACCGCGACGGCGGCCCGGAGTACAACGAACAGAGCAAGAAGCGGTTTGCCGCGAAAGGATTCTAGAATGTCCGCTGCAGCGTATTTTGAGAAAGCACAGGAAGCCCTGAAAAAGGTCGCCACGGAACAGGCCGCAAGCATCCGGCAGGCGGCCGGCATGCTGGTCGATGCGATTGCGAACGACAACAGCATCTTCGGTTTCGGCGCGTCGCATTCGTTCATGGTCGTGGAGGAGATGGTCTACCGCACGGGCGGGTTGATGTTGATCAACCCGGTGTACCCGCAGGGCATGAATCTGTTGGTCCGGCCGACCACGCTGACGTCGCAGCTGGAGCGCCTGGAAGGCCTGGGACAGACCTTGCTGGAGGGTGCGTCGGTGCAGCCCGGGGACGTGCTGATCGTGGCTTCGACGTCCGGCCGCAATGCGGTGGCCATCGATATCGCCGCCCACGCCCGCGAACTGGGCCTGCGCACCATCGGCATCACTTCGTTTGACTACACCAACGGCGTCACCAGCCGGCATTCGTCCGGCAAGAAACTGATCAACATCTGTGATGTTGTGATTGACAACGGCGCGCCCTACGGCGACGCCTGCGTCGAGGTGGAGGGGTTCGCCGACAAGGTGGGGCCGCTCTCGAGCGTCACGGCCTGCGCCGTGGTCAACGCCCTGGTGAGCGAAGTCGTCGCCATCCTGGTCGAACGCGGCGTGGACCCGCCGGTATACATGAGCGCCAACGTCGACGGCGGCGACGAGCATAACGCCCGTCTGCTCGAGGCCAACCGACACCGCATACACTACCTTTAGATACTCCCCAGGCTGAGCCTGGGGTCTGTTCCCGGAGTGGCGGCGGGGCGGTTGAACTGAATGGGAAGATCTGGACAGGCAGGTCAGCGCTTTTTGAAAACCATCTGGCGCAGGACAACATAGCGGATGGCGCAGGCGGCGAGGGTCAACATGACAATGACGGTGCGGTAGTCGTAGTTGATGCGGACGGCAAGATAGACGAACATCCAGTACTCCACGGCCCAGAGCAGACCGCTGGCCACGAGATAGCGCCGGAACTGCTTTTTCAGGTTCATCCGGGTATCGGGATAGACCACATAACGCAGCCCGATAAAGGTCACCAGGAAGACCATGAACAGGGCCGCGAAATAGGCGGGACGTTTATCCCACCCGAGGACCTCATGGCAATACGTCATCGTGGCGATATTCGCCACGAAGGTGATCAGACTCATGAACAGGTAGTTCATCAGACTGACGCCGAGCTTCTTCTGGATCTTCTTGTGCCACTTCTTCGAGCGGCGTTTCTTCCTGCGGGCCATTGCTTCCGACTGCCGTTGCGAAGGCGCCTTACAGTAGACTCGCCTTTCCGCTGGACAAGCCGGCGGCGGCGAACAGCGAGAATTGGGCCTTTTCCTGCATTGCCGAAACCATGGTTTCGACCTATATTATAGGCTTCAGAGCAGCTTTGAACCTGCACAGGAACGACAAGGGGAGCTTGCCGTCGGTCCTGCCGGGACTTCGATAGGAACAGAACATGTCGGACATCGATCCGGAAGAACCAGTCCAGACACAAACCGAGCAGCCGCGGCGGGACGTGACGTCGACGATCGTCTGGGGTATCACCGGCGGTCTGATCGTGCTGATCATCCTGGTTGTCGTCTGGCTCCTGGTGCGGCCGAAACCCGAGCTGCAGAAGCCCGATCTCAAGCTGGCCAACGTCGAGGTACGCACGGTTCGTCCCGAGGTCTACCGGGAATCCCTGGTGCTGCCGGCGAGAATCGTTGCCGACCAGAGCTTTTCGGTGGCCACGGAACTGCCGGGGACCCTGGCCGAATGGAAAGCGGCCGAAGGCGGCACGGTTAGGGCGGGTCAGGTTGTGGCCCGGTTGGATCTGCGGACGCTGCGAGCCCAGTACAACCAGCTCAAATCCCAGAAGGACGCCGCGGAAGCCGGCGTCAGCGTCGCCAAGGCGAATGAGGAACTGGCGCGTGTGGGACAGACGCGGGCCGCCCGCGAGGCCGCCGCGGCGGCGCTGCAGGAGAAGGCGGCGGTTTCGGCCCACAGCCTGGCGCAGAGCGAGTTCAAACGCACGAAGTCGCTGCATGATGAGGAGATCTCGTCCCAGGCGGAACTGGATTCGGCCAAGGACCGCCTGACCCGGGCGGAGGTCGCCAAAGACGCGGCCGCCGAACAGATTGCGATCGCGAAGACCGGCGTTGCCGCCGCCAAAGTCCAGTTGCAGCAGGCCATGGCCAACCGAAAGCTGGCGGAGGCGCAGCTGGCGCAGCTGCAGGCCGGGCTCGAGGCGGTGGCAGTCCAGTTGGAGAAGGCCGTGATCAAATCACCCATCGCCGGCGTCCTGGACGCCCATCTGGTCGATGTCGGCGAGGTCGTCAATCCGGGGCAGGAGCTGGGGCGCATCTACGATATCAGCCATGTGCGCGCGGCAGTCGACGTCGCGGACCGCTACGTCCCGTTTCTCCGCCGGCAGGAGGGCGCGCTGGAACAGTACCTGAAGCTCTCGCTCCCCGGCGCCGAACAGGATGTCGCCGCCAAACTCATCATCCCCGGTATGCCGCGGCTGGACGGCGGCCACGGCCCGGACATTCCGTTCGATGCCGACATCGAATATATCGCCCAGGCCTCCGACCCCCGCAGCAATACCTTCAGGGTCGAATTGCGTCTGAAAAACCCCGACGGCGCCCTGAAAGAGGGCATGATCGTCCGGGCCCGGATCGACTACCTCGTCTACCGCGACGCCATTGTCATCCCAATGACGGCGATCCAGGTGACCGACGCCGGTCCCCGGTGCCTGGTGGTCGAAGAGGCGGACGGCGTCGAGGTCGTGCGCGTCCGCCGCATTGCGCCCCGATCGGTCAGCGAAACCCGAGTCCTGGTTGCCGGCGAACTCAGTGCGGGCGACCGTCTGATCATTGCCGGCGGCAAGGGCCTGATCGACGGCGAACAGGTGAAGATCATCAAGCAGGACGGCGTGTTTCTGGATCAGCCCGCCGGCCCGAGTCTTTCTAACGGCAGCAAGTAGATCATCCCGTGAAGCTGACGAATTTCTCCATCAAGCACTACATGGCGGTGCTTGTTCTCTGCCTCGGCATCCTGATTCTCGGTTGGCAGTCCTACCGCGCCCTGCCCCGCGAGAGCTTCCCGGATGTCCGCATTCCCTACGTCATCGTTACGGCCGTGCAGGACGGCGCCAACCCGACGGACATCGAGACATCCGTCACCATCCCGTTGGAGACCGCGATCGACGGCACCGAAGGGATGAAGGAGATGACGAGTTCGTCCTTCGAAGGTGTGTCGGTCGTCACCATCGAGTTCTATCCGGATGTCCCCAGCGAGACTGCGCTCCAGCGCATCCGCGACGCCGTCGACATCGCCAAGCAGGACCTCCCGCCGGACGTCGACGAACCGACGGTGAAGGAATTCAGTCTGGCAAGCATCCCGATCTTGATCTACGATCTGGTCGGCAGCAAGGACGTCAGCCGGTCGCAGCTGCAGGAGTTGGCGGAGAACCTGCAGGACGAGATCAAGCTGATCCCCGGCATCCTCGACGTTGAGATCTACGGCGGCCGCGAGGAACAGGTGATCATCGAGATCGACCCGGAACGCGTACACTTCTATCAGCTGCAGTTGGCGTCGGTCCTGGGGATTGTACGCGGTTCGAACCGCAACGTTTCGGTGGGGACCAGTGAAAGCAAGACCAACCGCATCATCATGCGGGTGCCCGGCGAATTCCGCACGCCCGGCGACGTCATGGCGCTGGTCATCGGCGCCAGTCCCGACGGCGCCCCGGTGTACCTCCGGGATGTGGCGGTCGCCCGCTTCGACTACGAGGACGAGAAGACCCGGGCCCGCGCCTACGACTTCCTGGCCGAGGACGGCGAGAGCAGCGTCAACCGCTACGTGCCCCCGGACAAATCCGTCAGCCTCCACGTAACCAAGCGGTCGGGCGAAAATATCCTGCGCATCGCTGAAGACGTCGACGGCGTCCTGCAGCGGTACCCGCTGCCGAACTCCGTGAGTATCGTTAAAGGTCTGGACCAGTCGAAGTCGGTTCGCATGATGGTCAGCGATCTGGAGAACGGCATCGGTACGGCGCTGGTGCTGGTGTTGATTGTCATCTTCATCGGTCTGGGCGTCCGCAACGCGGTTCTCGTCTCGCTGGCGATCCCGTTTTCGATGCTGACGTCGATCTTCATTCTGCGGCTGATGGGCGAGACGCTGAACATGATGGTGCTGTTTTCGCTGATTCTGGCGCTGGGCATGCTCGTGGACAATGCGATTGTCATTGTGGAGAACATCTATCGCCACTACTGTCTCGGGCTGTCACGGGCCGAAGCGGCGATGAAGGGCACAGCGGAAGTCGCCTGGCCGGTGATTACGTCCACAGCGACAACCGTCGGCGCCTTTCTGCCGTTGCTGTTCTGGCCGGACGTGATCGGCGAGTTCATGTCGTTCATCCCGAAGACCGTCATTATCGTCCTCCTTTGTTCGCTTTTTGTGGCGCTCGTCATCAACCCGACCCTGGCATCGCTGTTGATGAAGCGCCCGCGCTCGGGGACGTTCAGCGATCCGGAGACCCAGCGGCCGACGTACTGGGCCGTGCGGCAATACCGCAAGGCGCTCGAGTTTGTCCTCGGCCGGCCGTACTGGGCGATGACGACCTCGTTCCTGCTGCTGCCGGCGGTCCTGGCGCTGTACGTCGCCTTCGGCGCCGGGGTGGAGTTCTTCCCGAACATCGACCCGGAGTTTGTCACCTGTAATATTACACCGCCGGAGGGCTCCTCACTGGAGGCCGCGAACCGCTTCTGCCGCGCCGCCGAGGACCGGATCCTGGGCGCCCCCGGCAGCGGCTATGACGAACCCATCCCGAATCTGAAACACGTCAGCGTCACAGTCGGCCTGGATGACGGCGGCGGCGGCGCCTTCTTCTCGGGCCCGGCCCCGGTCAATTTCCAGATGGAATTCGTCAGCCGCGAGCATCGCATCGAACGCACCACCGTATCGCTGGAGGACGCCCGCAACCGGATTCTCGGCCTGGACCGCAGCGGCAATCGCGTAACCTTCCCGCTGTACGGCGCCGAGTACAACGTCGAGGAACAACAGGAAGGACCGCCTACCGGCAAGCCCGTGTCCATCGATATTTACGGCCGCGACCTGAATGAAATGACCCGTGTGGCGCGCGACATGAAACAGCTCATGGCGGAGACTGAAGGCACAACGCAGCCGACCGACGACGCGGCGACCGCAGCCCCGACCCTCGAATGGGATGTCGACCTGGCGCGCGCCGGCATGTTCGCGCTGGACCAGGCGACCGTCAGCGATTTCCTCAGCCTCAGCGTCGGCGGTATCCGCAGCGGCACCATCGGCCATGGTGACGACGAGAAGGATATCCTGCTGCGTTTCCCGCGACGGTTCCGGGCGCGCACCGACCGCATCGAAACCGTGTTCATCCCAACGCCCCTCGGCGGCTCGGTGCCGATGGTCTCGGTTGCCTCCGCGGATCTGGTTCCCGGGCCGGTAACCATTCGCCACCATGAACGCCGGCGGGTCATCACCGCCTCCGCCGAAGTCCAATCCGGCATCCGCGCCGACTCCGACATCCGTAAGAAGTTCCAGGAGAAAGTCGCCGACTACACGTTCCCCACGGGCATCACCTATCGCTTCGGCGGCGCCGCCGACGACGAAGAGGCGTCGAAAGCCTTCCTGCTGGGTGCCTTTCTGACGGCGGTCTTTATCATTGTCATCATCCTGGTCATGCAGTTCAACTCGGTCTGGGTCACCGGCATTGTGATGGTCTCCGTCGTTCTGGCGCAGATGGGGGTCTTCCTCGGGCTGCTGCTGCTCGGCATGCCGTTCGGCATCATCATGACCGGCATTGCCGTGATCTCGCTGGCCGGGGTCGTCGTCAACAACGCCATTGTCCTCCTGGACGCCATTCGCCAGTTCCAGAATCGCGGGCTCGACGCGGAAGAGGCGATCGTCACGGCGTCAATGATCCGCTTCCGGCCGGTACTGCTGACGGCGATCACGACGATTCTGGGGCTTGTCCCGATGGCGCTCAAACTGAACTGGGACTTCGTCAACTTCAC
This sequence comes from uncultured Lentisphaerales bacterium, assembly GCA_964384625.1. Lineage (GTDB taxonomy): Bacteria > Verrucomicrobiota > Lentisphaeria > JABSQK01 > JABSQK01 > CAYLNH01. The sequence continues at coordinate 13,621 of CAYLNH010000024.1, forward strand.
CTACCAATACGACACAGACTCATCCCAGTGGTGGCAGAGCATGGCAACGGCGATCATCTTCGGGCTGCTGGTGGCGACGGTCCTGACCTTGGGCGTCGTGCCGACGCTCTACCTGATCTACACCCGCGCCGCCAAGCGCGTGGGAAGCTGGTACCGCGCCAACCTCGCCCCGTTCATCCGCTGATCCGGGACATGCGCCGACGCTGTGCCTGGTCAAACCGCAGCAGCCAGAAACGCTGTAATTTCGGCGCCGGCTCTAATGGGGGCGTTTCCGGGACGTCACAGCCGTATATCCATGTCAACCCATCTCTGGAGGAGAACCATGCAACGAATCACTGCACTGATCCTGATGTGCACCGCCGCCCTGCTGCAGGCGCAATCCGGCCGAATGCCGGTTCAGGATGCCGGCCGGCAACTGGCGGACGGCAACAACAAATTCGCCCTCGAGCTTTACCGCAAGCTGCCCGGCCGAGACAACCTCTTTGTCTCGCCGTACAGCATTTCTACGGCCTTGGCGATGACCTGTCTCGGCGCCCGCGGCCGGACGGCAAAGGAAATGCAGCACGCCCTGCACATCCCCGCGTTTCTGGCGCCGCCGGCTCGACTGGCCCCGGCCTTCGGCCGGATCCAGAAAGCCCTGCAGGCCGACCCCAAACGCGACGGCTTCGAACTCAACGTCGCCAACGCCCTCTGGGCGCAGAACGGCTACACGTTCAAAAAGGACTTCCTCAATCTCAACAACGACCACCTCGGCGGCAGTACCCGTCTGCTTGACTTCCGCCAGACGGAAGCCGCCCGCCGGACCATCAACGGCTGGGTCGAAAAGCAGACGCGCGACAAGATCAAGGACCTCCTGCCCCGCGGCGCCGTCAACGCCGATACCCGTCTTGTCCTGACCAATGCCATCTATTTCAAGGGCAAGTGGGGTACGGAATTCCTGAAGAAAAACACGCGGACGGAGACCTTTTACGGCGGCATTGACGGGAAGACGAAGATCAAGACGCCGTTGATGTACCAGTCCGGGACATTCCGGCACATCAGCTCCGAACAATTGCCGCAACGCAAGACGCTGCCCGGTTTCGATATCGTCATGCTGCCGTACAAAGGCGCCGGACTCAGCATGATTGTCATTCTCCCGAAGCAGCGCGACGGTCTGCCGGCAGTCGAGCGCCGGTTTGCCGACTTGCCCGCCTGGATTCGGCGACTGGGACGTCGTGACGTGCAGCTGCATCTGCCCCGCTTCAAGATTGCGGGCCAGACCATCAGTCTGACGAAACAGCTTACCGCCATGGGCATGAAGGCCGCGTTCCAGGCGGGCAACGCCGACTTTTCCGGGATCGACGGCACCCGTAATCTGGTCATCTCGGACGTGTTCCACAAGGCGTTTGTCGAGGTAAACGAGGAAGGCACGGAAGCTGCCGCGGCGACCGGCGTCGTCGTCGGCATAACCAGCGTTCAGGAGCCGCAGCCACCGGTAAAGTTCCGCGCCGACCATCCGTTTATGTTCCTGATCCGCGAGAACCGCTACGGCAGCATTCTGTTTATGGGAAGAGTGGTGAAGCCCTGAGGCATTTCTGTCGGCCGAATTGTCTCTATTCGTGGCCGAGGTCGTGCTCGCCGCGGGCCATTTTGTCCAGCTCGAATTCCTCGATGGTCGCAACCTTGTCGATGCGGCCGTCGACCAGCCAGCAGACACGGTCGGAGTTGTTGATCATCTTGGTGTCGTGCGTGGCACAGATGATTGTGATTCCCACTTCCTGCTGCAGGCTTTTAAGGAGTTCGATGATCTCGCGGCCGGTCTTGGTATCCAGGTTCCCCGTGGGCTCGTCGGCCAGTACAACGGACGGCATATTCGCCAACGACCGCGCCACCGCGACCCGCTGCTGCTGGCCGCCGGAGAGCTCGAACGGTTTGTGGTCATAGCGGTTACTCAAGCCGACGCGATCCAGGATGTCGATGCCGCGCTTGCGGGCTTCGTCCTTGGGCGTGCCCTGGAAGACCATCGGCAAGGTCACATTCTGCAGGGCCGACATCACCGGGATCAGGTTGAACGTCTGGAAGATATAGCCGATCCGGTTGCAGCGGAACCAGGCCTGCTTGCTCTCGGGCAGGTCGAAGATGGATTCGCCCTCGAAGTAGACCTTGCCTTCGGTCGGAATATCCAGGGCGCCGATCTGGTTGAAAAACGTCGACTTGCCGGAACCCGACGGGCCCATGATCGAGATGAACTCGCCGCGGAAAATGTCCAGCGACACACCACGCAGGGCCTCCACCAGTTCGCCGGCCAGATGGTAATGTTTCTTCACGTTCTCCGCGCGGATGATCACGCGTTCGTCCCAAGCTGTCGATTGCTCTGTCATGATTGCTCTCTCAGCGGTCGGCGGTCTCGCGGCGGTTGACTTCCAAGTACACGAGGCCGCGCAGCATCAGGTCTTTGATAAACAGAATCGTCGCTTCTTCCGCCTTCTCGGCGGTCAGATTGAATTTCCGCCTCAGGCGCTTCGCGATCGTATGCAGGTCGCGTTCGCCGTCGATCAGCTGCCAGAAGAAGCTGCCGCGTTGATCCAGGTTCAGCCGCACGGCGGTCCGCGGCAATTTCAGGGTATTGGCGAAGAACTTCTGGACGCGTGTTTCCGGCGGCGGCACGTACCGCAGTTGCAGGCAGCCGTCGTCATCGGCGCGATGCTCCACGCCGTCGGGGACGCGGGGCACGGCGTTCAGCGGGTCCTGGTCCACCAGGTGCGCGTAGCGGGCGCCGCGCGTTTTCCGTTTTCGTTTCCAGAGTGGCATCATTCGGCGTCGTCGAATTCGTCGCTGGTGAAGTCGATATGACTGGGTTTGTCGGCTTTGACGATCTGGCCGTCCTCAATCCAGAGGATGCGGTCGGAGCGTTTCAACATCTTCAGATCGTGGGTGGCGGAGATGATCGTCACGTTCAGCTCCTCCTTGAGCTTCCAGAGCAGCTCGATGATCTCCTCGCCGGTGGTCGAGTCGAGGTTGGCGGTGGGTTCATCGGCGAGGACGATTTTCGGATCATTGGCGAGCGCCCGGGCCACGGCGCAACGCTGCTGCTGGCCGCCGGAGAGTTCGCTGGGTTTGTGCAGTACGCGATGCCCCAGGCCAACGAGTTCCAGCAGATGCACGCCGCGATCCCGGGCTTCGTCCTGATCGGCGCCGGCAAAACTCATCGACAGCGTCACGTTCTCAAGGCAGGTCATCACATTGATCAGGTGATAGGACTGAAAGATATAGCCGATCTTGCGACAGCGCAGCCAGGCCAGTTCGTTGTCGTCGAGCTGGGCGATATCGACCTGGTCGATGTAGACCTTGCCAGCCGTCGGTTTCTGCAAGCCGCCGATCATGTTGAACAACGTCGTCTTGCCGGAGCCGGACGGGCCCATGATCGACAGGTACTCGCCGCGATAGACATCCAGCGTGGCGCCGCGCAGGGCGTGCACCTGGTGGTTCCCCATGGTGTAGGTCTTCTTGATATCGACCCCGCGGATACAGCAGTCCTGCCCGCTCTTCTCGGTATCCTCGAAGAGCGCCTGGAACTTGTCTCGATCAATCGCCTGCATCAGATGTTCGACCTCAACGCATTTGCCGGGACCATCTTGCTGGCGATGTTCGCCGGATAGATTGCGGCCACAATGGAGAGCACCATGCCGGCGGCGAGGCAGATGCCGATATGCGCCAGAATCGAGGTCAGCGCCAAGGACGACAGGACCAGTCCGACGCCGTAGCTCGAGCCGTAGATCAAGACGGAGACAAGCCAGCCGGCCAGGCAGCCGACCGCCGAGCCGACGACGCCCATCAGGCTGGACTCGATCAGGAACATGGTGCGGATGAACGCCGACAGCGCCCCCAGGCACTTCATGGTGCCGATCTCACGAAACCGTTCGGTGACCGACATCAGCATGGAGTTGCTGATACAGATGATCGTCACCAGCATGGAAATCGCAATGATCCAACGCCGGCGGAACAGGGCCCTGCCGGCTTCCGCCTGGCGGCGGGCAATCTCTTCGGCGTGCAGGTTCCGTTCAAGCACAACCGGCCGCAGACCGCCGGCGGTCTCCAACGCCGGCAACCGGGTTTTGGCGGCGATTTTATTGCGCAAACCGCCGGCGTACTCCAGCCAGTCGACCCGTTCGGCCGTGCCCTCGCCGACGATCAGCAGGACGTGCGCGTCCCGCGTCAGTTCCGTCCTTTCGACCTGCTGCATGAACCGGGTAGCGGTAAAGGTCTCAGCCTGGCTCGAGTTCCCGGCAAACCGGATTTCATCGGCGCCGCCGTCATGCAGCGATTGCAGCAGCCGCAGTTCGGCCTCGTTCACGGGTCCGACGGCAAGAACGGCATAGCTCCGGTCCGTCGGCGGCCCGATCTCGGCCGCCAGGAAATTGCCCATACGTTCGATCTCCTGGCGGAGTTCTTCTTCCTCGGAGACGCCCTGTTTGATCGCGTCGCTGGACAGAATCGACATCAGAAAGGCGATGCCCAGAACAACGCCCATGATCGTCACCAGCGAACGGCCGAGACGAATCCGGATGCCCTGCAGCACGACTTCAAAGGCAATCGACAGCGGCAGTCGGACCTGGTCATCAATTGGATGTTGTCTGCTCATTTTAGAACGGCGCGCTCGACACGGCTTCCTTAATCAGTTTCATGGCGATCGTCGCCATCGATATCAGTCCGACACCGGTGAAGTAGCCGGCCATCAAGGTCGGCGCCATGCGCAGGAAGTTCTTGGGGCCGAATTTTCTCTGGAAGTAGAAGCGACCGAGCATCGCTCCGACGATCTCCAATATCATAATATGGGGAAACTGCCCCAGCCCCCTGATAAAGCCGTAGATGAGCATTGTCGGCAGTCCGACGAAGGTCAGGATCGCAAACCCGATGACCGTAAAGCCGAAGCCGGCGCCAATGGTCTTGGGATGCAGTGCCTTGCCGAACTGGCTGTCCATCAGCGATTTCTTCTCGGCGTCCTCGCCCTCCGTGACGAAGGTGGAGGAGAACAGCAGCACCTGGTTTTTCGATTGGTATTCCCAGTGCACCTGGGCGTAGGGATAAGCGTCCGACGGAATCGGGTCGGCGGCCCAGATGAAGCCCCAGAAGAGCCAGGACAGGATAAACAGGATGGGAACGGCGATCAGGTCCGCCTTCAGCAGCGACCGGAAGTTGACGCCGGTCAGTTCGTTGACGCGGAAGGACTGCGCCATGTTGCCGTAGTTCTCGATTGGAATCGGCGCCAGCCAGATGTCGACGCCCTTGGCGCCCGACAGGATAAACGACGTCTCCTTGATGAACGGGATGTCGACGCGCTGACCGGCAATACCCAGCAGACGCGCGTTGACGTAGGAGATGAACGGGTTGTAGAAGAACGCGAAGATGATCAGGAACAGGATGGGCAGTTGCGGGATGAGCAGGTGGCAGACAACGATCATCGCCGATGCCGCCAGGACATACCCGATCAGCGCCATCCACAGCGGGTAGTCGCCGCGGCCGGTCTCGGGTGTGGCCCAGAGGTCCTGTTTGCTGAGCCCCTGGCTGGCACGTTCCTCCTGTTCCCGGCGTTTCTTAAGGACATCCCGGACCGTGGAGAAGATACTGACCGCGGCGATGCCGAGACCGGCGCCGATGGTGAAGCTCATCCAGAAATCAATGCGGTTGGCAAACGCCGTGTTGATGGTATTCATCCCCGGCTGCCAGTGGGTCAGCACGCCGGCATGGTGCAGGATGGGATTCAGGACCATAGTCAGCACAATGGCGATGAAAGTGCCGACTACCGCCCAAAAGGGGATGACGAAGCCGAGGCCGATGATGCCGAGATCCAACGCCATGCCGGTCGGGGTTGCGGGCAGAATGCCCTCTGTCCAGGTGGTGGTATCGACAAACGGCTGCGGGATGAGGTAGACCGGTTTCTCGAGGAACAGCCCGGTCACCGCAGGGACGCCGACCTGCAGCACGCCGAAGCTGATGCCGATAATGACGCCGAGCGAGAACAGCCGCCATTTCGAGCCCTTCTTCTTGGTCGAGTCTTTTTTGTCCTTGTCGTCTTCAGTCGTTTCGGATTCCGCCTCCTCCGTTTCGCCGGCGGTCTCGTCGTCATCGACCTTTTCATCCATTTCGGCCAGCGCCATGGCGCCCTGAGCCTGGATCGGGGCAAACGGGAACGGCAGGTTTTCGATATCCGAAGTCAGGCGGAAGAAGAAATATCCGAGGGTGTATTTTTTGATAATCGCCAGGAACCGGGTAAAGGCGATCAAAGCGATCGGGATGGCCCAGGCGCTGTGAAACAGGTTGCGTTCGAGGATGGCGTCGCTGTCGGCCTTGGGCACCCACCAGGTGGGAAAATAGTTGGTCATGCCGGCGTCGCGCGCGGCCTCGCTGTTGACCAGGTAGGAGCGGTAGATAAGCTGGCCGAACGGACCGCCGGGGAAGAGGACGTTGGCGGCCATCATGACGCCGGCGGCGTGCAGCAGGACGACGAGTTCCTGCTTCTTCATGGTCTTCATCGCGCGCCGGGAGATTTCCGCAAACAGAATGACCGTCACCCAGCGGGCGGCGGCGCCGAGGCCGCCGCCGGTCATCAGGCCGAGGTAGATCGATCCGGGCAGCATGATCAGGCCGCAGAAGAAGATCCCGGCTACGGTCGTCCAACCGAAGCCGTCATGAAACTCGGTCGGAGTCTCGATCAGGTTGCGGTATTTTTCGAGTTCCTGGTCTTTTGCTTCTCTTGGCATTGCTTACGCCGTTTCCGCTGCTGCCGTTGCCGGCAGATACTTCTGTTCCAGTTGTCCCCTGGCTTCGGCAAACATTTCTTCCTTGTCTTCGTCGCCCACCGCGCGCCAATGCAGGAAGTGGCGCCGCAGCAGTTTGACGAAGCGTTCGTTCAGATGGGTCCATTTGTCGCGCGTACCGGACAGTCGTTCAAAGACGATGATCGGGATGTACTCACGCGTCTCCGGATCGGTCGTGATCCGAATCGTCAGTCGCTGCGAGACGCCGAGGTCAAAGGGTTTCAGCCAGATGGTCACGGCCATCTCCGGAATATACGCGTTGCCCGCCAGTTCATCGAGGTCGTCGGCGAGCCGCATTTCCGGCGGGCCGGCGAAGAACGGCCCGCCGCCGCCGGACCCGTGATCGACGAAGTAGCGCTCGAGGAAGCTGAGAATGGCGATCCGGTCGTGATGGTAGAGGGTGAACGGCAACTGGAAGGTGATCACGTCGCCGTCGGGTTCCGGCAGTTTCCAGCCCTGTTCTTCGGCGGCCTGCGCAATCTTTTTCGCGGTCCACGCCGGCAGCAGTGACGACAGAAAGACGCACACCGCGATCGCCACCGAAACGGCCACCGTCGACCACGAGGTGAACGTCATGTTCATGCCGCCGGTCCAGCCCAGGATCATCAGCACGCGCCCGGTCCCCTGGCTCAACAGGTAGCCCAGAACCGAACCGACAACCGCATAGACCAGGGCTTCCGCCATGAACATGAAAAAGACGTAGATCGGGGCGATCCCGACGGCGTTGTAGACGAAGATCTCTTCTTTGCGTTCGTAGACCGAGCCCTTCATCGTATTCAACACGGTCAAAGCCACAATCAACATCGGGATGAACATATCGGCATAGCCCGTGGCACTGCTTTCGCGGCTGCGCTTGCCGCGGAAGGAGTACCCGTCAATCCCGTAGTAGGTGCTGAGCCCGCGTTGTTCGAGCCACTGATCAATCGCGGCCCGGCTTTTCTTGTAGCCGTAGTCATCCGGGAAGACCACGGCAATGGAGTTCAGCATCTTCCAGCCCTGCGAGACCTCGATCGGCCAGCGGCCGGCGCAGGCGAGGACCACATCCGAACCGTCGAGCAGCGGGTCGGTGTCGTCGGCCAGAATGTTGTGGCGTCCTTCCCGGTTCAGTGTTTTCAACGCGGTGACGTCGAACGGCAGCAGCGACTTGCCGTCGAGGTCCTGGGCGGCACTCAGGGAGTTGCCGTCAAAGATGCCGTAGATCAGGACCTCCTCGCCGTTGAGCTGGGCGCGGACATCGCCGGCATCGACCATTTCCGGCGTGACCCGCAGGGCGGCGGCGGCTTTGGCGGAGATCATCACCGGCACGGCCCCGGAGGTGGCCTGCATCTGTTCCCTGGTGAACCATTTGTTGCCGGTCAAAACGTTGATTCTGCCGGCCAGCGGCTCCTCATGGCTGAACAGCAAGGCGCTGGTGAATGAGAAGTCGTGCAGGACCTCCTTGGCGTCCCGACATTCCACCCGGAGTTGCGGATGGAAGCGCTGGCGGGTCTCCCAGTCCTCAGAGCCGATATAGATGTACCGCGGCGCCACGTCGAATTCCCGGCCGTACTTGGTCTGCAGCGCGAACAACTCCGACCCCTCGACAGCCTTGAACCGTTCGTTTTTGACGACGAACCCGTTGAATGCCGCCCGGCCGATGGCGATTTGCGTGTCGGTCAGGTCCGTCTGCGTCGAGGTGAAACAGATCATGACGAAGGTCATCAGCACCAGCGTCGCACAGGTGAGCCCGGTACGGACGCGGCGGCGGTGCATGTTGTTCAGGCCGAGCAGGAAGGCGGTGGCGACGACGCCCATGCGGTTGACTTCGGCTGCTTTGACGCGGCCGCGCCGCCGCCGGATGCTGTCCAGGTTCTCCTGGAATTTGCCGGCGAACAGGATCGAGATGCCGGTGGAAATCAACATGATCAGAAATCCGAGCAGGATCATCAGCGAGGAGCGGATCATGGTAAACGCCGGATGCAGCAGTTTCAGCAGCATGAAGACGACGAGGAAAATCACCAGGTGCGCGGAGAGCTGCTTGCGGATGTCGGTGAAACCGAAGACGAGTTTCTCGAAGAAGAAGACAAACGGCACCAGCAGCCCCAGGTACCAGAGGATGCCGAGGATCGCCTGAAAGATATTGCTGCGCAAGACGGGGTGATTGAGGATGGCATAGGTGACGGAATCGCGCGCCCGCAGGATCGCCTTGTGCTTGGCGATTTCGGGTTCGGCAGCCTGCCGGGCCAGTGCCAGACTGCGCTCCTGGAAGGCCACCGTGCGCTCATCGGCCATCTGGAAGTTCTCCTGATTCTGGACCACCAGACGTTTGCCGTTGATGTGAATCATGGAACGGGCGGACTCAAGCGGGATATCCAGCAGGATGCGATGATCATATGCCAGGTAACCGCGCCCGGTGATTTCCCGGCCCATATGGACGTCTTCCGCCTGCAGTCCCTCGAGCTCAAGGAGATCCGCGGCGCTGGTCCCAAGCATGAACGCCCTGGTCTCCTGCACTGCTTCGTTGTCGAGGGCGCCGGCCTTGAGCAAGACGAAAAACCGCTCATCGGGCGGGAGGAAGGAGGTGATGAGGTTGCCGTGCGCAAAGATGTTGGTGCTGGCGAAGGCCGCCAGTCCGCGCTGCCGGATAAAGGCGGCGCCGCTGTAGGTCTTCAGGGTCTGCGGGTTGATCAGATCCAGAATCGTCACGGGAACGCCGCGATAGAGCACGAGGTTGACGTCATGGCCGGCGCTGCCGGCCCGCAGATGCATGGATTTGTAGACGGACTGCGCGGCGGTGCCTTCGTCCTTGATATGGCTGATATAGCCGTCCGGGCCATAGGCGAAGGCGTCGGGAGAATAGTCGTAGGCATGGGCGAAGTGGGCCGCACAAGAGGGGTATTCATAGCGGCCGTAGATGTTGCAGACCATGACCAGAGTGGGGAAATGGCCATCCGCGGCCGTCCAGTTCTTGGTCGTCACCAGAGCGCCCTGCACCGGGTAGTTCGGGATGATCGACTGGCCGACGTTGGCCGCATAGACATTGCCCCGGAACGAATGTATCCGGCGGCGCGTCGGCTGCGGGAAGCGACCGTTGCCGAAGGCAGCCGAGAGCACGGCCTCGCCGATGACCGACAGCGAATATTCCAGGCTCTGCGTATTGCGCATGAACTCCAGTTCACACGGGAAATAGGCTTTCTTGTAGGTGCCGGCCCGATCCACATTCACGACACTGAAGGCCGGGTACATGAACAGCGACCACAGGCGACTCTCCCGCGTGATGCCGCCGGTCTTGGAATACACCTGCTGACCATGACGTTTGCCGCCGATCCGTGCTTCGAGTTCCGCGTCGAGCTTGAGTTCCTGGATCCCCGTGGAGACATGATCGCGGAACCGTTTGAGCAGACTGGTCTTGTCCTGGTAGTCCCGGCCCATGGTAAAACTGATGCTCTCGCGCTTCGGCTTGCCCGCGGCCGGCGCCAGCTCCGGGGCAATCACGACAATGTCGCGATACTGCGCAAACATGTCGTGAATCCGGATTTCACCGTCAAGGGCCGTCTGCCGTTGACGATGATACGCCAGCAGCGCCTTGAGTCGCGCTTCCAGTCTGGCGCGAACCGTCCGTTCGGCCGCGAATTCAGCGGCGTCCCGGAGCAGTTTGTCCGTGCCGTAGCCGGCATTGGAGAAGGCTCGGTCGTAGCGCCGTTTGACCGCCTGGAACTGCTTGTAAGCCTCGCCCTCGAGATCCTGGTCGCCCCGCTCAAAGTCGATCTTGGCCACCAGCACCTTTTCGGATTCCTCAAACACCAGGGTATTCAACACATGCTGCAGCTGTTCCTCGACAATGTTGCGTGGTTCGTCACCGGCCGCCGACAACGCCTCTATAGTCAAATCCGGATCGACGAAGAACGCTGGCGCGGCAAACAACGGCACGAGGGCTTCCAGGGCCTCCAGCCGCACGGCGTTCTGTTCGCGATCGGCGAGCAATGCCGTTTTTCTGGCGGCGCGTTCGGTCTTCTCTCCCAGCGCGGCAAGCAGTCGATTCTGGCTGTCCTGCGCCATGGTCCGGCCGCCGAAAGAAATGAATATGATATCGCGCTTGAGCTCTTCCCGATACGGCTTGAGCCCCTCGATCAACGCCAGTTGGATCGCCAGCGGATAGGCCTGAATGACGCCCGGGGCGAGGTCGGGCAGGATCGATCCGGCATCGTAGGAACTGACCACGACCACGGCTTCGGGGGCCTGGTCGCTGACCGTCATCCGGCCGATGACATTGGTCACGGGGATCTCGCGGTATCCGGTCCGCACGTGCAGCCGGATTCGCTTGCCCTCCTGTTTGAAGATCCCGGGGCCGGCGGCGACGCGAACGAAATTGGCGGGGTTCGGGGAGGCCATCTCCTTGAGCTGGTCCCACTCGATCGCGGCAAGTCCTTCCGGATGCGCCAGGATGAGCGCCTTGATGCCGCGTTCAGCGTACTTGGTCCAGCTCCAGCCGAACCCTTCGGGCTTCGTCCGCGACAGATCGATCAACCCGATGCAGTCGGCGAATGCCGCCTGCGTCAGCAAGACCTCTTCGGTCAGCAGCACCAACTCGCCGGAGAGGCCGGACGCCGGCGTATTCATCGGCTGCATGTGGTTCGGCATAAACGGGTAGATGTCGACCTTGAGCGGCTTGCCGGCGGCGCTCTCGATTTCGGCCCGGCCGGTCATCGGAGCGACGCTGACGTGCCGGTGTTCCAGCACGTCCAGGCCGGCGTCGGCAAAACGCTGCCGGACATACGCCCGCGCCGCGCTGTGACCATCCTGCCCCATGGCGCGGGAGCCGAGTTCGAGGATGCCGTCGAGTTCCTGGCGAACGCGTTCCGGGGACACCGCCGCCTGCATGGGTTGGCGATCATATTTCAGGAACGGTTCGAGCGGCGGTTCGTAGGGTTTCGGCGCGAAGACCGCAAGGAACCCCTTGACCGCCGCCAGGGTCAACGCCAGAAACACCAGCGCCACGGCGATCTGGCCAAGGACCTTCATGCCGGCGTTGCCGTTCTCGGTTGTCTGTGCTTCACGCATCGTTTTATGGCAGCAGTATTTTTACGTGTTCCACGCCCTGGGCGCGCAGATAGAATGCGATTCCGTAGAAAATCACCATGCCGGTCAGCGCCCCCAGGAACATACCGACCGCGAACGGCATCAACTTGCGTTTCACCGTTGCCGCGCCGCCGAGTTTGAGCACGACAAAGCGAATGATCAACGCCGCCAGGACACTGCCCCAGACGCCGTCGGCCATGTGTGACGACCCCAGGATGAACCCGATCGGATGGAACGAGAACCCGGCCGACACCTGCCGGATCCCGGTCAGCAGAATGGTGAGCCCGGCGCCGAGGACATAGCCCCAGGTGTTCGGCGGCATCCGCTTCGCCTGTTCCTCGATCGGTTTTCCGGCTTCCGCCTTGGCCGCCTTCAGTTTGGCTTTCACCTCGGGCAACTCGGTTTTGGCCCGGGCCAGCTCCTGTTTGTAGCTCGAGAAAAACCAGTCCTGGGAGTAGGCCCACTGGTATTTGACGTTCTGACCGCCGATCGCGTAGGAGTTGGACAGAAAGACCCAGCCGCCGATGAACAGGCCGCCGGCGATGCCGATGATCACGGTGTAGATGAGATGCCGCGGCACCACGTTGTAGCGTCGACCGTATTCCAGCAGTTCCATCTGCGCCCCCGGGATCAGGAAGAAACAACTGACCGTCATGAAGCCGGAGGCAATCAGACAGACCAGCATGGCCCGCGCCCCGAACAGATGCATGCCGCCCCCCTGCATCCCGAGCAATTGCAGAACCGTGCCGATCAAAACCACGAACAGCATCCCGTTGTACGGCGAGAAATACGCCGACGGGATGCCGCACTCGGCGCGCAGTTTCGCCGCCACAAAGCCGACGAGCAGCAGGAACGAGAAGAACACCAGGATCGCCGGTATCGAGACGCCGAGCCAGCCCGCCCAGAGCGACCAGCCGAGATAGACGCCGGCGAGAATCAGTGCGGCCGCCGGGTAGCTCACGGCCTCGCCTTCCCACTCCTTGCGGTCGTAGCGGAAAATCGCGCGGGCCACGCGGAACAGATACTTGCGGGTAAACAGCAGGACCACCAGCGCATAGCCGAGATAGGCGCCGATTGCCTGTTCGTAGCGGAACGGATAGCCCGTGTAGATCTTGTAGTTCCGCGTTTCACCCAACGCATGCTGCGACCGGAACAACAGAAAATAGCCGAGAACGAAGCTCGCCAATACGTTGATCTCGAAGAACAACGAGATCGCAATCACCATGATGCTCGCGCTGAACTTGACGTTGTTCAGCATCGCCTTGAGCGCCGGGCTGCTGACATATTCGGCCAGCTTGAACGACTTGTTCAGGTCCGGCACGTTGGCGTCGTACTCGTGCCAGTTCTTCATGACCGCCCACAGCAGCGCCACGCCGAAGCCGATCCACAGCCAGCGATTCCGGAAGACCGGCGAGAACCCGCTGGCCTGACCCTCAGCCGCGTCCCCGCCCAGCATGGCGTGGGGGATCTGGAAGAGCGGAAACGGATAGCGTTCGTTGTCGGCCCACTGCTTGCGCATGAGAATGTTCACCGCCAGTGTGCCGAACAGCAGCAGCGTCACCGGAATCGCCCAGGCCAAGGCGGTCTGCCACCAGTCCGTCAGCGGGATGTAACCGCTGACCAGGAACTTGAGACCGGCAAGACTGAACATGTTGTCCGGCTTGACGATCAAATCCCCGCGCCGGCGCGGATCCAGTTGCGCATACTCCGATTCGCTGATGATCGTCCGGCCCTTGTAAACCCCCTCCAAGGCGGCAACGCTGAACAGCTTCGGGTCGTGAATCGCCAGACGCCCGCTGCCCTTCAAGCCGATCTCGACGCGGACATGCTCTTTGGTCTCCGGCGGGAAGTTGACGTCATAACTGCCGACGCGGACAAACCCGGTCTGATGGACAAACGTGACTTCGCCGGGCTGGCTCGTGTTCACCGGTTCGGCAATGAACTTCTCCTCATCATCACGGAAGATCCGAATGAAGTAGAAGCTCTCGGCGCCGAGGTCCTCGGGTTTCGCCAGAAAACTGACCAGGTGCGGCTCGCCGGTTGCCAGGTAGCGTTCGCCATCTTTCTGCAACGGCACCTTGAGCACGACTGCCGACGTCTCCTGCTGCGCTGTATTGACCAGCACCGGCAGGACCGCACGTCGACCCTTGGCAAATTCATACTCCTGCCATTCCGGCTGGTTCCCCGTATGCTCCACCTGCGCCTGCCGATCCGCCGCGAGAGCGCCGTCAACCAGATTCTCGCCGTGCGGCCACAGCTTGTCGCTGTAAGCGTCGAGGTAGCTGAAGCTGTTGGTCCGCGGCGGCGAGGAAATCAACCCGATGAACCGGTGCCACATGCCCTGGGTCATCATCGGACAGGCAATCAGCATCGTGAACAGCACACACAACAATTCCTGACGCGTCAGCACCGTCCGCTTCAACACCGTATAAACAATGCCGCAGACGATCAGCAGACCGGCGAAAACCACCATGGCCGGAACCGGCAGCGACTGCTCCGCCATCGCCGTACCGTCGGACAGGATCACCTCGGCATACTGCACAAACATGCCCATCACCAGCATGGCAAACAGACTGGCAACCAGCGAGCGCAGGGTGACGCCGGGATACAAGCGTCGATTCTGATCCGTGTTCAATGCCAACGGCAGATGGTCCTCTGTCGACGGGACAATTACAGTCCAAGTCCTGGTGGTGCCGAGCCCCGGTCCATAGGCTGGGATTCACGGCACATTAAGCCCCCAATATGGGAATCACACAGACCTTTTACAAACCGGTTTGAGCGGAAAACAAATGCCCTCCGCGTTTCTGTTCCGTATGTGTTCCGGTTCGGAACGTTCAGAACGACGCGGGTCCCGCGGTCTGACCTGTGGCCGCCGCGATTCGGTCAAGCGCCTCCCGCAGGACAGATCGAGGACAGCCGAAATTCAGCCGCAGCCAGCCCGGGCTGCCGAAATCCGCGCCGTGGGACAAGCCGACACCGGCCTGCAGGCAGTGTTTGTGCGGCTCGTCCAGGCCCGTCCGGCGGAAGTCGATCCAAGCCAGATACGTCGCTTCCACATGGGCCATCGAGAGGTCCGGGTGGCCGGCGACGAAGCTCTCCACCAAGTCCCGGTTTCCCCGCAGGTAGTCCAGGAGTTCCTGCAGCCACGGATCGCCTTCGCGGAAAGCCGCCTCGCAAGCGGCGTACCCCATGGCGTTGCCGCCCCAGACCAGACCGCGACAGGCGTGCTGGAAGCGGCGGCGAAGGTCGCGATTCGAGATGACCACAAACGCCGTAGCCAGTCCCGGCGTGTTGAAGGTCTTGCTCGGCGCCATCAACGTGATCGTCCGCGCCGCTATCTCCGGGGCCAGACTGGCCGCCGGCACGTGCCGCCCGGCATCCAGTTGGAGCTCACAGTGGATCTCATCCGAGCACAGGATCAGGTCCCGTTCACAACACAGCTCAGCGACAGCAAGGACCTCCTTGCGGCGGTAGGCGCGGCCGACCGGGTTGTGCGGGTTGCAGTACAGGAGGACCTTGGACTTCCCGGTCAATGCCGCCGCAATGTCCGAAGCGGCAAAGGACCACCTGCCGTCCGTGCAGCGGCTCGGCACACGAACAAGCGGCCGATCCTGATAACGCGGGGCCGTGAGGAACGGCGGATAGATCGGCGTCGGGCACAGGACCTCCTGACCCGGTTCGGCGCCGGCCCGGCAGATCAGGTTCAGCGCCGGCACGAGCCCCGGCAGGAAGAGCAGCCAGTCCGGTTCCACCTGCCAGTCATACAACCGCGCCAACCGGCTGACGATTGCCTGGCGCAAAGAGTCGGGCGGCAACGTATAGCCGAAGACACCGTGTTCAGCTCTCGCCTTCAGCGCGTCAACAACCGGCGGCGGCGAAGGGAAATCCATATCCGCCACCCACAACGGCAGCACGTCCGGCCCGTATTTTGACCATTTCAGGCTGGCAGTCCCCGTCCGATCAATGACCTGGTCGAAACCAAACATAGACCTATCAATGCCCTGAACATCCTCAAAGTCAAGAACCCGCGCGGCCACACGGATTCCCTCGTTTGCTGTCCTTCTTCGCATCCCGCCGGCCGTCAGGGGCCGGCACCGGATTCCATTGGCGTTTGGCCTCAAGACCTCCTTCAGAGGCCAAACGGGTCGACATTGATGAAGCCCAGGCCATCGGCCTGGGTTGGTAGTCTTGCCCTTTAACCCAGGCCTGAAGGGCCGAATTACGGCCGCATACGAACGTAAGCGTAACGGTTACTGTGCCGCCGCACATGACCATTTTCGCCAACGCCCACAGAGCCCGGAAACGGGCAACTCGGAGAGCGGGTCCAGGCATCCGGCCGGCGGCGTTGCCCCCGCAAAGCGGGGCAAGCACGAAATTCATTCCGCCAAGGCGGGACACGATGCTCGCATCGCTTGTTCGGCGCCGTCTGGCCGGGGACCGACGCCTGGCCGCCGTCCCTGGCTGGAAAACTTACGCCGGGCCCATCTGGTCGCGAGCCCCCTCGGCCGCGGCGCGGATATTGGTGATTGCCTTGGCAATGCCGTCGGCGGCACGATAGACGCTCGAGCCGGCCACCAGCACGTTGGCGCCGACCGCGGCAACCCGGGGCGCCGTTTCGACGTCGATGCCGCCGTCCACTTCAACATGGATCTTGCGGCCGGACGCCTGTACCATGTCGTGAAGCCGCCGGATCTTCGGGATCTGGTCGGCCATAAAGCTCTGCCCGCCAAACCCCGGCTCAACCGTCATCACCAGAATGAGTTCGACCTCCTGGAGGTACGGCTCGAGGGCAGCGACCGCAGTTCCCGGTTTGAGCACAATGCCGCGCGTGCAGCCGAGTTCCCCGATGCGCCGCAGCGTTTCGTGCAAATCCTCCTCCACCTCGACATGAACAGTGATGCCGTCCGCTCCCGCCTGCGCAAAGGACTCGATGTAGCGGCCCGGCTCGGAGATCATCAGATGCACATCAAAACAAACGTCGATCTCCGGCCGCAACGACGCAATAACGCCCGGACCAATGGAGATATTCGGGACAAAATGCCCATCCATGACATCCAGGTGGACCAGTTCGGCGCCGGCGGCGACGGTCTCTCGAACCTGTTCGCCCAGGTTCGAGAAATCCGCCGCCAGGACGGACGGCGCGATCAGAATCGCAGAGGGATCATAGGAGCAGATATTGCGTGGATGTATCGACATACGGGCCTCTCAACTGAACACCACTTCAGAAAAACGTATCATGAGCATCCCTGCTCATGCTCTGTACTGAACGCCGCTTCAAAAAATGTATCATGAGCATCCCTGCTCATGCTCGTGGCTGAACGCCGATTCAAAAAATGTATCATGAGCATCCCTGCTCATGCCCGTAGCTGAACGCCGCTTCAAAAAATGTATCATGAGCATCCCTGCTCATGCCCCGAAGCACAAGCAAGGAGCTTCTGAACGGGACTTCGTGCTTGTGATACAAACGATGCTCGCGCCGTTTCAGCCGCTCACGGAGTGAGACACTCGTTGGGGCGCTTCGCAGCATCCGGTTCGCCGTGGCGGCAGAGTCGTCAAAGCGCTCCGCGTGAATCCCGTTCCAGGTGACAACGCGATCACGAGATGAGATCACGGACGTGCGGCTGCAAGCCGCGTGGCGGCGTATTGTCATACTCCGAGGTCGGCGGCGGCTGGAAGTTCCTGAGATTACGTACAATGACGACTCGCGCAAAAGGTTTGTCGTTGAATCAAGCCGGAAGGCTGTCGGACGCGAAGGAGAACTCGCGGAAGCAGGACCTCGTTGCTCTGCCGCATCCTGTCGTACCCTGCGACGAGCAGACCATCAAGAGGATTTCCAGCGGCAAGACGTCCATCAAGGTCCATCTAGTCCGAGCCGCCCCAGGAGGTAATGTTGTCCTCGTTGGACGCGTGGTCGACCGTGTCCTTGTCGTGCTCGCCGTCGGGGCCCATGGACCAGATCGCATACGGCAGGTCCAGGCCCCCGCTGCCATAGACCTTGGCGGGATCCAGGCTGCCGCTGTAGTCCAGGTCGAGAGCGACATAGTAGCTGTTGCCCCAGGCGTCCCTGAACGTACCGGGAGTCTCCAGTTCCAGGAATGTGATACCGCGCGGGTTGCCGCTGGACAAGGTGGCAATCAACTGCGAATACTCGCCGGAGTCAAGCAGGGCATCGGTGGAGTATGTCGCCGTAAACGGCAGAATCTGATAGGTACTCTGGTAGCCTGTCAAAGCGACTTTCATCTGGCTGATCTGCGCCTTGGTCTTGGCAATCTGCGCTTTCCTCTTGACCAACGCGTAAACGGGAAAGGCGATTCCGACCAGAATCAGAATGATGCCGGTAACGACGAGCAGCTCAATCAGAGAGAAGGCATGCTTTTTCACGGTTCTTCCCTTCCATTGCCGGCCGTCAGCCCCGACCATCGGGGGTCCGACCTCTGTTTCATGCGTGTTGCTCCTCCACGTCTAGTGTAGGACAAGTCCAGCTCGAATACAAGGCTTGGGAGGATTGATTTGTCATGCCGCGATCAAACGCTGTTCCCGCCACGCATCCCACCGCCGGGAGCCTGGTTCAGTCCTTGCAGACGCCGGTCCTCTGCGGCACCGGGAACCTGTAAAGCTCATGTTGAACGGTTTCGCTGGTGTACCGGCTTAACTGAAGGGGGATGGAGATACTCCCCAGGCTGAGCTTGGGGCTTCTTCTCGGAGTCGTTGTATGCCGGCTGACCTGACGAAGGGCCGGTTACCGGCGGCGGGTCCAGGCCGGGTTGCCATACTGATCTGCCACCAGTCCTGCAGCCAGCGCTTCGACCTCGGGCCAGGCCGTTTGCGCTTCAACCTCAGCCCCCAGCAACTCCGTGAAACTCGTGAGCAGGGCTGCCGCCAGGTCGGCGCGTGCCGGCCCGGCGATAATGCTGCCTTGATGCAGCATGCCCCAGGAACGCCGGCGCTGGGCGCCGCCGCAGAGTTTGCCGGCAGCGCCGACAACATCAAAGCGCGCCGGCGTCACGAAGCACTGCATCAGGCGCCGGTCAACCCTCCCGGGCACATCCTTATCGTGCAGCCGGCATTCCACCCCAACGCCGGTCAAGGCTGCAGCAACAGCACGGTTAATCAGGCGGTACGATTCAAAGCGGTCAACCTGAAACAGCGGGTGTCCGGTGGAAAAGACCAGCGAGAAGGTGAAATCCTCCCGATGGTCGACCACGCCGCCGCCGCTGGGGCGGCGAACCACATTATAACCCTCAGCCGTCGCCGCGGCATGCGGCTGGAAATACCCGATCGACACGGTCGGCTGCAGCCACTGGTAGAAACGCAACACGCAGCCGATATCGGCTGCGTGTTGAAGAAGCGCATCGTCGACCGCCATATTGTCGGCGCCGGCGCGGGGCACATCGTCCCAGAAATACCACCTCATGGTGTGGTCGTCACTGGCCCATGCCGGGCAGTGTCGACTCCCAGCCGGCCGGTTCGTTCCACGGCTTGTCCTCGCCGTCATCCTCCATCCGCGACCGGTCAAGGCTGATACAGCCGGTGAGCAGGGCACAAATCAAGAGCAGGAGTATTCCGAGGAACGCCCGAATCATCATGGCTCGCGGACGAGCTCTATTTGAAGAGCTCTCCAATGTTGCCTACCCCGTCAAAGTAAACGCTGATTTCGCTTACCTGAAAGATGAGCAGGACGGCCAGTAAGATGAAGGCGAAGATATTGATTAAGAATGCCCACTTGTTCAGCATGGCTTGTCTCCTTTAATCCTTGTTCGCCTACTCAAGCGCGACCACGCGGTCGCCCTCGATCACTTCGCCCTGCTTGTTCTCGGGCATGATTTCCGCCACCGCGAAGTTCTTGTAGACCTTCGTGACGACGACGTTGCAGATAAACTCGCGATCGCGCGCGACGGTCAGCTGGGTGCCGTAGACGATCTTGTCTTTGCCGCCGATATCGATGATCACGTAGTTGTAGTCGTAGTTGACTTTCTTGACCTTGCCGTCGAAGTGACGCCCAACCGACTGCGGGTTCAGCGGGCCGCCCTTCATGCTGTTGATGATGCCCTGCAGCTTGGCGACCTTGACGTTCAGACCCTCGTTCAGTTTCTTGAGGGAATCGATCTTGATCAGGTGCTTGGCGATCTCTTCATTGGCGCGGTCGAGTTCGTCCTTGGCCTTGGCCAGTTGCTCTTCGACGGCCTTGATCTGGACGCGCAGGTTCTCGACCTCGGCAACCGTATCCATGATTTTTTCGATGCCCTTGATCATGCTTTCGACATCGGCCGGATTGACTTCACGGATCTTCTCCGGGGTCACGCCGAGGCGTTCCTCGCCGCCCAGTTTCGAAACGGCCGTCGACAGGGCGTTGGAGTACCGCTGGTTCATGTCCTGCAGGTGACTGATGCCTTCCTTAACCTTGGACTGGGCCGCGTGGTAGTTCTCGGGCTGCATCAGTTCTTTGACGTCCAGGGCGGAATCCGGGTAGAGCTGTTCGTGGAAGCCCTTCAGCGAGGCCGTCAGGAACTTATCGCGCTTGTAGTATTCGCCGAGATGGTTCTTCAGCTCAGCCAGTTGCTTGACTGATTTGTCCTCGGCCGGGTCATTGAGATCCGTGACCTGCAGGGGGTCATGGTCGAAGTCAGCGGCGATACCGACAATATACTCACTGAGGTTATCGCGCTGCTTGCGGATGCTTTCAGCCTGGTCGGTGAAGGTTTTCATCTTCTCCCGGATCCCCTGGCCGCTGTTCATCTTGTAATCGTTATGGAACTCGGCCCAGCCAAGTTTGCCCTGGCCGCCGGTGTCGTCGGTCTGCAGCTCATCGGCGATCTGCTCGGGTGATTGATCATCGAGCACCTGCGCCGTCTGGGAAATGGTCTTCGCAAACAGATCACCCCGAGCACGAAGCTCTTTGCGACGATCATACAGCTTCCAGCCGAACGCCACTGCCACGATCGCCATCAACAGGATGACTATGTTGAGAATACGGTTAGCAACAGCCATGGATTTCCCCTTCCTTTGTGACCTTAAATGTTCTCCAACTTACCTGAAAATATCGCCGGAATATACGATGCCGGCCATCGGGTGTCAACAAGTTTTGTTTCAATTCCGCCTTTTTTTCCTCCCTTATTTCTGACGTTGTTGCGCAGCTTATGAAAGCGGGACTGCCGACTGCCAGGGGCCGCAGCCGGCAATCCCTGAATGTCGCCGTTATCGAACCTTGGGGATCAGCGGGTCGGGAAGAAACAGCGCTTCGTCGCCGGCCAACACGAATCCCTGGTTGGCCGCGGGCAGGATTTCCGCCACGGCATAACTCTTATAGGTGCGGGACACCCTGGCCTCACCGATATACTCTTTCTGCCGGTGAATCGCCAGGTCCGTGCCCTTTTCAAGCAGGTCCCAACCCATGTCCACAATGATGTAGTTGTACTCGTAATTGACCTTGACGATCTTACCCCGACGTCGTTTGAGCTGGACCGGGTCCGGCGGATCGGGCCTTTCGTCCTGCTCCTCCAGCCGCCGCTGCAGATCGGCAATCCGGCTCTCCCCGGTCTTGACCAGACGCTCCAGACGTTCGATGTCGAGTTCCTGAAGCTTGAGATGTTCCGCCTGCAGCTTTTCCTGACGCTTCAGGTCGGCCACCTGGGCGACCTCGTTGTTGAGATCACGGATCCGGCGGTGGATCGTGGCAACTGCGGCCGGCGACGCATCATTGACCCGCGCCTTCACCTGTTTGCCGACACCGACAATGACGTCGGCGTAGCGCCGCTGCCTGGCGTCGAGCGCCGCGATCCGGTCGTTGGCGGCAGCCAGTTTGCCGGCGGTCTCGGCCAACGCCTCCCGTTCGTTGGCCAGATCCGTTTCCAGTGTGGCGATCATCTCGAGCTGTTCGTCGCGCTGATCGCGGATTGCCGCCGCATCGTCGACAAATCGATGCAGCCGGCGTCGATACCCCTCCGGATCCCGGCGGAACCGCCGCCAGTCCAGTTCGGCCTCACGATCACTGATGTGCCCGTAAGCCTTGTTCACCGTCTGCGCCAGCGCATCACCACGCTGCCGCAGTTCCCGACGCGCCCGGTACAAGCCGATGGAAAACACGGTTGCAGCCAGGGCGAGGATGAGGACGAGGATGTTCAGAGTTCGAGTCAGCACTGCCATTGGTTCGTCTCCCATGTGGCGGTTTCTGTTTCCTCCGCGTCCGGTCCTCCCCTAACGGACCGTTGCCCTACCATAAAAGCAGTTTTCCGCGAATGCAACGGCAACCGTCAAAAAAATGAGTAAAGAATGAACATACCAGTACATGCAGTGGACAAATCCACCAAAAAGCCTTCAGTATCCTGCCGAGCATGTACAGCATAACTTATTATTTTATAGAGTATTGACGGATTTTGAACACGGATGTTCAGCAATTGTTCGACGTACACTGGATGGGCTTTGCGAAGCTTTTTCAATCCGGACACGCAATCTCAAAAACCTGCATCTGAGGCTGCCCTTGCGGAATGACAAGACGCCGGCGCCCGGCTTGCAGCGGGAAGGCCATGATCCCGTGACCGCGTTAGCACGTGGAACGGCGTGCGGTCGCGTTGGGGCAACGCCGCTCATCGCGCGACTCACGTGGATCCCGCTGACGGCTCGCTCGAAGAGGTGTATGAATTCACCGGGGATGTGTGGACCGGACCGGATCATCTACTTGCGGTCGGCGCCTCCCAGAATCCACCCCTTGAGGATCATCCCCAGCAGAATGCCCACCACCAGGATGACCCAGAACGGCCACGGCGAGTCCATGTGCTGCAGGGGGACGATGACATTCATGCCGAAGATGCCGGAGATGGCGGCCAACGGGAAGAAGACGGCGGCCAGGATGTTGAGTCGATGCCCGGCGCGCATGGACTGCTCGGCAAACCGGGCTTCTTCCTCGGTTTTGCGGGCGATGGAGAAATCAAGGGCGTTCTTGGTATCCTGGTAGATACGATCAAAGGAGCGGTCGAGTTCACCGGCCTGGTCGCGCAGCCCGATAATGTCGCGGTCGTCGCGAACGGCTTCCCGGGCGGACTGCAGAGCGGCATGCAGACCGGCGATGACGGGTCGCACCGCCGCGAGTCGTTCGAGGATCCGGAAGTAGTCTTCGGCTTCATCGGCGCTGCGGTAGTGCTGTTTGAGTTCTTCTTCGACCTCGTCGAAGGCCGCGACATGGGCGGCGAGCATTTTCAGACCGTTGCCGCGCGCGCTGAACTGCCATTCCCCGGCGGGATTTCGCCAGAAGAAGACAGGTTCCGGGTCCCAATCCCCGGCGTCGGGCAGTTGATGCAGGATAAGCAACAGGTGTCCGTCTTCGAACATGGCCCGTTGTTTGCCCGCGGTCTTTTTTCCGAAGCGCCGGATGATTGCGTCCGGCAGTTTCCAGGTTCCCGGCAGTTTCATCTTGCACCTTCCTTCCGATTAAGGGCTGCGGCCCCGGCTGTCGGCCCAGGGGCCGACGCGAGATTCGCCTGGCCCGTTGTGCCGGGGTTGCTTCCAATACACCGGGGCAGTTTCGGCCCACGGCTTCGTTGATCTCCGGCTCCAACAGCTCGCGGAGACCGTCGCTTCATAGGCGGATTCACAAATACGCTGACATTTGACCGAAACAACCCGTCGGGGCACCCTTTCGGCGCGCCGCCGCCAGGGCTCCAGACCGCCACGCCAGGCGGCGCGGCCGATC
>CAYLNH010000024.1:37171-44086 GCA_964384625.1 uncultured Lentisphaerales bacterium
GCCGCCGCCAGCGCCCCAGGCAAAACGCAACTGCTTTCTGCGCTGGTCCGGCGGCCCGGCTGCGGACCGGAATTGTTCCCGGCAACACATCAGCTGGTATTTTGCACCGGTCCTAAAGTAAATGTGGCGGCAGCCAAAACAAGGCCTCGAGTATGCCCTCGTTTTCTGCCCTTCTTTACATCCAGTCCCGACTCTCAAGAGGCCGGAAACCTGCGGTCCTTTTGAGGATCTGTCAGCGGCATGAAGTCAGTACCACCCCCCTGTTTTGCCGCCGGGTGCAGGTGACCGACCCTGAAAGTCCGCACCGTAAAGGTCCGGGATCTCGACGCCGAATGCAGAGGGCAGCAGACGGGGGCTGACGGCCGTGGTAATGCGTCAGTGACGGGGAGTAGCGTCTACCGCCGTTCCACCACCGGCAGGAGAACTGCACGCGGGGGGCCACTCCCCGTCACTGACGCATTACCGGCCGTGCCGCAATCGCCTTTACAGGCAGGGAAAGGGCCGATATATTGGCATTGTATCATTGCCGGAACCGGAGTTCGGCACCGGCCGAACGGCGATCCGGCAACCGGGCGATGGGCGCGCCCTTCGCAACGAATCGGAGAA
Source organism: uncultured Lentisphaerales bacterium (assembly GCA_964384625.1). GTDB lineage: Bacteria > Verrucomicrobiota > Lentisphaeria > JABSQK01 > JABSQK01 > CAYLNH01. The sequence continues at coordinate 37,778 of CAYLNH010000024.1, forward strand.
CCAGCAATCAACTGCAGGATATCGGGAACCGCCATGGCTAAGCCAATTGTTCGATTCTTTCTTGTTTCACTCGTTGTTTTCAGCTTCGGTCCCCTCTGGGCACAGTCTGCCCCGAAAGCGCGACAGAACCCGAAGATCGCGGCGATGAAATCCGTCGTCGCCGGTAAAAACGAGTTTGCCGCCGGTCTGTACGGACAGTTGCAGCGGCTGCAGCCGGGCAACATCTGCTTCTCGCCCTACAGCGTGTCGACGGCGCTGTCGATGAGCGCTCTGGGCGCCCGCGGCAACACCGGCAAGCAGTACAAGGAGGTCCTGCACATCGACCTGGCGCCGAAGCAGTACCACCCGGCGGTGCTCAACCTGCAGAAAGAGATCCGGAAGGGCAAACACAGCGACAAGGCGTATGTCTTTGAAATGGCCAACGGCGTCTGGGCGCAGGAGGGCTATCGCTTCCGCAGTGATTTCGTCAAGCCGCTGCGCGGGTTCTACGGCGACGGCGCCTTCACCGAGTTTAATCTGCGGAATCGCACGGACTACGCCCGCAAGCGGATCAACCTCTGGGCGGAGCGCGAGACCAACCGGATGATCCCCGACATGGTGCCGGACAACCTGATCGACAAACGCACCGTACTCATGGTCATGAGCGGCGTCATTTTTCGCGGCAACTGGGCCAGCGGCTTTCCGAAGGCCGGGACGCGCGCGGCGCAATTCCGGACGCCCGGCGGCAAGGTCGTTCGCGTCCCCATGATGCAGCAGAGCGCCAGACTGCCCTATGCCGAGGTGAAGGACGTGGTCAAACTGGTGGAACTGCCGTACTTCGGCGATGACTTGTCGATGGTCGTGATCCTGCCGGTGGTCAAAGACGAGACCTGGGACGAGTCGTTCACGGAACTCGAAAAGGAACTGAGCGCCAAACTGCTGACGACCTGGCTGCAGGCCCTGAAACGCCAGCCGGTCATGGTCAATCTGCCGCGTTTCGAAATCAACACGGCCTACGATCTGAACCGGGAACTGCAGGGGGCGGGCCTGACCGACGCGTTCAGCACGAGCAAAGCCGACTTCTCCGGTATGGCAGCCCGGAACCGGCCGCCGCTGTACCTGAAATCAGTCCTGCACCGGGTCCGCCTGGAGGTCCGGGAAACGGGCGTGCAGCGCACCAGGCCCGGCGGCAAATTCAGCGGCTGGGAATTCAAAGCGAACCGGCCGTTCATCTTCCTGGTCCGCCATCGGCGGACCAACACCATCCTGTTCCTGGGGCGCATCCTGGATCCCACGAAGTAGATCAGCCCGGCGACAGGTGGTCCGCCACTGATCCAGATCCCGATCGGCGCGGCGGAAGTCCTTGCCGCCGGAGATCCCCTTCATGAACGGCTCGGCGGACGGAACGAGATCCTCCGGCAGAGAGCCGGAAACCGCTTCGGCGCCCCCTCGCTCACGTCCGGGAGGACAGCGCTTCGCGCTGAACCACGACTGGCGAACGTCTCCGTGCCGGCACGGCCGGAACGTATTGTCAGTCGGCGGACAGCACTGCGCCCCTCGACGCATTCGTCACCATGGTGCGGTAGCGCTGGAGCCAGCGGCCGGTTACGTCCTTGTGCAGCGGCGTCCAGCCGTCCCGGCGTTGAGCCAGTTCCGCTTCGTCGACGAGCAGATCCACTGTGCCCGCGTCCAGATCGATGGCGATCCGGTCGCCGTCCTGAATCAGCCCGATGGGTCCGCCCTCGGCGGCTTCGGGCGAGACATGGCCGATGGCGGCCCCCCGCGTACCGCCGCTGAACCGGCCGTCGGTGATCAAAGCCACCGACTCGCCCAGGCCCATGCCGACAATGGCTGAAGTCGGCGCCAGCATCTCCCGCATGCCGGGACCGCCTCGCGGGCCTTCATAGCGGATGATCACAACGTCGCCGGACTGAATTTCACCGCCGTCAATTGCGGCCTGAGCGGCTTCTTCGGATTCGAAGACCTTCGCCGGGCCGGTGTGCTGCCGCATCTGGTCCACGACCGCGGCGACCTTGACCACGCCGCCCTCGGGAGCCAACGAACCGAAGACGATCCGCAAGCCGCCCTTGGCGTCGTACGGGTTGTCCAACGTGCGGATTACCTCCGTATCCTGAATATCGAACGCGGCGTCGGCGGTGATCTCGGCGACGGTCTTACCGGAGACGGTGCGGGCGTCGGCATGCAGGAACCCACCCCTGGCAAGCTCTTTCAGGATCGCGTGGATGCCGCCGGCGTGGTCCAGGTCCTCGATGTGATACTCGGAAGACGGCGCGATTTTGCAGAGCGTCGGCGTGTTCCGGCCGATCTCGTCGATCGTTTTCAGGGAAACCTCGATGCCGGCCTCATGGGCGATCGCCAGAGTATGCAGAACGGTGTTCGTGCTGCCGCCCATGGCAACGTCCAGACGGAACGCATTTTCAAAGGACTCGCGGGTCAGCAGATCCAACGGTTTCACATCGTCCTCGACCAGCTTCATCAGTTGCGCCACCGACTTCATCTTCAGTTCTTCGCGCCGCGGGTCGACGGCGAGGATGGAGCCGTTGCCGGGCAATGCCAGACCGAGGGCCTCGCACAGGCAGTTCATCGAGTTCGCGGTGAACATGCCCGAGCAACTGCCGCAGGTCGGGCAGGCGTTCTGTTCGATCTCGAGCAGTTCATCTTCGGTAACGCGGCCGTTCTTGACGCCGGCCAGGCCTTCAAAGACATTGATCAGGTCGATCTTCCTGCCGCTGGACAGCTTGCCGGCTTTCATCGGGCCGCCGGACAAAAAGACACAGGGGATGTTCACCCGCATGGCGGCCATCAGCATGCCGGGGATAATCTTGTCGCAGTTAGGAATGAAGATAGCGCCGTCCATCGGATGCGCCCGCAGCATGGTCTCCACCGTATCGGCAATCAGTTCACGGCTGGGCAGACTCCACTTCATGCCGTCGTGGCCCATGGCGATACCGTCGTCAACTCCGATCGTGTTGAATTCGAAGGGCACGGCGCCGGCTTCGCGGATGTATTCTTTGACGGTCTGGACATACTCATTCAAGTGGGTATGCCCGGGAACGATGTCGACATAGGAATTGACCACCGCGATAAACGGTTTGTCGAAATCGGATTCTCGCTTGATGGACTGGGTCGCCCGCAGAAGCGAGCGATGCGGAGCCCGGTCGATGCCTTTCTTGATCGTATCACTGCGCATGGTCTGTCCTCATACCTGAAGTTCGCAAGGGTAATCGCCTGAAGTCCGTCCGGAAACGGGGGCCTACACATATCACAAGTCCGACCGATGGCAAGGCTGCCCGGTCAATCGTCGCCTGCCGCAATCCAACTTCACCTGCCGCGATAAGTTCGCCCTCGCTGCCAGACGCCGGATTGCGCCGTCAGCCGGTGGCACGAACCCGGTTCACAGCGTATTGTGAATGGAAGCCATGGGGCACAATCATGAGTCTACGCCACATCCTGACAGCAGCCGCACTGTTTGCCGCAATCCTCGCAAGAGCCCAGGACTGGGACGATTTTCCGGAGATCAAGCGGGACACGGAAACCCAGGCCGAGACCATTGCCAAGGCGCTCAAGGATATGGACTCGGCCGACGCCGAGGTCCGCAAACGCGCCGTCCTGATTCTCGGCAAGTACTCCCACCAGCACGCCCGCGCCGGGCTGATCGCGGCGCTGGCCGATAAGGAAGCCGCCATCCGGCGCTCGGCCCTCGTCGCCCTGATCAACCAGCCCGTATTCGGGGACGACGCCATGGCGATGCTCCAACTGATCGGCGATCCGGACGACAGTATCCGCCGCATCGCCAGTACGCACCTGCCGAAACTGCTGTTGAGCTGGCGGCGCATCGGCGTCCGCTTCGAGAGCGGCAAGGAGATCCCGGCCGCCGTCCGCCGGGCCATGCTCAAGGCGTTCAGCGACAAGGATCCGATTGTCCGCAAGAACATGGTGGCCAACTGGCGGTCGCTCTTCAGCGAGGTCCTCGACAACCGCGAACTGGTTCTCGACCGACTGCAGGACAAGGAACGCGATGTCCGTATCCTGGCACTGCAGGCGGCGCCGATTCTCCTCGGCACCCGCGGCTTCGTCGAACGCACGACACCCCTGATCAAAGACGAGGATCAGAAGATCCGCCTGCTGCTCACGCGGCTGCTGGCCGCCCGCAAATACGCCGGCCGGCTCGAAGCCCTCAAGAAGCTCGCGGCCGACAAAGACTTCGCCGTCTCGACCGAAGCCTGGATCGGGCTGCTCGCCGCCAACGACAAGGACGCCTGGCCCACCCTCCGCAAACGGCTGGAAGACGGCCGCATGAAAGGTGATCAGGCCGCCCGCATCATCTCCTTCATCACGGTCCTGGGTGAGGACGGCCGCAAGCCGTTGCTCGGACTCATGAAACACAGTCGTGCCGCCTATCGACTTGCCGCGCTCAAGGCCTACGCCGGATCCTACTGGCGCCCCGTCGACCGCGGACTCCTGCTGAAGTTGATCGAGGACCCCTCCAGCGATATCCGGAAGACGGCCGGCGCCCTGCTCGCCCGCGAACGCGATCTGCCGCTGAAGACCATCACCACACTCGCGGAAAGCCGCCACGAGGAAAACCGGGTGCTCGCCCTGATTCTCGCCGAACGCCTGGACGCCGACAAGTCGGAAGACCTGCTCATGGGATTGATGCTCGACGACAAGGCCGCCGTCCGCCGGCGCGCAATTGCCGCCATCGCGGAACGCCAGATCGGCGAGTGGCGGGAAATCCTGACCGATGCCCTGATTGACGACGACGCGGAAGTCCGCCGTATCGGCGCCGCCGGTCTGCTGCAATTCGGCGGGGAGAAGGGCAGGCAGGTGCTGCAGGCCTACCTGAACAGCGGCAAGGACGAGAAGCTGAAGCAGTTCATCCGCTTTCGCCTGGCGGTTCAGCCGTAGAAGGCTGTCGGACCGAACCTGAATGAGACCGTCAAGCTCACGTGAGGCCACAGTTCGGCTCCCGTTGGGCCGGGAGACCTCCAGCACCTTCAGGCCTGTGTTTCAGCATCAACCCAATTCCCGGGCCTGCAGCCCCCGCCCGCCTTACGAGGGCCGAGGCAAGACTCAGGGCCGCGGCGGGTCGCTGCTCCTTACCGCGTCGGGGACTGTCCGCCACAGCGGATCCGCCGAGGCGGAGCACCCCGTACCTGGCGCCGGCTTTAATCGGCGCTTTCTCAAGTTCTTCTGTAGCTGCTACTCCTCACGCTGAAGGCGTGACAGTCTCGAGCCTGGGGTTGGCGAAGCCTACCCCGGGGATGAGTGGCAAGACAGTTCAACGCTGAAGGCGTTGCAGCAGGCTTTGCTCGATTAGCGGCTACACGTTTTGTGAAAGTGCTGTAAGCTTAACGGTTTCGCCTGAATCCGCGGCAAAACGAATCGCTCTTGAAGTATGTCCAGACGCTTGGCGGCTTGCGTTCGCCTCCCGCCCGCCGGCGGCGTCGGCAGAAAATCGTCAACCCAATTCCGAATCCAGGCGCTTCGCTTTCAATTCGTCGAGATCCTTGAACGTCGCCTGGCACAGATCGCAGACGTAGCTGCCTTCGTGCTCGCAATGACAGCTCGAGCAGCACTGATTGCGCTTCAGCCGAACGGCGCGTTTGCCGCAACACGGACATTTCTTCGGGCACATCCGGAGGAACATCACCACCACAAACGTCAGGATGACGCCGGCGACAATCAGTTTCGGCAGGTTCTCGTTGACGAACTCCATGGTGCTACTGTAGGCGGAAACCGGCGAATTGTAATGGTTACGCTTTAAGATTGCGTGTAGTGCGCCTTCACCTGGCGCCGATCCGGTCGGGCTTGCCGTTCAGCAGACGCATGCCGCCCAGAATCCGGGCGTCCTGATTCACCAGGACCGCGTGCACGTGGCTGTCGCCCCGGGTCACCTTGGCCTCGCCGCAGAGTGCCCGCCAACGATTGAAGAGCTTCCGGGCGAAGGTCTCGCGATAGGCCGCCGGTTTTGCCGTGAACACCGCCGTGACTTCGAGGTAGAAGACATAGTGCCCGTGCTCGTTCTTGCCGTAGGCACGGGTCACGATCTTGCCGTCGTCACCGTAGTTCTGCTGAATCCACTTCACCGTTCCGACAACCAGCGGCCGCAGGTCCTTGGGGGTTTTGCCCCGGGCGGAATCATACAGGAACTCGGTCCGGGTATTCGGGACGGCGGCAACCGGCGGGGACGGCTTCTTCTGTTTCTCGGGTTTGACGGCGACGGCAACCGTTTGCGGCGGCGTCTTTTTATCTCTATTGTGCCAAAATTCAGTTGGATTCGACGCCCGCCGTTGAGCTTTTGAACAG
>CAYLNH010000025.1:0-29084 GCA_964384625.1 uncultured Lentisphaerales bacterium
AAGCCAGCTTCCCAGCGCCCGAAAAGCAGGGTGAGGGGTGAGGGCTTGTAGCCACTAATGAACTTCTTCACCAGGCGGGTAAACCGCCTGGGGTCGTAGGATCGAGCCAATTGCTGGCAGGAAACACCTACGGAAATGACATGCGCCCCATGCGCCCGGCTGAGTTGCGGACTGTGGCGCGGACGCTACAGTAAAGGCATATTCGCCGCCGCCGGCTCCGTGCCGGCGGCAAACGAGGTGTGCTGTTTCTGCAACGGAGGCCAACGGTTGCTGATTGTCCCGCTCCACGAGATCAAGCCGAACCAGGGCTGCGGGCCGAAAGCGGAAAATCTGGGCCGCCTGCTGCAGGCCGGCCTGCCCGTGCCGCCGGCCGTCTGCATTCCGGGCAATGCCTGCCGGCAGCACCTGCTGCGGCTGACGTCCGCGGCGGAGCTGGCGGAACTGACGGCCGACGGCCTCGCAACCTGGCGTCGCAAAATCATTGACGCGCCGTTGGCCGGGGACCTCCTTGACCAGCTGCAGGAGGTCCTGGCGTCGTTCGACTGGGACCACCTTGCCGTGCGCTCTTCCGCCAGCGCTGAAGACCTGCCCGGGGCTTCGTTCGCCGGCCAGCACGAAACCGTGCTGGGCGTCAAGACCGTTGAACAGGCGGCCGTCGCAATCCGCCGCTGCTGGGCTTCGTTGTGGTCCGATCGCGCCTTCGAATACCGCCGGCACAACGGCATCGAGCCGACCGCGACCGATATGGCAGTCATCGTCCAGCAACTGGTTGACGCCGACGTTGCCGGGGTGATCTTCACGGTCAACCCGACGACCGGTGATCCGAACTGTATGGTGGTCGAAGCCTGTTGGGGACTGGGCGACAGCCTGGTTTCCGGCCGGGTCAGTCCGGACCGCTTCCAACTGGCCAAGGACTCCCTGTCGCTGCTCGAGTCAGAGACCGGCAGGAAAACCACGCGCTGCAGTCTCGACGGCGAGGGCGGCAGCCGCCAGGAGCCCGTGCCCGCAGAGCGGCAGGAGCTCGTGTCGCTCAACATGGACCAGATCCTGGATCTGGCGCGTCTGGGACGCGATATCGAGCGGTTGTTCGACGGGCCGCAGGACATTGAGTTCGCCGTCAAAGACGACCGACTCCAGGTTTTGCAGGCGCGGCCGGTCACCGTTGTCGCGGCGCCGCCGGCGGAGAGCGCCGACGGCCGGCGCCAGATCTGGACCAATGCGAACACCGGCGAAGTCATGCCGGACGTGGTGTGTCCGTTTACCTGGTCGTTTGTCGACGAACTGGTTCGCGCCCTCATCGGTTCGTTTGTGAAACGCGTCGGCATGGACCTGGGCGACGCACCGTTGATCGGGCGTATCGGCGGCCGCTTGTATTTCAACCTGAACACGATTCGCGTCTGTCTGCGACATGCTCCCGGCGGCGGGGAAGAGCGATTGGCCGAGATCTTCGGCGGCCGCCAGGACGACCCCGGTCTGCAGCAGGTCCTGAACCTGAAAGAGGAAGACCTGCCCGACCTGAAGTTCAGTTGGCCGCGATTCCTCTGCGCGTTGCCGGCACTTCTCTGGCACTTCGTCACGTTTACCTCGAAACGCGAACGCGAAGTCGTGGCGCATTTCCGCGTGCCGGTGGATCGTGAAACCGAACTCGACGTCGATGCCATGACGCCCAGGGAACTGGTGCACGCCGTCGAGGGCGCCAAGGATCACCTGATCCGGGCCATGCCGCTGGTCAGTTCGATCGCGGTGGCCATCGCCTACGCCCCGTTGCTGTACGACTTCTGCCGGCTGTTCCTTAAGCCTGACGGCGAAGCCGTCGCCGGCCGTTTGCTGGCGGGCGTCGGCAACAACGCCCACGCGAAAGCCGGCGTCGCGCTCTGGCAGCTCGCCCAGTGCGCGCGCAACGACCGGGACGTCCGGGCGGCCGTAGCGGCAGCCGCGGAGTTCGAACCGCTGCGGGAGAAGCTCAAGGAGGTCCCGGCGGGCGCCGACTGGCTGCAGCAGTGGGACGCCTTCATGCGCGACCACGGCCACCACTGCCGCGGCGAGATCGAGGTCCACAACCCGCGCTGGCGCGAACAGCCGGACTACATCCTGCAACAGGTGCAGAGCTATCTGAAAGCCGGCGAGGACGAGGATTTCCTGCAGCGTTATGAGCAGGTTGCAAGGCGCCGCGAAGCCGCTCTGGCAGCGGCGCGCAAGCGCTTCCGGGATCCCTTCCGGCGCTGGGCCCTGAGCTTCATTGCCGGGCGCGCACAACAGTGCTCGGTGGTGCGTGAAAATCTCAAGAACCAGTTGGTCCGCCGCCTGGCGGCGGTTCGGCGCCTGCTGCTGGCGCTGGGGCGCAAACTGACGGCCGCCGGCCAGCTGAACGATCCGGACGAAGTCTTCTTCATGACCGGCGACGAACTGCGGGCTGTCGCTGCCGGCGGCGAGACGCCGGACGGAGAGATCGCGACTCGACTGGCGGAGTACAATGCCGACCGCGAGTTGACCCCGCCGCCCGTGGTGGTCGGGGTGTTCGATGCGTCCATGTGTGTGGACGAAGACGTGGATCCGGACCACAAGCTGGCGGGCCTGGCGATTATGCCGGGCCGGGTTGAGGGCAAGGCCCGCGTCATTCTGCGCGCCGGCGACGACCAGGTATTGCCCGGCGAAATCCTCGTGGCGCCGTTCACCGATCCCGGTTGGACGCCGTACTTCCTGAACGCCGCGGCCATCGTGATGGATCAGGGCGGGTTGCTCAGCCACGGCGCCATCGTGGCCCGCGAATACGGCATCCCCGCGGTCGTCAACGTCGGTCCGGCAACCCGGCTGATCAAGACCGGCGATACCATCCTGGTCGACGCCGACCACGGCGTCGTGACAATTCTCGACACCGAATCGCGCGGTGGCTAGATAAATCCGGCGGAAGTCTTTCCGCCACGGATTGCCCGGGGTTCGCGGCTCGCGGCAGGCGGTGGAATGGGCGTGTGCTGCAGCACATGACCATTTCGCCAACGCCCCCCGAGCCCGAAACGCGGGATCGTAGGGGCATCTCCTGCCCTGATGAACTCATTTACCGGGCCGGCAAGCGACCCGGGGTTTCGAGAATCGAAAACAAGATGCGTCCGACAGAAGTCCTGCCGATCGTCTCGGGCGGTCCGTTTCCGTCCGTGGCCGGGGTCGTCTCGACCGCGCAAAGCCGTCAGGCGTTCCGTCCGTGGCCGCGGTCGTCTCGACCGCGCACCGCCGTCAGGCGTTCCGTTCGTGGCCGCGGTCGTCTCGACCGCGCAAAGCCGCCAGGCGTTTCGTTCGTGGCCGCGGTCGTCTCGACCGCGCAAAGCCGCCAGGCGTTCCGTTCGTGGCCGCGGTCGTCTCGACCGCGCAAAGCCCACAGGCGTTCCGTCCGTGGCCGGCGTCGTCTCGACCGCGCATCCTCGACCTTTGTGATCGGCATCAGAACAACATGCGCCGAGAAGCCCGCCGATGGCTGGACCGGCAACGTATCTCGCGCTATTGTGCGACTCCTGCCGCGGTACGAGAGAGTGACCAACGGAACCGATATGCGCCCATGCCGGCCCCGGCTATTTGTCTCGGATGCCGGCACATTGGGAGAAACCGGAGGACCACGACGATGCAGATCCCTTGTCAGCAGCCCGAAGACCCCGGCGCGATGGGCGAAGAATTGGACGCTATGCGGCGCGCCGCCGTGGAACACGTGGAAGTGGTGGAGCCGGGACCGGATTCGGAAGCCGCCTTTCTGGCGGCCGGCCTGGAGGTCCATCGCCTGATGCGGCCGGCGTTCGGGCCGGCCAATGCCGCGTTGTTCAATGAACGTGGTCGGCTTCTGGATGGGCTTGCCGACCGCCTCGGACTGGACCCGACAGTCCGTGAAACCGTAGACAGTCTTTGTCTTGATGAGTTTGTCCACGATCTCGACGACCTGTTGGCTGTCGCCGCTGACCGCGGGTTGACGGCGACCAGGCGCGCGGTGAATCGGGCGGCGCTCATGTGGTCGCCGGCACCGGGGTATGAGATCAAGGTGATCGACTCGTCAACGACCACCATGCACCAACCCCCCTATGCCGGCACCGCTGCCGGACCGGATGCGTCGGCATTGCCGATGGCCCCTTGCGTTACGCTGTTTGTCTTCCCTTTGATCGCCGGCGATGCCAGTGTCAATATGATGCGCCGTGAACAGCCCGGGATGCCCGTGTTCTTCACAGGCAACATGGTTGGGCTCACCCTGCCGGAGCCGCAGTCCGGGGACGTGGAGCCGTCCGGGGTGACCGATACCATGCTTGCCGGCCTGAGGGACCGCGGCAAGATCGTCGAAGCCGATGAAGAGAGCTGCCTGTCTGCCGTCACTGAGCTCGCCGGTGCCGAGGCGCAGATTCGAGCTGACAACGGCCTGATCTTTGTGAGCGGCGACAGTCCGGTGCCGGATGCCTTTCGTTTGCCGATGCGGCGCGCCGTCGTCTGGTTTTGTCTCGGGGAAGAATCGGTGATCTCGCTTCGCTTCAGCAGCTGAGCCGGCGGCTCAACTCCGCGGATGCGCCTGTTCATACACGGCCAGCAGGCGTTCGATGCTGATGTGCGTGTAGATCTGAGTGGTGGACAGGTTCTCGTGGCCCAGGAGCTCCTGGACGCTGCGCAGGTCGGCGCCGGCATCGAGCAGATGCGTCGCAAACGAGTGCCGCAGAGCGTGCGGCGACAGGTCGTGCGACAGCCCGGCTTCGCGCAGGTACTGCTTGAAGAACCGCTGCACCGAACGCGCCGACAACCGGCCGCCCTTCAGGTTCACGAACAGCGGGCCCTTGTCACGGCGCCCGCCGAGCCCCAGACGGTCGCGTTCCTTCAGGTAGTTGCGAATCGACTCGTTCGCCGGCTTGCCCAACACGCAGAGACGCTCTTTGTTGCCTTTGCCGCGGACGCGAAAGGTGCCGGCGTAGAAATCGATATCTTCGTAATTCAGCCCCACCGCCTCGCTGATGCGCAGGCCGCCGCTGTACAACACTTCGAGGATCGCATTGTCGCGGGCGGCGGCAAAGGCCGGATCACCCTTGAATCCGCCCTTGGTCTCGCGCAGGGCTTCCTTGTGCCAGTAGGCCTCGGGCGCCGCCAGCAGGGTTGCAATCTGCTCCTTGGAAAATACCTGCGGCAGCGGCCGGTTGCTCTTCGGCGACTGCAGGCCGGTGAACGGGTTGTCTTCCAGGACGTCCTCACGCACGAGGAAGCGGCAGAACGTGCGCAGACTGGAGATCTTCCGCAGGATCGAGCTGCGGGCGAGATCCAGTTCGTGGAGCTTCATCAAGTACTCGCGCGCGGCAAACAAGTTCAAGTTGTCCGGCCCGAGAACCACGTCCTCCGGGCCGTCCAGGACGAGTTTGGCGAACTGGACAATGTCACGGCGGTAGCCGTCGATGGTGTGATCCGACGCTTCGCGTTCGAGCTGCAGATAGCGGGCGAATTGCTTCAAACAGTCGCCCAATGGTTTCGAGCTGGCCACGACCTGTCTCCTTTACTGCCTGCCGGAATATAGCCGCCCGCTCCCCGGTTTGTCACTGTTGTCGGTCATTTCCTCGCGTTGCGCCGGGCGTTCCGTTCGTGGCCGGGGTCGTCTCGACCGCGCAAAGCCGCCGGGCGTTCCGTTCGTGGCCGGGGTCGTCTCGACCGCGCAAAGCCGCCGGGCGTTCCGTTCGTGGCCGGGGTCGTTTCGACCGCGCATTCCCGTCAGGCGTTCCGAGCGTCGGGCCGCACAACTGACTACACCGATTCCGTCGTCGAACTGAATGTGAACTCGCGACTGATGACACCCGGAATGCGGGTGCTGCCCAGCCGTTCCGCCGCGCTGAGGGCCGCCACATTCCGGAGAAACACAATCGGCGATTCATTGAAGCGCAGGTTTTTAACCGGCGCCGTCACCTTGCCGTTCTCGATCAGGAACAGGCCGTCGCGGGTCATGCCGGTAAGCAGGAGCTGCCGGGCGTCGACGTAACGGATGTACCACAGGCTTTTGACCAGGAGTCCCCGGTCGCATTGGGCGACCAGGTCGTCGACCGTGCCGTCGCCGCCGGCCATCGATACGGGCTGCAGCCCGGCATCCGGCCGTTCGCCCTTCCGATCGGCCCAATAGCGATCGTGATACAGACGTTTGATGACGCCGTTTTCGACCCAGGTCGTCGGCTGCATCGGCAAGCCGTCGGCGCCGAACGGACAGGCCGGGATTTCGGGGTCGTCGATCTGCGTGTACAGCGTCACCCGGTCACTCAGAAGTTGCTTTCCGAGTTGGCCGGCCAGCGGCGTGGTGCCTTCGTCGGCGTCGCGGGCGTCCAAACTCCAGGTGAAAAAGGCCAGCAGGTCGCTGACGGCTTTTGGTTCGAAGACCACGGTGTAGTCGCCCGGTTCGATGTCCCGGGGATCCTGGGCGGCAACCGCCGTGTCCAGGGCCCGCTGCGCGATCGACGCAGCGTCGAGTTCCGCCGCCGACTTCACGTGGTCCGTCGCGGCGCCGCTGCCGGCGGGGCCGTGCATGGTCGTGGAGAACGATGTGCCCGTAGATTGGTCGAATGCGAAGAGCCCTTTGGATGTTGCCATGGCGTTGGCGCCGGCGCCGGCCGTGGCCAGGCCGCTGGCGATACAGCCGGATCCCGTCGCCAGCTTGACGGCGCCGGCGATATTCCCGGCCAGGTCGGCGGGAGACAACGCGGCGGCATCGGCGAAGTGGCGTTGCGGCACCTCCGGGTAGTCCTGTGGACCGAGCGCCGGCATGTACTCGGGATCCTCCGGCGAGTGCGCGGCGATGTCTTCCGCCCGCCGGACGAGATCGCGAATGGCGTCGGCATCCGTCTTGTTCGTGATCGAACTGCCGTGTCGCCGGCCGTTGGCCACGACCAGCCGCAAGCTTTCTTCCCGGGTGCTGAGATTCTGGGTGATGGCGTTATCGCCGAAGCGCGTTGCCAGGCCGGTGTTGGCCGCGTAATTCACGATTGCTTCGTCGGCGCTGACGTGCGCCAGAACCTGCTGCAGGAGGTCCTGGACTTCATTCCTGGTTCTCACAGTTTAGCCCCTCCTACACTGATGTTCCGAAAGCGGGTATGGCTGGCGCCGTGGGTCATGTACATCACCTGCATCGGCTCGCCTTTGCCGCAGTTCATGATGCCGTGCGGCCGCCAGTCCGACGGGCCGGCAATGCCGTCGCAACTCGCCCAGAACTGCCGGGTCTGCGCCTGGTACGTCACCTTCTTCAACGGCTTGGTGAGCTTGCCGTTCTCGATCAGCCGGAACATGTCGCCGCCGAACTGGAAGTTGTTCCGCATCTGGTCGATCGAGAAACTGCCCATGCCTTGAATGTAGATCCCTCTTTCCACGTCGGCGATCAGGTCGTCCCTGGTAACGGTGTCATCGGTTCCTGCTTCCAGGTAGAGATTCGGGATGCGGTTGATCGGCAGACGCCGGAAACTGTCCGCCCGGCAACAGCCGTTCGAACGCTCCCAGCCGACAATCGGCACCGTCTCACGCGTGGTCCCGAGATTCGTCAGGATCCCGTCCCTGATGATCGGGAATGTCTGCGATTTGACGCCGTCGTCGTCGTAAAACCAACTGCCGACGCCGCCCTCGAGATTGTTGTTCGCGGTGAAGTTGACGATCTCGCTGCCGTAGCGCAGCTCGTTCACGTCCCCGGGCTGCACGAAACTGCGGCCGGCCATGTTCGCTTCCCAGCCGAGGATGCGGTCCAGCTCGGTGGCGTGGCCGACGGACTCGTGCATCGTCAGCGCCAGATGCATCGGGTCGAGCACCAGATCCATCGTGCCCGCCGGGCAGTTGTCGGCCTTGCACTTCGTCACGGCGTCTGTCGCCCAGCCCTTGGCGTGTCCGACCAGGTCAACTTCGCGGATGAACTCGTACCCCGCCTGCTTCGCGCCGCCCTGGTATTGCCGGCTCTGGGATTCGTCGCCGATTACCGCTGTCGCCTGCAGCATCGGCACCGCGAAGTTCGTCGTCAGATCCAGAAAACTGCCGTCGGTGTTGGCGATAACCCGGCGGCGGCGGATGAATTGCAGGATGCCGTAGGCATGCACAACATGCTCGACATTCAGCATGGCGGCGGTTGCGGCCAGCAGCAGATCTGCCTTCTCGCGGTTCGGCACGGCAAACGGATCCTCGTCGCAAGGGCCGACGCAGGTGTCGACGGCGGCGTCCTCCGGCGCCATGCGTGCCGGTTCGCCTTTCGGCACCGTGGCCGATGCCCGCGCTGTTTCGACAGCGAGCTTCGCGGCCTTCGCGATGCCGTCTTTCGTCACGTCGGTACTCGCGGCAAAACCCCAGGCGCCGTGCAGCAGGACGCGAACGCCGTAGCCCAGGCTTTCCGTTTCGTCGATCAGTTTCACCGATTGTCGTTCGACGAATACCCGGTTCTGCCGTTCGTCGACGAACCGGATATCCGCGAAATCGGCGCCCGCCGCGGCGGCGGCGTTGATCGCAACATGTGCAAGCTCTTTCATTCCACCTCCATAGGGTTGGCGTGATCCCATCACGATGTGGGGTCACAGGCGGTTGTCAAACACAACGTCACCACTGGGCGGGATTCGCAATCATCACTGAGCCCTTGACCAACGCCCGCTTCGACTTCATTCGGGCTTTCATCGTGCACCGCACGCATGGTACCCGTCCCGACCTTCTGGGAGTCGGTATCTCGCCCGCGTCAAGCCGAAGACGGTAGCATCCCTTGTACCGCACTGCCTTACCCTTTCCGAACAGCGTTCTGAAAACGGAGCACAAGCAGGGATGCTTGTGATGCAAATGGAGTGGAGCACAAGCAGGGATGCTTGTGATGCAAATGGAGTTCCCGCCGGTTCAGTCGCTCACGAAGTGAAGAACCCATTGGGGCGCTGATCCACTACTGCTGACCATTGGTCAATGACTTCCCACTTACCAGGCGGGCTGGTGCGGGTAGTGCACGCCTTCCTGTTTCATTGAATAAGGGAACCCACCCATAATGTTCTCAATCTCGATGCGCTCGAGATCCGGGGCATCCACCCAATCCGCGTGGCCGTCGTAGTAGATGACATAGGTTCCTTTTACGTGTGCCAGGGATGGGGCTTGCATAAAGACGTGCGAGGAATTTTCGTAGTTGACCCCCAGGAAGCCGGGATCGCCGGCTTGTCGTTTGCCGTCTTCCACATGTACGGCTCGTGGACTGCCGAAGTACTTGTCGTCAAGAACAATCTCCGACATCAGCGCATGTTTGTCCGTACCCCGGCTGATGGTTGGCGGCCCGGTCGGGTAACTGGGCCTGGGGGACATCTTCTCGGATTCCTTCAAGGCAAGCAGATAGTTCGGGTAGTAGCACCACGGGCTGTAGAGCACGTTTTCGTTGTTGCCCGAGTCATTCCACGCGGGCGACTGCAGCACCGGGTGCTTGGTCAGCCCGACAAAGTCGTACTCCACGGCGACTTCAGTCAAGTCCGGGTTGCGCTTGTACATGTACGGCGATTCCTGAGCTGCCGACGGATATTCGTTCGGGCTCGGGAAGAAGTACTCGTTCGAGTCGTCGGCGTACAGATTGTGGCCCATGCCCATCTGCCGTAATTGGTCGTTCCCCGCCATGCCCTGGCTTTTCAGTCGCGCCTGCTGCAGCGCCGGCACCACAAAAGCAAACAGGATTGATATGACGGAGATCACAACCAGAAGCTCAATCAGCGTAAACGTGCGTCTGCACAATCCCCGGTCCATACTTACACCTCGCACTTATCTTTGTTTTGCAGCACTTCAGCGTTCCGTCCGAAACAACCCGATCACGCCGTTGTCAACAGTCGGCCGCGTCATCGCAGGAATATACAAAATCCAGCCGGAATTTCAAGCTTTGCCCGAAGTACTGGGCGGCGTCTTAACCGGATCTTCACGGCGGCGACCGGCCGTTTCGGGATTCCCTGCAGCACGCTTGACCGCCACAGCCGGGGTGCTAGTGTACTGTCTGGTTGAAAGGGTGAGCAGATTTCGCGCTTCTTCGCGCTCTGCTTCTTCAGCCGCACCCAACGATACCAGTTTATGCGCCTTTCCCCGAGCGGGCGTAGCTCAGTTGGTAGAGCGTCAGCCTTCCAAGCTGACTGTCGCGAGTTCGACCCTCGTCGCCCGCTCCACTTTGACCTTCAGCCCGCGCCCAACCGTTCCGCGGTGGGCGCCGCTATTTCTTCGGGTACTCGACTTTCACGTCGTCGATATAGAGCGGGCCGGCAGCGGGCGAACTTGACGCGAAGTACAGTGCGACCGCGCCCCCGGGGATGAACTTCTCTTTGCGGTTGCCCAACGGTTTGCCGTTGCGGGTAATGACGGCTTTGCCGTTCCGGCTGAAGTCGAAGACCCATTGACTCCAGCCTTTGGCCCGGCCGGTCCGTGCCGGGTGCGGCGTGAAGAACTGGTTCTCGCCGCTGTTGAACCAGGCGTAGTCCTTGTCGCCGTTCAGGTAGCGCCGCCAGGTGGCGCGCACGACGAACTTATCGCCGGCAGCGGTCTGCACGCCCCACATGGCACCGTTCTGCGTGCGTTTGCCGAAGCGTTTGCCGGGGTCGTAAACCCAGAAAGAGATCCGTACGGGAAGGTCCTCGTACTCGCCGAGGATCAGCTTGGCACTGGCGCCGCTGGACAGTTTGAGGGATTTCTTGCCGCTGTGCGCCTGTTCATTGCTGACTTCCGCCCGTCCGGGTTTCCAGCGTTTGTGCGGCTTCCCTTCGAAACCGTCCGTAATGCTTTCGCCCGGTTTCAGCGGGTCCGGTGTTGTCTTCTTACGCTTGATTCCCTTCTTGACCGCTACCGGCCAGACCCGGCTTTCGCCGTTCAGCGACCAGCGCATCAGGTATTCGCCAAAGTCCTTCCGGCCGGTCTTCGGGTTGGTGCCGTCCCACAGCGGAGCGCTGTATTCCGACTTGCCGCCAACCTTCTTGGTGGCCACTTGGCCAAGGACCTCCTTGCCGTCTTTGCTGAGGAGTTCGAGCTTCAGTGTGCCGGCCACCCGCGTCTGGGTAACCAGCTTGATGCGGGCGTCGTTGATCACTTCGACGGTACTCGGGATGGCGATGGCCATGGCAATGTGTTTGCCGTCACCCAAGGGCGGGTCAACCGTCTCGACCTTCTTCGGGTCGTCCACATACAGGCGTTTCCAGCCGAGTTGTTTCATGGTCACGTTCTTCAGGTAGGCATGCGCGATCTGCTGCTTGGCATTGCGGCCTTTCGCTGTGCGCTTCTCATGCGCCTTGCGAATCCGTTCGTCGAAACGCGCCAGCGCACCCCAGAGCGTGCCGGCCTTGGACGTGCCGTCGGCGGACTTGTAGCCGTGGTCCATCATCCAGTGGTTGGTGCGGATGATCCGTTCGATGTCCTTCCTGGTGAAGACCAGACCGGAATCGTAGACCTCGACCCAGTCGTGGACCTCGCCGGCCTGGTAGCCGGAACGTTTCGGATGGACCGCCACCCAGCTTCGCGGCGCCGTGCCTTCTATGTCGTACGGGCCCTGCGGCATCCAGAAGTTCCAGACGACCCGGTCTTCGTCGCGGTAATAGCGCCACATGGCTTTGGCGCGTGAGAAGATCTTGATTATGCGCTCTTTGTACTCGGGCCGTGGATCAATGCGCCAGAGCCGCAGGAGGACCATACCGGCGGAGTAGTGTTTGTTCAGATTGTCGCTGATCTGCGAGCCCGGGCGGTTCACCCATTTGCCGGTCTTGGCGTCAATTCGTTTCGTTCCCGTGTTGTAACCGCCGTAACCGGCGTCTTCATAGTAGCAGTTGCGGTGGTTGTACTTCTCCCAGATGATCCGGCGGGCGAGCTTCACGTATTTTTTCGCTTTGGCGCCGAACCGTTCCTTCAGTTTCGGGTCCTTCAGGACGATCTCAGCCCACAGCGTCATCGGCTCCAGCAGGATGGCATCGCCGACCAGCGCGTCCATGCGGATGCCGGCGGTCTTGCCGATGGTCTGACCGATCCACCCTTCGTAGCCGTCCGGGTCTTTGCTCAGCTTGGTGATGAGGAAGTCGTAGAATTTCTCGGCCTCTTCCAGCCATTTGACGTTGCTGTAGGCCTTGTAGGCGGTGAGGAAATCATTGGCGTAATAGGCCGCATGCCAGGCCGACGCCTCGCCGTTGAAGTTCTTCAGCACACCGCGGTTCTGAGCGTGCTGCCGGAACTTGATCGGGTCGGGTTCCGCCAGCAGGGCAGGGGGCAAGAGGATCGCAAACAGTAAGGCGAACTGGGTAATCCGGGAACCAGGCATAGAAATCTCCTTTGAGTCGTGATTCTCCTGACCGTATAGATCGGGCGAAGGCATGCTGTACTCAACTGCCCGCCATTCGCTAACTCGTGTTAGCAGCGGGAAAATAGCAGGGGTGGGGCGGCGATGCAAGCGGATTTTCAGGATCCGTTTGGTTCAAGTCATTGTTTGCCTGCCGTCATGCGGGAGTCACAGGGCCGGGCCCGTGGCACAACTGCAGCTCGCTGAATCCGGCATGCCGTTCTCTGCGTTCTTTGCCTTGTTTTTACATACGTTAGGCTTGCGGAAGGCCTACCTGACACGTATGGTTCGCATTCCGCGATTTATTTGCGCCGGGCGTCTTTTTCAGCCTCAAATATGGCGCCTCTGAACGGGACATGTCGGGGTCCTGTCGGACCATCTTCGCGGCGTGCCTGAGACAAGCTTTATCTGTTAATTATCCAGTAACCCATATGGAGGATACCGAATGAGCCGGCAGCTAGTCACCATTGACGGCAACGAAGCTGCGTCGTATGTGGCGCACAAATGCAGTGAGGTGTGCATCATCTATCCGATCACACCGAGTTCACCCATGGGCGAGCACGCGGATGAATGGTCCGCCCAAGGCAAGACAAACCTGTGGGGAACAGTTCCGGAGGTGGTGGAAATGCAGAGCGAAGCCGGCGCGGCCGCGGCGCTGCACGGCGCGCTGCAAACCGGTTCCTTGGGCGCGACGTTTACCGCATCCCAAGGCCTGCTGCTGATGATCCCGACGATGTTCAAGATCGCCGGCGAGTTGACCCCGTGCTGCTTCCATGTGTCGGCCCGGTCGATCGCCGCCCAGGCGCTGTCGATCTTTGGCGACCACTCGGACGTCATGGCCACGCGCTCCACGGGCTTTGCCATGCTCTCCAGTTCTTCCATTCAGGAAGTCATGGATATGGCGCTGGTTGCCCAGGCGGCCACGATCGAGGCCCGCGTGCCCTTCCTCCATTTCTTTGACGGTTTCCGTACGTCTCACGAAGTCAGCAAAGTCGAGTTGATCCCGGAAGAGACCATTCGCGCGATGATCAAGGACGAGTTTGTCATTGCCCATCGGGCGCGCGCCATGAACCCCGATCACCCCGTGGTCCGCGGTACGGCGCAGAACCCGGATGTCTACTTCCAGGGCCGCGAGACCGTCAACAAGTACTATCTGGCGACGCCCGAGATCGTCGAGAAAGCCATGCAGAAGATTGGCGAACTGACCGGTCGCAAGTACAACCTGTTCGACTACGCCGGCGCTGACGACGCCGAAGACGTCATCATCCTGATGGGCTCCGGCGTCGGTCCCGCGGTTGAAACGGCCGAGTACCTCAACAGCAAGGGCGGCAAGACCGGCGTTGTGAACGTCCATCTGTATCGCCCGTTCTCCATCAAGCATTTCGTCGATGCCCTGCCGCAGACCGTCAAACGCATCGCTGTTCTTGACCGGACGAAAGAGCCGGGCGCAGTCGGCGAGCCGCTGTATACCGACGTGGTCGGTGCCCTGGCCGAAGCTGTGGCCAACGGCGATCTCGACGCCATGCCGACGGTGGTCGGCGGTCGTTATGGGTTGTCTTCGAAGGAATTCACCCCGGCGATGGTCAACGGTGTATACGAAAACCTGAAGGCCGACAAGCCGAAGAACCACTTCACCGTCGGCATCATCGACGACGTCACCAACACCAGCATCGATTACGACAAGAGCTTCGTGATCGAATCGGACAATGTGGTGCGCGCCATGTTCTACGGTCTGGGTGCGGACGGTACGGTCGGCGCCAACAAGAACTCGATCAAGATCATCGGGACCGAGACCGACAATTTCGCCCAGGGCTACTTCGTGTACGACTCGAAGAAGTCCGGTTCGCAGACGGTCTCGCACCTGCGTTTCGGCCCGGATGAGATCAAGTCAACCTACCTGATCCAGTCGTCGAACTTCGTGGCGTGCCATCAGTTCCAGTTTCTCGAGAAGACGGACATGCTCGACAAGATTGTCGACGGCGGCACGTTCCTGCTGAACGCACCGTATCCGACGGACGAAGTCTGGGACCACCTGCCCCAGAAGGTGCAGGACCAGATCATCCAGAAGAAGCTGAACTTCTACGTGATCGACGCCTACAAAGTGGCCGAAGCCACCGGCATGGGTACACGCATCAACACGATCATGCAGACCTGTTTCTTCGCGATCTCCGGTGTCCTCGACAAGGACGAAGCGATCGAGAAGATCAAGTACGCCATCAAGAAGACCTACGGCAAGAAGGGCGACAAGATCGTCGAGATGAACTACGCCGCGGTCGATCAGTCACTGGCGAACATGCACAAGATCGAGGTGCCGGAAAAGGCCAGCAGCGACATCGAGATGCCGCCGGTGGTTTCACCGGAAGCCCCCGAGTTCGTGCAGAAAGTGACGGCCATGATCATGGCCGGTCACGGCGATGAACTGCCGGTGAGCATGATGCCGGCAGACGGCACCTTCCCGACGGCCACGACGAAATGGGAGAAGCGCAACGTTTCCCTGCACGTGCCGATCTGGGATCCGGACGTCTGTATTCAGTGCGGCCAGTGTTCGCTCGCTTGTCCGCACGCCTGTATCCGCGTCAAGAACGTCCCGGCCGACGCGCTGAAGGACGCTCCCGAGACGTTCAAGTCCGCCAAGCTGCGCGGCAAAGGCGCCGACGAAAGCCGTCGGTTTGTCCTGCAGGTCGCGGTCGAGGACTGCACCGGGTGTACGCTGTGCGTTGGTGCCTGCCCGGCCAAGAATAAGGAGAAGGCCGGCCTCAAGGCGATCAATATGGGCGACAAACTGCCGATCCTCGAACAGGAACGCGAGAACCTTGAGTTCTGCGAAGCGCTGCCGAATATCTCGCGGGAAGACGTTGACAAGACATCCGTCCGCGGCGTGCAGTTCCTCGATCCGCTGTTTGAGTACTCCGGCGCCTGCGCCGGCTGCGGCGAGACCCCCTACGTTACGTTGCTCAGCCAGTTGTTCGGCGATCGCGCGATCATCGCGAACGCCACCGGCTGTTCCTCGATCTACGGCGGCAATCTGCCCACCACGCCGTACTGCGTCGACGAAAACGGCCGCGGCCCGACCTGGAACAACTCGTTGTTCGAGGATTGCGCCGAGTTCGGCATGGGTTTCCGCGTCACGATCGACAAGCAGAATACGTTTGCCAAGGAGCTCCTCAAAACTCTGGAAACCGACATCGGTTCGGAGTTGGCCGGCGAGCTGATCGAGGCGACGCAGAATACCGAAGCCGAAATCAACGCCCAGCGTGCCCGGGTCGCCAAGCTGCAGGCGGCGCTGAAGGGCATTGACAAACCCGAGGCCCGCAGCCTGGAAAGCGTCTGCGAAAGCCTGGTCAAACGCAGTATCTGGATGCTGGGCGGCGACGGCTGGGCCTACGACATCGGTTATGGCGGTCTGGATCATGTCATCGCCAGCGGCCGCAACGTCAACCTGCTGGTCATGGATACGGAAGTCTATTCCAACACCGGCGGCCAGGCGTCGAAGGCCACGCCGCGGGCGGCGGTCGCCAAGTTCGCCGCGGCCGGCAAGCCGCTCGGCAAGAAGGACCTCGGCCTGATTGCCATGTCCTACGGCAACGTCTATGTGGCGCGCATCGCCATGGGGGCGAACCCGAAGCAGACGATCCAGGCGTTCAACGAAGCGGAAGCCTACGACGGCCCGTCGCTGATCATCGCCTACAGCCACTGCATCGCGCACGGCATCAACCTGGCCAACGGCCCGGCCCAGCAGAAGGCCGCCGTTGATTCCGGCCACTGGATCATGTTCCGTTACAATCCGGCGCTCGAGGCCGAGGGCAAGAGCCCCTTCACCCTCGACTCCAAACCGCCGAAGATCCCGTTGAAGGAATACGCCTACAACGAAACGCGGTACAAGATGCTCGCCCGCAGCAAGCCCGAACGCGCCGCCCAGCTCATCGAGCTGGCGCAGAAGGACGTGGATCGCAACTGGGAGGTCTACCAGGACCTTGCCGGTCTCGAGTAAAACCGGTTGTTCGGCGGCGGGTTCTCCCCGCGGAGAACCCGCCCGCACAGCTTTCAGTTGAAAGACGAAAACCAATAAGAGAAAGGAAGGCAGATGGATCTGTCAACCACATACATGGGGCTCAAACTGAAGAGCCCGATTGCGGCCTCCGCTTCCCCCTTGTCCGCCAGGCTCGAGACCATCAAGCAACTCGAAGACGCCGGCGCCTCGGCCGTCGTCATGTTCTCGCTGTTCGAGGAACAGGTGAAACATGATGAAGCCGAGTTCGACTACTTCATGAGCTACGGCACCGAGCGCTTTGCCGAGTCGCTCTCGTACTTCCCGCAGATCGATGACTACAGCGTCGGTCCCGACCAGTACCTCGATCTCGTCGCCAAAGCCGCCGAGAGCTGCGATGTTCCCATCATCGGCAGTCTCAACGGCATCTCGCCCGTCGGCTGGTCCGAGTACGCCAAGAAGATCGAAGCCGCCGGCGCCAGGGGCATCGAGCTCAATGTCTATTTCATCCCCACCGAACTGGACATGACCGGCGACCTCGTGGAACAGAAGTACATCGACATCCTGATGCAGGTGAAGGACAATGTGTCCATCCCCGTCGCCATGAAACTCGGCCCGTACTTCAGCTCGATGGCCAATATGGCCAAGCGCCTGGCGGACGCCGGCGCCGATGCCCTGGTGCTGTTCAACCGCTTCTATCAGCCCGATTTCGATGTCAACAAGCTTGAAGTCGAGCCGAGCCTGGAGCTGAGTTCAGCCAATGAACTGCGCCTGCCGCTCTTGTGGACCGCGGTCCTCAGCGGCAAAGTCGATGCCTCCATTGGCGCCGGCACCGGTGTGCAGACCGGCGCCGACGCGGCCAAGTTCCTGCTGGCCGGCGCCGATGCTGTGTTCACCGCGTCCGCCTTGCTGCGGAACGGCCCGGACTACATCGGGAAACTCAACGCGGAACTGGAGCAGTTCCTGAAGGACAAGGCATACGATTCGCTGGAGCAGATGAAGGGCGCCATGAACCAGCAGTCCGTGGCTGATCCCACCGCCTTTGAACGCGCCAATTACATCCGGATTCTTGAAAATTACAAGAACGAATATTGCCGTGATGCAAATATCGTGCCGGAAGGTTGAAACCTCCCGGTTTCGGTGGATAGTTTGTTCCATCTAAACCCACAACCCTGAGAAGGAAGTACCTGCATGAAAGTCAAAGTACTTGCTGATGAATGCACCGGCTGCGGCCTGTGCGAAGACAGTTGTCCGGACATCTTCGAGCTCGACGGTGACGTTGCCGTCGTCAAGGTCGCGGAAGTTCCCGCTGACCAGGAAGACGCCGCGAAGGAGTGCGCCGAGGATTGCCCGGCGGACGCCATCGTCTGCGAGTAGCAGAACGGCTTCTTTCGCCTTCTGAATCGGCGCCGGGAATGAGCCTCGGCGCCGGTTTTTTTTGCCCTCACGCCGCCGCCATCTCGCAGACTTCCCGCCGCTGCCGCGTGAGCACGATGCGCATGCCTTCTTCCCGCCGCGAATCGGCGCTGTTCTTGGCTCATTTCGACTGCGGCCGATTACAACCGACAGCAGTCGACTGCAATCGATGGGCCCGATACCCGTTGCCTGACACCATCTCTCCTTTCTTTGAGCCGTGAACATTGAGTATTGTCCCTCCTCCCCCATAGTATCGGCTACCAACCGGAAGGACCTCCTGATGACCGACGCAATCCCCGCCCATGAATTGGATATTGTCCGCGACCTGGCAAGGCGCGTCAAAGAAATCGCCTGCAGCGAGACCAATCAGGACCGCAAGCGCCTGTGGACCTTGCATACCGACCTGAAGCCGGAGCGCCCCATGGTCCTCGCAGAACCGGGCGGGGTGATGGCGGAATTGGCGGTGGAGCCGGGATTGCAGTGCGTTTGTGAAAGTGATGCCGCACGCAGGATCGAGGGCCGGCTGCGGGGGGTCATCTATCGTTTTGAAAAGGTCGCTGACGATTGGGTCGTGCCCGAATACCTGACCGTGGGCTGGCACGTGAATCTCGGCGGCTACGGGGTCGACGTCCCCATGCACCGCGGCAACAATGAAGAGAAGCTCGGAAGCTATGTCTGGGACGCGCCGTTGAAGGACCTTCCCGCTGATATCGAAAAGCTGACGCCGCGTCGACCGACGGTGGATCGTGACGGCACCATGCAGGCGAAGGCGCGCCTCGAGGAGGTCGTTGACGGCATTATGCCCGTGCAGATTCGCGGCAGTTTCTGGTGGACCCTGGGGTTGACCTGGAGCGCCATCAAACTCATCGGCCTGGAACAGTTGATGCTCTACATGTTTGATCAGGCTGACGGCCTGCAGGCGCTGATGAAATTCCTCATGGACGATCACATTGCCGTGGCTGAATGGTGTGAGCGCGAAGG
Source organism: uncultured Lentisphaerales bacterium (assembly GCA_964384625.1). Lineage (GTDB taxonomy): Bacteria > Verrucomicrobiota > Lentisphaeria > JABSQK01 > JABSQK01 > CAYLNH01. The sequence goes on from CAYLNH010000025.1 coordinate 18,651, forward strand.
CCTTTTGACATTGAACAACGAAGCCGATTACGTCGGCAGCGGCGGTATCGGCTACACCACGGAGCTGCCGGCGGCCGACTATGAACCCGGCCGGCCGGCGCGGCTGAAGGATCTGTGGGTGTTGTCCGAGTCGCAGGAGACGGTCGGCGTCGGCCCGAAGCAGTTCGAGGAGTTTATCTTTCCCTACCAACTGCCGATCGTCGAGAAGTTCGGTCTGTGCTACTACGGTTGCTGTGAACCGATCCACAGCCGGTGGGAGATTATCGAACGCCTGCCGCATCTGCGCAAGGTTTCGATTTCGCCCTGGTGCGATGAGGAGAAGATGGCCGCTGCGATGGGCAATCGCTACAACTACTGCCGCAAACCCAATCCGGCGTTGATCAGTACGGCGAAATGGGATGAGGACGAGATCCTTGCGGATATCCGCCAAACCCTGCGGATCGCCGGCGGCTGCAACGTTGAGTTCGCCATGAAGGACGTCCATACCCTGAACAACCAGCCGCACCGACTCGGCCGCTGGGTGGCGTTGGCGCGGCAGGCCATCGACGGGCACTTGGGGTAGGGTGGGGCCGGCGAGTCGTTGTTTGGGTGACGCAACTATTGGTCCTGCTGTCGCTTCCCTCACGCTGAAGGCGTGACAGCTGCGAGCCTGGGGTTGGCCGGAGGCTTACCCCAGGTCCATGGGCAAAGCACTCGTCAACGCTGAAGGCGTTGCACAATCTGCTATGGCGAGGCCTTCTTCGCGGATACCCCGCAGGTTGCCGGCCCGCATCAGGTTGGGGTGTCTTCAGCACGCAAAAAAAGCGCCGGCAGGAGGTCCTGCCGGCGCTTGAAGCTGCAATTTCTGTGGTCTATTCGCCGTCGCCGCCGTCGCCGCCGTCGTCGGCCGCGTCGCCGCTGTTATCGTCGGCTGCGTCGTCGTTTTCGGCTTCGGCTTCCGGGGCGGCGGATGCAACGCCGGCGGGTGTTTCCACCGGTTTGATCAGGGCTGCGATCACCGCTGCCAGCAGGCAGAGCGCGCCGGAGATGGTGAAGGCCAACGGGAAGTTGCCCAGGTCGCCCAGTTTGCCGCCCATGATCGGGCCGAGGATGCCGCCGATACCGTACGCCAGAAAGACCCAGCCGTAGTTCTGGCCGACGTACTTGGCGCCGAAGGTGTCGGCGGTGATCGTCGGGAACAATGCGAAGTTGCCGCCGAAGTTGAAGCCGATCAGCGTCGCGCCGAGATAGAGCATGCCGGTATTGCCCGCCAGTTTCTGGAAGGCAATGACCATGACGCCCTGGACGGCCATCATGATGATGATGGATTTCTTCCGGCCGAGTTTGTCGCTGATCGTGCCCCAGGCGATGCGGCCGATGCCGTTGGCCAGGGAGAAAAAGATCGCCATGGCGGTACCGGCGGTGGCACTGGCTTTGGCCAGGTCCATGCCGCTCATGGTCAACGCCTGAATCGGCCAGGCTTTCATCAGGCCGATACTCATCAGACCGGCACCGGCACCAAAGATGAAGGTGAGTAGAATCATGTAGTACTGCGGCGTGGCCAGCATCTGGCCGCTCTGCAGGTCGACCGAGCCGGCGGCGGCCTTGCCGTCTTTCGATTTCGGTTCCGGCGGCGTATAGCCGGCCGGCAGCCAGCCTTCCGGCGGGAACTTCATCCAGATACCGCCGATCACGACCATGGCGAGGAAGACCAGACCGTAGATCAGGAACGTCTTGGGCAGACCCTGGGTGGCGATCAGAGCGCCCCAGGCGCCGGCGAGCTTGACCCACAGCGTGGCGCCGAAACCAAAGCCGGCAACCGCCAGACCGGTGATCATGCCCTTCTTGTCCGGGAACCAGCGCATGGCAACGGCGATCGGCACCACATAGGCCAGACCAATACCGCTGCCGCCGATGATCCCGATGCAGATGAGATGCATCGCAAAGCTCTTGCCGCCGATCAGGCCGGCCAGCATATAACCCAGGCCCAGCACCAGGCCGCCGGCCATCGCCACCGTCCGCGGACCCAGTTTCGGCATCATCCGGCCCGCCAGTACCATGACGATGGCGAACAACGCGAGGCCCGCTGAGAAAATCGCCTGGCTGCGCGTGGTCGAAAATCCGTAGGTCAGAGAATCAATCGTCTTCGCATCGACATACTTCAAGGCGATTTGGTTCATTGTGTCGATGATCGCCGCTTCATCCCTTTCCAACTCCTTGATCTCAGCTTCCGTCGTGGCGACCTTGAGCTTGTTCAAGACCGTCTTCAGCTCGTCGCCGGGCTCGGACAGCTCCTTCTTCATCTCGGCATAGGCTGCTGCTTCAACCTGCAACATCTCCGCCCGATAGAGCAGCGCGATGTCTTTTGGTGCGGTCCGAGTCAGCCCCGGGGTGAACACACTCCACGCGTAAATCGCGCCGAGGGCGAGCTGGATCAGGATGGCTCCTACGACCACCAGCCAGCGGTTCATGACTTTCTGCTCGTCTGCCATTGCGACTTCCTTTCCTCTGGGTTCGCCTCAATAAGAACAAAAACTTGGATGCAAAATCCAGGCCCACGGCAAAGCCTGGACAAGACCTAAAATGGCTAATATAGCCGGGAGGTAAGCCCTTACCACCGCAAACAGGAAATCTTCGTATTCACAGATTAAAATGATATTAATTTGGTATCGTTTGGGGCGCACGGGGTTGAAATCACGCGGGGACGGCCGACTGTAAGGTCCGTTCGCCCAACTCGGGGACACGCATTGATCTCTATCGAACACACAAACCAGGGAGACATTCTCTATGGCAACGCAACTCCTCCAGATTTACAAATGCGGCGTCTGCGGCAACACCGTTGAAGTGATCGGCGCCAATGCCGGCACTCTCACCTGCTGTAACCAGGCCATGAACCTGATGGATGAGCAGACGGCTGACTCCTCCACCGAGAAGCATGTTCCGGTGATCGAGGTCGCGGACTGCGGCTGTGAAGACGAGTGCTGCGGCCCGGAGACTAAGAGCTACACCGTCACCGTCGGCAGCACGATTCATCCGATGACCGACGAGCACTACATTCAGTGGATCGAGTTGATTGTGGACGGCAACTCGTATCTTCAGTTCCTCAAGCCGGGCGACGAGCCGAAGGCGAAGTTCTGCTGTATCGAAGGCAAGAGCTTTTCCGCTCGTGAGGAGTGCAACGTGCACGGTTTGTGGAAGTCCTAGAACTGGCATCCACGAACACTTTGGCCGGCATCCGTTTCTCGGGTGCCGGCCTTCTTTCTGCCACGATGTTGCGGGCCCTTGTTCACTGGCCAGGTTCTGTCGTACGATACGCTCACAGGCCATGGGGTCTTGGGGCAGGATCTGTTCACCACTGTTTTGCGGCGGGTAAAGCTACCCGGTCCGGAGCAAAGGGCGGGGGAGTCGTGGCGAAGGCAAAACTGAAGGGAGGCCGACATTCCCCCGGCACAGCCGGGGGGATCGTTTCGCGGCGGGTGAAGCGATTCCCGGGAAGCGTCGTCCGGGGGCGACAGTTCTGTCAGGATCCGTTGTCAGTCAGTGCTGGGTTTCGGTGCGGCACTGAGACGCCGCCGGATGGCGGCGGCAAGCCTTTCCGCTTCTTCCGGTGCTTCGTGAACCTGGCGCGACAAGCCGTCGCCGAAGGCATACCAGACTGGCTGCCGCAGTTCGCGGTCGTCGACATCCCACGTGAGCGCCTCACTTGGATTCTCCTATTTTGAGCTTTAGGGGTTGCATCAAAATAACCTTTACAGTTGACCGCCGGAGGCTCTTGGTTCTCTCGAACAATGCCTACGTTTTTCCCTCCTCAGATAATTCATTATCTTCGTCAGTCACGCCTTGGCCTTGTCCGAGATAACTCAAGCCAACTGTAAGCTTTATTTCTCTACAGCCCCTTACCTCCTGCTCGGGCAGGCCGGTCAAACCGTACCCAGCAGGGGACAAGATGGCGTTCATCCCGTATTTTTCAGCAAAAGGTCGCTTGGCTGGGGGGTCGGGTTTCGTACAGAACAACGCCCTGGAAAACCTGCACCAGGCCCATATAGTCCGGAAATTGCCGATTCTTGCTGACCTTGGGTCTGGTTTCGTCAATACGAGTTTCGGGCCGGCCAGTTCCAGGCCGCCCCTCAATTTCTCATTCACCCGGAGGATTTCCGATGCGAACGATTATTGCCGCGTTTCTGTTCTGCACAATTGCTGTCTCAGCGGCTGACTCGAAAGTCGAGTTGGAGTTCAGTGAACTAAAGGTGCTGAAGTTCTCCGCGTTACGGGTGAACGTCGACAACAACGGCAAAGCCGGCGCTGTTGAAGTGATGAAGCCGGGCGAGAACGCCTTCGTCGATATCAACTTCCGGGCGCGCGGCAAGTGGACCGACGCCGTTCAACGGGTTCGCGTCGGACGCAATGACATTTTCGTTCTGGTCGGTGACAAGAAGGTGACGGCCCTCGGCCGCATTGATAAGCGCGTCTTCAAACCCTTCGCATCTTCCCTCTCCCTCTATCGTCCCGCCAACTGGAAGGAGAACCCGCCCACCGGTTCCGTCTACAGCGGCCTGTTTGTCCTGCCGGCAAACCTTAAGGAGTTCAGCCTGAACGTTGGTGGGCAGAAACTGGCGATCAAAGTCCCCGAGAACGCCGTTCCCATGCCGGACCCGAAGGACGACGTTGCCGTCAAGGTGTTGTCGGCGGAATTCGTGGATCAGGTCAAGGGCAAGTTCTCCCGACGCGCCTTTGCCGCGGAAACGGTGGTGACGAATCCGGACGGCGCTTTGTTGAAGGTGGTGCTGGAGTTGACGCCGAAGCAGAGCAACGTCGACACGCCGGATCGCTTCTTCGTCTTCACCCCGTGGATCACGATGGCGGTGGACGGTCTGGTTGTGGTCCCGGTGGGGGAGGAGTTTCACAACGGCATTTCACGCGGTGTGAGCCACAACATGAGCAAACGCGACGGCGAATGGAAGCCGAAGCAGATGACATATTTCTTCGCGGTCCCGAAAAGTCTGAAGGCCTTCAAGATCCGCTACCAGGGCGCTGTCGTGGCGGACGGTGAAGTGCAATAGCGCCAAGATCCGCGGCCGGAGTTTGCCCACGCCCCCGATTGCGGGACAGGGGCATGGAAGCGGTGCGGGGGCACTCGGTTTGGACTGCCGGTGCAAGGGAACTCGACTGCTTACCGTTCGTCTCGATAACGCGGGAGTCGTCCGGCATCGGCGGCGGGCGCGCAAGCTCCACCGCATCGCGGCGAACGTCGCCGCCCCGTTCCTCTTCCGTTCCGTTTCCCGGCGGCAAGCTGCCCTCCCAGAAGGAATTCTGCGTGCAGAATTACGGCAGGAGTGCAGCCGGCGGCACGACCCTATCGATACCTGGGCAGCCAGTCGCCGTGCGCCTTGATCAGGTCGTCGCACATGCTGCGGATGTCGTCGATGCTCAGCTCGGCTGACGTGTGCGGGTCGAGCATCGCCGCCTGGTAGATGGCGTCCTTCTTCTTCTCGAGCGCGGCCTCGATGGTCAGCAACTGGACATTGATGTTCGTCCGGTTCAGCGCCGCACAGGCTTCGGGCAGATCCCCGACATGACAGCCCTGAATGCCGTTGCGGTCCACCAGACACGGGACCTCGACGCAGGCGTTGTGCGGCAGATTGGTGATCAGGCCGGTGTTCATGACATTGCCGCCGATATGCGCCGGCACGTCCGTCTCGATCGCTTCCATGATGATGCTGCCGTACTCGTGTGTGCGCTTGTGCTTGAGCTTCGTGTTATGCACCAGTTCGTCCCGCATCTTCTCCCAGCCGGCGATCTGGTTGACACAGCGCCGGGGATATTCGTCCAGCGGGATACGGTACTCATCAATCAACTCAGGATAGTTGCTCTTGATCCAGTAGGGCTGATATTCGGCGGTGTGCTCGGAGGATTCCGTGATGTAGTAGCCGAACTGCAGCATCACTTCGAGGCGGACGAGATCGTGGTGCGTCGCCTTGCCCTTCTGGCGCTCAGCCTTGATCAGTTTTGCCGCGCGCTTCTTGATCTCCGGATACAGGTCCTTGCCGTCATGGCTGATCTCAAGCAGCCAGCCCTGGTGGTTGATGCCGGCAACTTTCCACTGCAGTCGCGGATACTTCTCGTTATCCATGCCGACGTGCCGGATCAACCCGCGCGCACAGCCCTGGACCGAGTGGCACAGGCCGACGCCCTTGATGCTGCTGCCGCGCAGCAGCGCGCCGGTGATCATCGCCATCGGATTGACGTAGTTCAGAAACCAGGCGCCCGGGCAGACCTCTTCCATGTCGCGGGCGAAATCGAGGACGACCGGAATCGTGCGCAGCGAACGGAAGATGCCGCCGATGCCGAGCGTGTCGGCGATGGTCTGGCGCAGACCGTATTTCTTCGGGACTTCAAAATCGATGATCGTACACGGATCATAGCCGCCGACCTGAATGGCGTTGACGACGTAATTCGCCCGGCGCAAGGCTGCTTTGCGGCCGCGGTCGCCGAGGTGCGCAGTGATCCTGGCCCGGCCTTGGTTGACGTTGTTGTTGATGTTCTCCAACATCAGTTTTGACTCTTTGAGGCGGGCCGAGTCGATGTCATACAACGCCAGGTGCGAGTCCTGCAGCGCCTCGCAGCACATACAGTCACCCAGGATGTTCTTGGCAAACACAGTACTCCCAGCACCCATGAACGTGATCTTCGGCATGGTCTCTTCCTTCTATTCAGATTCAGGCAAGCACATACACTGCCCGCATTCCGCCGTTCTGCAAAACGAACCCGCCGAATGCGTGCCAGGGCGGCATCCGGGCCGACGCCGCCACTGCCCCCGGATGGCAACGTCCGACCGAAAAGAATGCCCAGGTACGGATTCCGGCCCTGGGCGTCCCTTGACAAGCTCAGGAACGTTCTCGCTGAGCCTCAACTGCCTGTTCGTGAGCGTCGCACCGGTAACCGGCGGCGCACTCTGGTTTCGGGAGGAGACTATGACCCGATGACTCGGTGACGCCGAATCAGGGCACGCCGTGCGTCTCCCCGGCCTCGCTTGAATCGTGTGGTGCGTGGAGTATGCTGGCATCCCCCGGCGGCACCCGCTTCAGCCCCGTCGAGGCGCTGCAAGGCAGCCCGGGGCAGCGCCCTTGGAACCGGAACGCTCCATCCCGAGGAGCCCCCGGAAGGGCGTCGCAATCAACCGCAAGAACAGCCGTTAAGGATTCAGCATATGCCGAAAAACGATTGGGAAAACCAGAAGGTCACCGAACGTAATCGCGAACCCATGCACTCCCCGCTGGGCGCCTATGAAAACGCCGAACAGGCTGCCGGCTGTGATCGCCGCGTCTCGAAGTATGTCCAGGTCCTTGACGGCACCTGGAAGTTTCACCTGGCGCCCAAGCCGCAGGAGGTCCCGGAAGGGTTCTCCGCCGATGGCTATGATGTGTCCGGTTGGGACGACATCATCGTGCCGAAGAACTGGGAACTGCAGGGCTACGACGTCCCGATCTACACGAACATGGGCTATCCCTTCGATTACTCCGACCCGAACGAACCCCATGTGCTGCAGACCGGCAGCGATCCGGAGATCGGTCACCCGCATCCACCATTCGTGCCGTCCAATAATCCCACCGGCTGCTATGTGACGACCTTTGATATTCCGGCCGACTGGGAGAGCCGCCGGACGCTGATCAGTTTCGAAGGAGTAGAGTCCGCGTTCTATCTATGGGTCAATGGCGAGATGGTCGGTTACGGGCAGGACAGCAAACTGCCGTCCGAGTTCGACCTGACCGAGTATGTCCGTGCCGGCGCCAACACGCTGGCCGTGCAGGTCATGCGCTGGAGTGACGGCACCTGGCTCGAGGACCAGGACTACTGGCATCTCTCCGGGATCCAGCGTTCGGTCCTGCTCTACAGCAAACCGCAGGGCCATCTGCGCGACTACAAGTTCCAGACGGTGTTCGATGAGGACTACGAGAACGCCACGCTGCAGGGCTGGTGCTTCATGAACGAGGTCGCAGGCCTTACCGAGTACAGCGTCAAGCTTCGGATGCTCGATGCCGACGGCAACGAAGTCGTCCCCGAGACGCAGGCGCGGATCTCGCATCAGACGCCGATGTACATCCGCAATGACGGCCCGACGCCCGAGTACTGTGCCGCCTTGTTCGAGATCCCGGTCGAGTCGCCGAAGAAATGGACCGCCGAAACGCCCTATCTCTACACCGTGCTGATGACACTCGTTGACGGCGCTGGCACCGAAGTCGATTTCGAAAGCTGCCGGGTGGGTTTTCGTCAGGTGGAGTTGAAGAACGACATCATCTGTCTCAACGGCAAGCGGCTGGTTTTCCGTGGTGTTGATCGTCACGAGCACGACGCGGAGTGGGGCAGGGCGGTGCCGCTGGAGAAGATGCGCGCCGAGATCGTCGCGATGAAGCAACTCAACTTCAACGCCGTTCGCACCAGCCACTACCCGGATGACTCGCGCTGGTACGATCTCTGCGATGAGCTGGGGATCTACATCATCGACGAAGCCGATCTCGAGACCCACGAGGTCGGCACGCTGCTGGCGAAAGACCCGGAATGGGCTGAAGCCTTCCTGGAGAGGGCGAAGCGCATGGTGCTGCGCGACAAGAACCATCCGTGCGTAGTGTCCTGGTCGCTGGGCAATGAGTCCGGCGCCGGTTGGAACCACGCCGGCATGGCCGGCTGGATTCGCTACTACGACCCGACCCGGCTGGTGCAGTACGAAAGCCAGGACCCCAATGCCGTGATCTCCGATATCCGCGTGCCGATGTATCCCGGCATGGACTGGGTGGCCGACGTCATGGCCGACGAAACCGATCCGCGCCCCATGGTCATGTGCGAGTACGCCTACTCCAAGAGCAACAGCAACGGCAACTTCAAAGAGTTCTGGGACAACATCGAGAAGTACCCGCAGTTCCAGGGCGGCTTCATCTGGGACTGGTCAGACAAGGCCCTCTTCCAGACTGCGGAAGACGGCACGAAGTACTGGGCCTACGGCGGCGACTTCGGTGAAAGCGTCACCGACCCGGTCCTCGACATGTGTCTCAACGGCGTCGTCCTGCCGGACCTGACGCCGTATCCCGGCGCCTGGGAGATCAAGAAGCAGCAGGCCCCCGTACAGACCGTGGCGATCAACATGGAGCGGAACGAACTGCAGTTGCGCAACCGCTACCACGCGCTCGACCTGAGCCACCTGGACATCGCCTGGGCTGTCATCGAGGACGGCGTTGAGATCGAGTCCGGCACCGTCGAGACACCGGCTCTGGGAGCCGGTGAAGACACCAACCTGGTGGTGCCGTACAACACTCCCACTGATCCCAAACCCGGCGCGGAGTACTTCCTCAATCTCTCCTTCACGCTGAGCCAAGACACGCCCTGGGCCAAAGCCGGCCACCAGGTCTACTGGGACCAGATCGTGCTGCCCGCCCGCAAGCCGGCCGTCCCCGCTTCCAGAGCGGCAGAGCCCCTCTCGTTGGCTGACGACGGCAACGCCGTCACGATCTCCGGTGACTGCGCAACGGTCATTCTTGACCGTTCCAAGGGCACCATTGCGCTGCAGCAGAACGACAACGACCTCCTTGTCGCCGGTGCGACGGCGAACTTCTTCCGCGCGCCAACCGGCATCGACGAAGGCAACGGCTGGTGCTACGCCAGGGAGTGGCGCGAAGCCGGGCTCGACAAGCTTCAACGGACAGTCACGTCGGTGAATCTCGGGCACGTGTCCGAGTCAGAAGTCGCCGTTGACGTTGTCTCCGCGATGACGGTCGATGGCTGCGATACCCGGTTTGATTCTGTCGTCTCATACCGCGTCCACGGCGACGGCCGCATCGATGTTCGCCATCGGGTCACTGCCGAAGCAGACGTCTCCGTGCTGCCGCGCATTGGTACGACTCTGGTGCTTCCCAGCGGCCTGCGGCGGCTTTCGTGGTATGGCCGCGGCCCGTGGGAGAACTATGCCGACCGGAAGGATGCCGCCAGCGTCGGCATCTACCACAGTACGGTTGACGACCAGTATGTCGACTACATCCTCCCCGTCGAGAACGGCGGCAAGGAGGACGTGCGCTGGCTGACATTGACTGACGAAGCCGGCAAGGGCTTGCGCATCTCCGGGCATGAGCTCCTGCACTTCGACGTGCACTGCACCACCGTGGCCGACTACGACGCCGCTCGGCACACGCATGAGCTGCAGCCGCGCGATGAGGTCTATCTGAACATCGACCACGTCCACGCCGGCGTCGGCGGTGATGTCGGCTGGCGCAAGTGCATCCACCCCGAGTACCAGGTCCTCCCCGGAACCTACGAATACAGCTACACCATCGAGCCAATCGGCTGACAACACTCCGCGGCGCAGCCGCACACGGAGCGCGGAGTTGTACTCCGCCCAAACGCGGCGCAGCCGCACACGGAGCGCGGAGTTGTACTCCGCCCAAACGCGGCACAGCCGCACACGGAGCG
>CAYLNH010000025.1:29184-43467 GCA_964384625.1 uncultured Lentisphaerales bacterium
ACGGAGCGCGGAGTTGTACTCCGCCCAAACGCGGCACAGCCGCACACGGAGCGCGGAGTTGTACTCCGCCTAAACGCGGCGCAGCCGCACACGGAGCGCGGAGTTGCACTCCGCCCAAATCCGAAGGGTCAGAGGATGGATGACGTAAGAAAAGAAGGCAACTGGCCGGACGACCGCTTCCGCTGGCATAGCCGGGGATACCTGCCGCACTGTGACGTCGTGGAGGGGGTTCAGTCGATCACGTTTCGGCTTGCCGACGCGATTCCGGCGGAAGCGTTGCGCAGGATGAAGCAGCAGTATGGAGTGATGGGGGCGGGTACTCCTCTGAATGCACTTCCGGAGCCAGCGCGGACAGTTGAGGCCCGAAAGCGCACACAGCTTAGGAGGTCTTTGGAGAAATTCTCTGACGCCGGTCATGGCAGCTGTATCCTGGAGCGTCCGGAATGCGCATTTGTGGTTGAACAGAGCCTGCTCCACTTCGATGACGAGCGGTACCGTTTGCTGGCATGGTCGGTCATGCCCACCCACGTTCACGTCCTCATCGAGGTGATTGGCCGCACTCCCGTGGGCAAAATAGTCCAGTCCTGGAAACGGCACACTGCTCGCGAGATCAAGGGAGTGCTTGCGCCGTCACCAGCGATGTTGGAGCCGTATGCAGAGGGCAAGCCTGTGTGGCAGCCAGACTACCGGGATCGCTTTGTTCGCGACCGGGAACACCTTGCCAAGGTGGTCGAATACATCGAAAACAACCCGGTGAAGGCGGGGCTGGTCTGCAGTGCGTCCGATTGGCGCTTTGGTAGTTCCTGGTGGCGTAGCCAGGAGTAGGAGCGGAGTGCAACTCCGCGCTCCGTGTTCGCCTGCGGCGAGGAGGTTTCGAAATTGATCGCAAGTTGCGGTGCAAGCCCGGTGCTTCAGAGCGCAGCCTATTCTCGTGTTTTCATCGCAGGAGATGAAATGACGATTCTGGCAGCAATCGTAGTTGGGTTGTGGCTGGTGGGCGTGTTGACCGGGCTGTGGTGAGCACTCGTGTTGTGGTCGCCGTGACTGTCGGGGCAGCTTTGGTGGCTGCTGATGTGCGGACCAAATCGGTAATTCCTCCGCTTCTGCCTTCTACAGGGATAGGCGTTGCCTGCACCTCGCTCGCAGTCAGAAGATGGTCGACCTGTTGGTTAAGCAGGGGGCGGAAATCGACTCGCGAAGTGATGTCGAGACCATCTAGTCAGGGCGGCGGAGGAAGGGCGAAGTGAGGTTGTTGCGGCCCTGTTGGGTCATGGGGCAGATGGTTCGGCGGTCAATGAGAAGGGGCGCTCTGCACTGCACGCCGCCGCCGCAACCGGCGAATTTCGATCGATGCAGGTGTTGATCGACCACGGGCTCTCCGTCAATGCACTGGACGCAACAGGGGAAACGCCACTGGATCTCCTGAAGAAGGGTAGCGAGGTGTTCCTGTCGGAGACTCAGAAGGAATGCATATCCCTGCTTGAGCAACATGGGGGCAGAAGCGGAGAAGAAATCCGCCAAGAGAGGTCCGACTCGTCCGCCCTGGAAACCCCGTGAACTTGCTCTACTCCGCTGCAGGGAGACTCACCGTAAACGTCGATCCCTCGTTCTCGACGCTTTCCAGAGAGATGGTACCGCCGAAGCGCTCGATCATCTCCTTGGCGCCGGCGAGGCCGACACCGGAACCTTTGATTTCGCTCCGGCGTGCGTTGCTGGCGCGGTAGAAGTCGGTGAACAGATTCGGGATGTCGTCTGCCGGAATGCCGATGCCCGAATCCTTGACTTCGAGTGTGACACGGTCGTCATGTTTTTTCACGAAGACGGAAACGGTTCCTTCGTTGGTGTATTTCACGGCGTTGCCGACCAGATTCGAGACGACGAGCTTCACGCCGGTTTCGTCGAAACGCACCCGGCACTCTTCGGCCGGGAGCCGGGTTTCCCAGCCAATCCCCTTGTGCTGTGCCTGTTCCTCGTAGACCATGCATTGTTCATGCACCGGCGTGCGCAGGTCGATCACCGCGACTTTACCCAACGGCGCGCCGTCGCGTACGCGGGAGAACTGCAGGACGTCGCCGATCATGTCAAGTAGTGTATCCAGTTTCTCCCCGACCTTTGTCGACAGGCTGCAGACGGCTTCATTTCCCGGGTTGATGAAGGCCTCGGCGTCGACCGCCATCTTGGCTGTTGCCACCGGCGACTTCAGTTCGTGCACCATGATGCGCATGAACTTGGCCTCTTCCTTCTTCAGGTACTTCAGTGTGGCTAATTCATCGTACATCCTGGCGTGATAGAGCGAGTAGGCAACCAGTCGCGCGATGCGCTGCAACGTTGTCAGGTCCTCCTCGCTGAACGTTTCGGCTCCTTGCTTGTTGATCACCTGCACGACGCCGAGCGTCTCGTCGCGGAAGACAGCCGGTGCGCACATGACATCGCGGGTGCGAAAGCCGCTGGCCTCATCCCAACTGCGGTCAAACCGGAGCGTAGGGTCAATGTGGGAGAGATCGCCGTAGGCGTCATCAACCAGAAAGGCGCGCTGCGTCAAAGCGCAGTAGCCGGAGAGCGAGGTGTGCCGGATCGGGACCCGCACGATACGGGCAACATTGCCGATGGTCGCCACCGATTCCAGTTCCTGGGTACTGCGCTCAACCAGATATGTGGTTGCGCGTTCGGCGTCCAGTGCCGTTCGTACAACTTCCGTGACGTGCTGTAAGGCATCCGGGACGTGAATGTCGCCGATCATCCCCTCGTACAGCGTCAGTATGCCGTCGTGGGCGCCGTCCTGCAGAAATGTCGCGTGTTCGTCAACCAGGTTTGCCGTCTGTGCGTCCCGAGTTCCCATGTGTCTTTACCTATCTATCCGAGTTTGCGTAGACAAGCAAGCTACCACCGGAACCGGGGATATCCACTCCGTTTTCGGCCGACCTGGTGGTCAGCCGCCGAGCCGATGGTTCAGGCAAAGGGCGGCGTCCGCGGCGGCGATCTCGATCACCTCTGCTTTCAGGCCGATTTTCCAGCTCTCGTTGCCGAGCTCAATCGCGGCTGTGCGGTCGCCAGCCCGGTCGACTGCCGACTGCATGTTCCCGGCCGGAGCCACATGGACCAACCAGGCCTGGTGACGCGTACTGCCGACGTCGAAGAGCAGTTCGGTCGTGACAATTGCCCCGGCAGGCTGGGTCGATTCAATCCGTCGCTGACACACGGCTTCTGTCGTCCAGAGCGGCGTGATCGACAGTTGGCATCGGTCGTACCAAATCGTGGCGCCGGATTCCGTCAGGTCCAGGTCTCCCGGCCGGACATGGAAGCGTGTTTCCTGCGGGATGTCGTTGTGACAGGTGTCAACAACCAGGAACAGCGTCGGCTGCAGACGGACAACACTGCGCCAGTGATGAATCGGTTCTGGGATCGTCACATGTACGCCGTGTGCGGCCCGGTGCATGTGCAGCGGCGAGTAGGTTGTCGCGTAGGTCCAGGGGCTGTCTCCGAAGCTCTGCACCCAGCCGCGGTTGAAGCGGAATCGGTGGTGCAGTGGTTTCCAGTCCTTCGGCTGCCAGCGACTGTGCCCGGCAGCGGAGTGCTTGGTATTGCCCGCTTGCAGGTGGCCCCAGGCACTGTCGCCGATCAACTGGGTGCCGAAGGCAAACAGCTGAATGCTGCCGTCGTCTTCGTGGTGGTGGCCCCAGGCGTTGCCGGTGCGCAGGGCCAGGAGAGTCTCGCCGGCTTCCTTGTCCTTGCCGCGGAAGAACACGCCGAGCCCCTGCAGGTGTTCATCGTGAAGGTCTGGTTCTGCCGGTTCAATCCCGATATCACGTGTGCCGCCCATTTCCCGGTAGAACCAGTACAGCTCTGCTGCCAACTGCGGTCGGTGGGGGGCAACGCCTTGCGCACAAACCCGGTAGAGGCGGTGGTACAGCTTCGGGTTCGCAAAGTGGTCGCCGATAGCAATGACGTGTCGGCGGTTCTCATAGAAGTCATTCGTCGGTGTGGCCTGATGGATGGCGCCCTCGATCAACTGCTGGAACGCCTCGGCCGCAAAGGCGTCGTGCTGGCCGGCGAGTTGGCGCACGCGATGCAGGGGGAGGACAGTGGACAGCACGTGCTGGAAGTACGTATGGCTCTCTTCCCAGACGCCGCTCTCGGGGTAGCGGTGGTAGTCGAGTTGTTTCTGCCACATGACGTCGAACTTTGTCAGCCACTCGCGCGCTGCCGGATGGTTGGCGAACACGTGACCGGCAGTGCCGTGGACGTTGATGATATCCGTGTAGAAGTTCTGGTTGGCCATGCCCTCGATGGTTGGCTCCATCGAATTGACACACTCCGGCGACAGCATCGAGATCTCACCCGGGTAGTAGGTGTCCGAATGGTACAGGTACGCAAGGAAGGCGAACCAACTGCGCCAGCGCTGAACCGTCTCAGTGTCGACGACGCCACGACTTCGAAGCTCTTCGGCATAGAACATGTATGGGGCGATGCGCCGGCCGGCAACGCAGTTGGAGTAGGACGCGCCGGCGCCGTGCCAGTAGCCGAATACGCGGGCCTGAAGGTACTCCTCGATCTTCTGCAGTTTGTGGCTGTCATCATCAAACTCGCAGTGGGCGAGTGGGTCAAACTCGTTTGGTTGCCAACGACCGGCCTCTTCCAGCGGCCACTCAAACGTTAGCCCCAACTGCTGCTGCAGCGGTAAGCAGCCGCACTGCACCTGGAGCCGCCGCAGCAGGCATTGCTGCCGGGAGTACTGCTCGTGGTCCGGCTTCTCGTCGAAGTGGCCGAGACGGTCTGCCATCGGCGCCGCGTTGCGCTTTGGGGGACCCTCGGGCGCCCAGATGTCCGCGGTGGGACAGGCCATCAAACCGAAGCTGCGACAGCCCTTGCCGATCCAGCCTTCCAGATTGCAGTGGGCTTCGCACTGGGGCTTGCCGCGTGCCGGGATGCGGTCCGGCGAGGGCATGCTGTCGGCTTTACTCTCCGGTGGTGCCAGCCGTCGGGTCAGCGGGTCGCCGGCACGCCAGCGTCGCGTCCACAGTTCCAGATGGTTGAGGCGGCCTCCGCGCCACCGCCCGCCGTCCATGGCGAAGAACCCAACGGTCTCATCGCCGGGAAGGGGCAGGCAATAACCATCGCAGTTCTCGGGCATCTGGGAGTACTGCGTCCAGCCGTACATCCGTTTGACGCGTTGGTCGAAATGGTACTGTAGGAATTGCGGCGTGTAACCGGCTGACGGATCCAGCAACATCGCCTCTTTGGGCAGATCGTCGCTGGAGAAGTCCCAGACGATCTGGTCGGTTTCGTGCGCGCTGAACTCCTCGTCGATCCGAGCGAACACCTGTTCGGCGTCCAGTGTGATCCGCATGCGGTAGCTGCTGCCGTCAACCAGGTGTGCCCGATATTCGTAGACACACCGAATGAGGCCCTCCTCGATGAGGGTGCCCGTCCAGGAAAGGAGGTGCTGCCGGGTGTCGAGCAGTGTTCGTCCGCGCCAGTTGCCGTTCGCAATTCGTACGCCGACAATCGGACCGGGCTGCGTCGTGCTGTCAACTCCCGCAGGAGTGGGAGCGCGCCAGGAACCGTATGCCAGACGCAACGCAAGTTTGTCGTTACTGAGCACCGCGGTCTGTTTGTCCGTATTGAGGTGAACGGGGCTGAACACGGGCCGGTCTGTCGTTGGCGAAAGCTCGAGTTCCTGGTTGGCACCGAGAGCCAGGAGCACATGAACGGAGTTGTCAGCTGCAGATTGGACCGGAAAGGTCTGGCCAGTGTGCCTGTCAGTGAAGCAGCAGATGGCGTCAGCCGTGCCGGGCAGCGAAAAAGTGACGACCTGTCGGTGGTGTTCCAGGCCGCAGCACTCGCGAATCCGCACGCGGCCGTGGGCGTCTGCGTACAGCATGGGCGTTGGGGAGGCGTTTGTGAATGGATCCATGGTGTGGGTGTCTAGTTAAGGGGAGCTTGTACGGTGAATTTCTCGTCGACACCGTAGTTTGGCGGCGGACCGGAATACCACTGCACGTGGCCGTCGATAAAGGAGTAGTTGCGGCCCTGCATGTGTGCCGGCTGGTAGACGGAGTCCGCGTCAAACGCCAGGTGTCGGAAGTGCGCCGCTACAGCTTCTGTGTCGCACCAGTTCCACGTCCGCGTGCAATCGGCCAGGAAGGGGGTGTGCTCCGGCGCCGGGATGCGCGACAGCGATTCCCAGTGGACCTCCCGCGGCTTGCCGTTAATCGCTTTGGTGATCCCGTCTTTCGTGCAGAACGCATAGGTGACCCGATGGTTGCCGCCTTCAAACTTCGGACAGACCCAGATGCGATCCTCTTTGGCGCCGTAGGTCTGCTGGGCATACGGTTCGAACTCCCGCACCCAGTAGGCCGGAATCCACCAGGGCGAACTGAACCCGCCCGTGCTCGGCGGCATGAAATCCCGATTCTCGTCGTGGTACATGGCCAGGATCAAACCCAATTGCCGGAGTTGACCGGCGCAGGCCGCCGAGTGCGCCGACTCGCGCGCCCGCGTCAGTGCCGGTAACAGCATTGCCGCCAGAATCGCGATGATGCTTACCACAACGAGAAGCTCAATCAAGGTGAAACGTCGGGACGTCCGCATCACGTACCTCCGGGGATGATCAGTTTGGGTTTCACGGTATGACAGATCGGCGGCGGCGCATGGCCCAGAGCAATGCGTTCCTCAACCACCTCAACCAGTTCCCGGCCGATTGTCTCATTGCCTTTGTCAACGGTCACGACCGGCGCGGTGCATTCCCACTGAAGCAGCGGGCTGTCCTCCCAGTAGTTGTCGTAACCGGCCAGCAGGATGTCCTTGTTCGGCGCCTTCCCATGGCACTTCAACGCCCCGGCAAGCGGCGCCACGAAACCGTCGGACACCACCATGATCGCGTCAATATCGGTGTGACGCCGTAAGGGGTCGAGGAGATAGCCGGCGGTTAACCGCACGAAGTCATCGAATTCCGCTTGCGAGGCCGGATGCGCTGACGGCGGCGCCGCGGTTAACGCGTCGATCGGTTCGACGCCAAATTCGGCCAGGGCCCGCAGGTAGCCCGCATCCCGCGCTGCCAGCCAGGACGGGCGATCAGCGACCGTTGCACCGGCCGCATAGCGGAGGATGCGCCGGCGCCCGCGCTCCAGCAGCCACTTGGCTTCCAGATAGGCGCCTTGTTCGTGGTCCGAGATGACGCGGTCCAGATGGTCCGCGGCCAGACCGTCGCCATAGATGCTGATCGGCACGCCCGCCGAACGGAAACTCTCAACAATGTCCATCGTTTCCGCATACAAGGACTGCGGATACGGTACGACAACCCCGCGGATGGCCCCGTTGACAAAGGCGCCGATGCCGTCCGCGGCCAGCCGGTCGGTCTGCAGCCCCAACGTGTGCAGGCGCCGTCGGTCCAGAGAGTCAAAGACGCCAATCGTGATGTACTGCGAATAGCCGGTGGAATGATGGTTGGGGTCGACCAGAAATCGGTGGTTCTGGCCCAGAACCGCCACGGTGGCCGACAGGGCATGCCGCGCTTCCTGCGTGTCGCGCGCGGCGACAGTGCGTGTGCGGCCCTTCGGCGGCAGGACCAGTCCGGCGGCTTCGAGATTTTCCAGGGCCGTATGGACGGTGGTCCGGCTGACGTCCAGGCGTCCCGCCAGTTTGCGTTCCGATGGCAAGGCTGTGCCCGCGGGAAACTCACCCGCCTCGATCCATTGCCGCAGACTGGCCTCAGCCCGTTGCAGTGGCGATTTCAATTGGTCGGCGGTAAGATTCATGATATGGAACTTCGCTTACTGACAGGACTCTAATGCCATATAGCGCCGAAGTCAAGACTAAATGGCTGAAAATGGCATATTAGCCTCAGAGACGCGAAGGACGGACGATGAAAGTATGGTTTGCAGCGATGATTGTGTGCGGAGTAGTTCTCGCGCTTTCCGGTCGCGCCCAGGATGTCGCCCTGGCCGCCGGCGAGAAACTGGGGCCGGAGTGGTTTGCCAAGAGCGGTCTGGACCCGACGTTTGAGAACGGGAAGAACCCGATCTATGCGGATGCCCGCAGTGGCGCCGCCTCGATGGTTGTGGAATGGCCGGCCGGTTCCGGGAAGCATGCGGTGAAACTGTCGGAGACAACCGGCGGCGGCAAGCCCAACGCGGGCTCCGTGCTCAAACTGCAGGTGCGCGGGAACAGCGGGGTGGTCAAACGGATAAACGAGATTCTGGCACTGCCGCTGGGATCGCCTGCTGTGCCGTTTGTGCTGAGTCTCCGGGCGAAACGGCTGAAGCGCGGCAGCAGGTGCATCGCTCTCGATATCCGGGGGGAATACCATGGTCGCGAACGACCGCACCGGTTCTTCATGACCGGCGAAACCGGCATCCGTTCCGCCGCCGCGTACAACGTGGACCAGGGCTTTGCTCTGTACTCCAATCACAACTTCCCGGCCCTGCGGTTCCTGGTGAAACCGACCGGCGGCAAGAAGAAGATCCATGGGTTCGACATCCGGATCCACATCCGCGTCGACCACCACAGCACGCCGGAGGAACTGCTGATGGATGATCTGAGACTACACGAGATCATCCCGGCGCCCAAGCTGCAGAAGCCCAGAGGCACGATGCAGTTCGTTGGCAACGCACCATCCGTGCCGATGCTCAACGCCGCCCGCAAACTGGGATGGGAGGTCCTGCCAACCACTTGGGATCCGCAACCGGGATCGCGGGTCTACGTGATCAACCGGCGGATCGATAGCGAGACATTGGCCAAACGTACGGTTCAGGTCCTTGACGAGGGCGCCTCCGTCCTTGTGTCGCTCGGCCGTTTTGAGAGAGTTCCGGCCACGCTGTCGAAACGTTTGCCGGTGAATCCCTGGCCGAACAAGAACCGGCGGCTCAAACGCTACAGCACGGCCATTGTCGCCACGCCCGGCAGCGCCTTTGCCAAGCTGATGAAACCGCAGGACCTGGTCGTTGCGTATCGGGCAGACATGCATCTGCCGTACGCCCCGATCGAGCATGGTGAGCATCGCTACAACTGGGTGAACTATCACAAGGACCTCCTGAACACCGACTGGCAGATCCACCTGCAAACAGCGGTTGACGGGCAGTTGCCGATGCTCGTGTCCGGTCGCTCCGGCAAAGGCAAGGTCCTGTGTTTCGCCGCTCACCTGTTCCACCCGTTTCTGCTGAGGTCGAAGGACTACCCGGCATTCGCCGCGGCCTTGCTGAAGCTGGCAGAGCCGCCAGCGACGCCGGCAATGCCGGGGGGCGACCTGAAGTTCTCGCTGCAGGTCGCGCGGCACCAGCCCGACGGACTGAAGGTAGGCGTGCGGAACAACGGTGCGGCGGCAGCCGGCGTCGTGTTGACCTACAAGTTGAGCAACTGGTCGCGCGAATTGATGAACGCCGCCACCAAGAAGGTAACTGTGCCGGCAGGACAGACGTTGATGGTCGATCTCGATGAGCGGTCCGTGCAGACTGGTGATCCCGCGCTGCTGACGTCCGGCGATCGCAACGTGCCGTTTCGGCGGCTGCATATCGGCATCGCGTTGCCGGATCGCTCCAAGCTGTTGGCCGAGAAGCGTTGTGTGGTTGCGACCGAGAAGCAGGTGGCCCTGACGATTGAAGAGGACGCAAGCACGTACGCATCGATGAAGGGCTGGGTGCACGGCCGCTTGACTGAAGACGGCGTCCTTGGTCGACGCTATGTCTATCGCCCGGGCGATCAGCCGGTCATTCATGTAAAGGTCCGAAACGGGTTGATGAACATTGCACCCTTGGCGCAGGCCGCCGACCTGCAGTGGAAAGAGAACCCCTCGGTCAACGGACTCAATGATCTGTCCTACTCGCGCGAGTCCATCCGTGGCCGTCTCCCGTTGCAGGGCGGCTGGGGCGGCAAGCCGGCGGCGCAGCAGAAGCTGCAGCTGACGTGGGATGCACCCGTGACACCCGCGCTGCATCGGTTGGCCGGCTACGGCGCGTACCGCCACTGGTTGCGCTCAAATCCGAAACAGTTTTCCGTGACCGTCGGCGAGACCAAGCTGGCCGAAGAGAAAGAGGCAGCGTTCACAACGCGGCACGGTACGGTCCACGCCTACCACGACTCTGCGTTCGCAGCCACACGGCCAACGAAGCAACTGCAGATGCTGATCACCGGCTTGAACGATAAGGCGAACTACGAACCGCGGCATGTCACGCCGTCGAACTGTTCGATTCTCGAGTGGGAAGTTTACGGTTGGCCGCATGCAGAACCCCCTGGTGCCGTGACCGGGAAGCTGAAAGTTGTCGCGAACGACCTGTTAGAGAAGACGGCAAAGGTCGTGTTGGAGAAACAGCTGACCATCGCCGGACTTGAGCAGCAGCTGGAGACAATCACCTTGCCGACGCGCCAGAGCTTCGGGCCGGTGCGCTACGACATCAGCTTTGTGGTCGACGGCACAACGGTCGCATCGAAGGTTTTCGATGCGCTGTTCGTGCCGGCGGAAGGGACGAAGCTGATTAACAAGAAGCTGACGCGCGACTGGCAGAAAGGCCAGCTCTGCTCCCCCGGATGGGTGCACGTTGAGGGCTTTGGTACCGGCACCCACAACATGACCCGGGGGTGGGGTGGGCCGGATGATAAGATCTGGGCGCTGGTCCACAACCAGATGGAGCAGGGCAGTGGCGGCGACGCCTCCACCCGCATGTTCACCACGGCAAACCGGTTCTGTCACTATACCAATCCCTGGCGTGATCTGCCGAACGGCCGGTATAACTGGGACTGGGTGATCGAGCGAATCATCGACAAGATGCTGAACGGCAAATGGAAACGAAAGGGCAAGCGCCTGCACATCGTCGGTTCTGATCGTTGGAACGGCATCCCGGTTCATCGCAGCTGGGGCTGGGGGGAGTTTATCGGTTTCGACGAGTACCTGAAGAAGAAGAACGGTAAAGGGCTGCAGGGACGCACGCGCAAACAGATTGCTAACGAGATCAAGGCGAACTACGGCGAGGACTGGCAGAAGTGGCACATGCACAAGTACGCCGACAAGATCATTGAAAGCGTGAAGAAATTCGAAGAGAACGGCCTGCAGCTCACCTTCGAGACGCATGGCAGTTTCCCGTTTGCCGGCGGCGAGTTGGGCCGCAAGCTGGCGCAGACACACATCGGCGTTGGCACTGATCTCTTTTGGGAACTCCGTAACCAGGACCTGTATTGGAGCCTTGGGACGCGCTTCGGCATTGTCGCGGTCAATCCCGATCTGCGCAGCGGCGCCTACAACCAGTGGGGCTGGATCAACTCCGACCTGAACCGCTACTGGTTTGCGAACAGTGGCTCTGTCGAACCGGCCCGTCGCCAGTGGTACAGCACCTACTACGTCGGTCGGGTAAATCTTGCGGGGCAGTTCAAGCCCTATCACGTCTACGGCTTCAGCAGTCAGGGCGGGCACAGCACGCAGTTCACGAAGGACGACATCCAGAAGTACACCCGCACCGTCAACCTGATGACGCAGGTGCGGCCGGAACGGCCGACCGGTGTCGGGATCGTCGTCTCCTGGGCCATCCAGGAACGGCGCATGGGCAAGAAGCTTGGCAAACAGGGCTTCGGCCTCTATACCGAAAGCGGTTGGGAACAGGTCGACAGCACCATGGGCCATGCCTATCACAAGCTGGTGAAACAGGGCGTGCCGATCTCGTTCGTGACATCGACGCACGCCTTGAAACAGTGGCACGGCAACACACCGTTGATTGTGGTCGACGGTTTTAACCTCGAACCGTGGGAGTTTGATGACCTAGAACGGTTGCACAACAAGGGCACGCCGATATTCGCCATCGGCAGGCCGGACGACACCGACCACAAGCGGGCGTATGCATTCTATGGCGTCCGCGAAGCCGCCGGCCGCCTGTTTGCCGCGGACGCGACGACCACGACGATCAATGCCAACGGCAAGCCGCTGCTGTTCATCCGTCGGCCACTGGGCAAGCCGCCGATCCTCTACTGCCCGCTGCCGCCAAGCCGCATTCCGGGTTACGAAGTGCGCCGTTTGGCAGACCTCTATCTAGAGGCGCTCGGCAAGCCGCTGCAGGTTCCACAGGGCCTGGTGCCGACGACCTTCATCAGCAACAACCGACTGTTCCTCGCCCTGGGCGACCAGGGCGACCGCAGCCGACAAGTGACGATTCGCATCAAGCCGGAGTTGCTCAAGTCCGACTTGAAAGGCAAGGCAATCCGCGTGATCGATCTCGATCGCAGCACAGAAGTGGAAGCAAAGAAAGACGGCGACGACGTGGTGTTCACCATTCCGGTTCTCGCCAGTGACGGCCGCATGGTCATGTTCGAGGAAGGAGGTGTCCGGTGATCGGTAATCGGTATTCGGCGATCGGTAATCAGGGTTCGGAGAATCCGTTCCGAGAATGTAGGAGCGGCTTCCATGCCGCGATCCGTAGCGAAGCGTTCCGTTCCGATCGTAGCGCGGGAATCTGTCCCGCGGCTTCCTGCCGCGCACTCCGAAGCGAAGCGTTCCGGGAATGTGGGAGGCGTCCTGCGAAGCAGGATGGAGCGAAGCTCCACCTCAGTGCGGCGAACCGCCCCGCAGGGACTCCTAACTGTACCATGAGCATCCCTGCTCATGCCCGCTCCCTATGTGCTCCTAACTGTACCATGAGCATCCGTGCTCATGTCCGCCGGGCAGGGCTTCCTAGTTGTACCATGAGCATCCCTGCTCATGTCCGCCGGGCATGTGCTCCTAACTGTACCATGAGCATCCCTGCTCATGTCCGGAGCACAAGCAGGGATGCTTGTGATACAACCGGAAAGCGCAAACCAGTCCGCTGGCTGTTGACGGTAGTCCTCCTGCTATCTCTAATCTCCATCGCTTCCGCCCGGGAACAGAAGGACCGGAACATCTTCATCTGCATTTCCAAGGACGCCTCGCCGGCGATCAAAGCGGCGGCACAGGACCTCCTGGCGAATGCGAAGAACGTGCCGGCACTACGCGGTCTGCAAACCACGCAGGAAGCGGGTCCTGCCGTGCTGAAGACCAGTGAGGACCTCCTGCACAAGAAGAAGTTCAAGACGGCGGCATTCAATCATCTGGTGGTGATCGGCCTGAAGTCGAAGGACCCCCTGATGGAGAAATGCTGGGACCTCTACCTGTCCATGGACGAAGCAAAGCAGCAGGTCTACACCCAGGGCTTCGGCCATCTCAAGGGGGAGTTGGGCTACATCGAGTCCGACCGCAACCCCTTCCTGCACAGCGGCTGGATCAAGAAGGCCAGTTTCACCACGAGCCTGTTCAAGTTGTCCGGCACCACCGAGAGGGGCGTGCTCGCCGCCGTGGCCGAATTCAAGAAAGGGATGCTCAACGGCATCGTACCGGTCGGCAAACTGACGCGGCCGAAGACGACGATCCTGGATCTCGACCCGAGTGTCGCGCCCTGTTTACTGCAACTGCCGCAATCAGTGCCGGTGGCCGAGAACAAGCAGGCGCCGTACGTCGGTTGGCACCAGTTGCCGGCAAACGAGTACCGCACCTACATCGACCAGGCCGGCTTCGAGCCGGTGCATGTCTGGCGCATCAAGTACCTGGTCCCCGGCGCGTTCAAAGGGCAGGGCGCTTTGCCGTGGCTGGCCGGTTTCCACCGCATGGCCTTTGGGAACGCGGTCAATGTCGTCCAGTTCAAGGACGCGGCAGCAGCGGCGAAGACCGCAGCGGCAATTGCCAGGCATCGCGGCTGGGCCAAGGACAAGAAAGTCGGTGCCATCCAGCTCTGGAGCGCGAACCAGCCGACAGACGAAGCGATCAAGGAATCCCCCGGGAAGATCTACGTCGCATCGCACCGGAACTACGTCATCATGTCCAGCCTGGGATGGACAGCGACCGAAGCAGTGGTGAGGGAGTTGAAGTGACGTTACGGGTCACACTGAGCGAAGCGACAGGGTGCAACTGCTGGTTCGGCCAGATGGGCTCGGCGTAAGTTTTTCAGCCAGGGACGGCGGCCAGGCGCCGGTCCGGCAAGGTGCCGTCGAACAAGCGATGCAAGCCTCGTGCCCCCCCTTGGCGGGATAGATTTCGTGCTTGCCCCGCTTTGCGGGCGCAACGCCGCCGGTCGGATGCTTGGACCCGCTCTCCGAGTTGCCCGTTTTCGGGCTCGGGGGGCGTTGGCGAAATGGGTATGTGCTGCAGCACACAACCCTTCCACCGCCTGCCGCGAGCCTCGAAGCCTGGGCAATCCGTTGCGGAAACACTTCCGCCGAGACCATCTAGTTCTCGTAATATTATTAATCCGGCACGCAAATAGGCGACATTCTCGCGGTGTGTGCTATATTAGT
>CAYLNH010000026.1:0-42973 GCA_964384625.1 uncultured Lentisphaerales bacterium
CGAGGCTTCGGCGCTCAAGAGGGTGCGGGATCTCTATGCGGACCGCGAAGGGCAGTAAACGAGGGCTTACCTTACGACCCCATGCACGCAGCTGCACTCCGCCCCAAAGAATGTACGTGATGGCGTTGCCGCTCTCCGCGAAGGGGCTCCAAACACAGCTAGATGGTCTCGGCGGAAGTCTTTCCGCCACGGATTGCCCGGGGTTCGCAGCTCGCGGCAGGCGGTGGAATGGGCCTGTGCTGCAGCACATGACCATTTCGCCAACGCCCCCCGAGCCCGAAAACGGGCAACTCGGAGAGCGGGTCCAAGCATCCGGCCAAGGCGGGACCCCGCAAAGCGGGGCAAGCACGAAATTTATCCCGCCAAGGCGGGACACGATGGTCGCATCGCTTGTTCGACGGCGCCTTCCCGGACCGGCACTTGGCCTCCGTCCCTGGCTGGAAAACTTACGCCGCGCCCATCTGGGAGAGTTGTCCATTCCCCCTCCAGTTCAACTGCCCCGGCAGCAACCCGAAAGCCGGGACCAAGGTGAGACGAAAGGGAAGCTGACACGGCTTCGCCACAGCCGGAGAGATCTTTTCGCGGCGGGTGCAGTTCGAAGGAATTCCTGCTTGCCCGGCATACCCCGCGACGACGCCGGGTCGGCGGAATGACTTAAACCATGTCTTCCGGGAAGATGGCCTCGGCAAACATCTCCGCATCGAACGGCTGCAGGTCTTCCGGACCTTCCCCGAGGCCGACGAAACGCACCGGCATCTGCATCTCTTCGTGGATGGCGACGACGATGCCGCCCTTGGCGCTGCCGTCGAGTTTGGTGAGAATAATGCCGGACAGCGGAATGGCCTTGCCGAATTCCCGTGCCTGATTCAGGCCGTTGCTGCCGGCGGAGCCGTCGACCACCAGCCAGGTTTCGTGCGGCGCCCCGGGCAGGGCGCGACCGATGGTCCGGTAGATCTTCTCCAGTTCCTGCATCAGGTTCTTCTTGTTGTGCTGGCGGCCGGCGGTATCGATCAGGACAACGTCGATGTTCTTGGCGACCGCCTTTTTGCAGGCGTCGTAGGCCACGGCCGCGGCGTCGCCGCCGGGCGTGCCGGAAACCACATCACAGCCGATCCGGTCGCCCCAGATCTTCAACTGATCGATCGCCGCCGCCCGAAACGTGTCGCAGGCCGCCAGCAGCACCTCGTTGCCGTCGTTCGCACAGAGCTTGCCGAGTTTGCCGGCCGTCGTCGTCTTGCCGCTGCCGTTGACGCCGACGAAGAGCAGCACCGTCGGCCCGGTGGCCACGAAATTCAGCGGGATCGGGTCGCGGTCCATGATGCGGCAGACATCTTCGCGGGCTACCCGGATAATGTCGTCTGCCGTCTTGATCTGGCCGCGGGCATAGCGTTCGCGGATGTCGTCAATCAGGCGGGTTGTGTAGGCGACGCCCAGGTCGGCGCCGATCAGCGCCGCCTCCAATTCGTCGTAGTCGTCTTCGGTCCACTCCCGGGTTTCTTGAAAGATGCTCTGGACGTTGCGCGTCAGCGCCGTCCGGGTGATATCGAAACCCTTCTTGAATTTCTCCAGGATTGATTTCATGAGTCGTCCGTCTTGTCCTGTTCTCGGTAGATTCGATCGAGAATGCCGTTGATGAATCCGGTGGATTCATTGCCGTCACCGTAGATTCGACAAATCTCGAGGGCTTCGTCGATGCTGACGGCGGCCGGGGTGTCGGCATAGAGGATTTCATAGGCGGCCAGCCGCAGAATATTCCGATCAATCGGTGCGATCCGCGTCAGATCCCAATCGACGGCGCAGGCGTTGATCCGTACATCCAGATCCGCAACCTTGTCGCGAACACCGCGCGCCAGAGCCAGTGCACGGTCGGAACACTTCATCCATTCACGGTCCTCGATGTCCGGGTGCTCCTCACGAATCTGCTCCCAGAACCAGACCAGCGAATCGTCGTCGCCGTCGTCACCGCTGATGTCCAGTTGATACAGGTACTGCAGGGCCCATTCGCGGGCGGTACGCTGTATCGGGAATGCGTCTTTCGATTGCTTTTCAGGGCTCATTGGGATTCCTTCTTACGGTGGTCACCGGCGGGAGCCCCATTATACTGCCGCGCCGTCTCGAATCAAGGCGGGAGAGCAAAGGGCAAAGGGCAAAGGACACAGGGGCTGCCGCCATCGACAGGTATCGACCTTCGTCCGATTGCTGCCGGTTGCGTCCGTACCCAATGACCAATGACCGGCGCCTTCGCCGTTCAACTGCAGCGGGCGAGCCGGCGGATTTCGTCGATGAAGGCCTGTTCCCGTTTCGGGTCGCTGGACAAACCGGCGTAGCGGATGCCGTAGTAGTAATCCAACATGGCGTCGAACTCGCCGTTGATCAGGCCGTGGCGCCGGAGTTCGGCCGCGTACTCGAAGGCGGTCTGCGAGCGGCGTTTCGGATATCCCCGCTGGCTGAACAGCCGGCAGAACAGCTGGAAAAACGGCGGCGCCGCCGGCCGCGTCGGCGCCTGCCGCCTGGCGTCGCGGCCGCCGACGCGCCGCCAGAGAAAGACCAGGCCCCAGACACCGACCAGGACCAGGGCCACAAGGAAAGACGCCGTAATCTGACGTTGATGCGCCGCCGACAGCAACGGCGCCCGGCGTTGTTTCATCTGAGTCAGGTCCAGTCCGAGACGGGTGTTGCCGAGAAAGTCATAGTCCTCCGCCCTGTCGCTGAATCCGGAGTCGCTAATGGTGGCGACTTTGCCGACGCTGCCCGGTGTGGCATCGACCAGGACCCAGCCGTAGTCTTCGAGGCACACCTCGGTCCAGGCGTGGAGATCCCGGTCGCTGTAGTAGAACACGCTGCCGCGACGGTCGAAGGTGCCGCCGTAGTAGCCCATGGCCACGCGGGTCGGGAACCCTTCCGACCGCAGCATCAACGCCAATGCCGTGGCATGCAGGGTGCAGTGGCCTTCGCGGCGTTCAAAGAGGAACTCCTCCACCGCGTCCTTCCGCGGTTCATAGTACTCGTCGGAGTAGCCGTAATTGACCGACATATACTGCATCAGCCGATGCAGCTTCGCTGCCGGCGTTTTGCCGGGGGCCATCACGGTACGGGCGTGTTTGCGGATCCGGCTCATGACCGGGGTGTCGGGCAATTGGCGGTAGCCCGGTGCGACCCGCGCCGGGCGCACCGGTTTCCCGCGAATGTCGGCGTAGCTGTACCACGACGAACGCACCGGATAGACCACGTTCTGGCCTTCGCGCACCGGGATCAGGAATGATTCGTTCGGGCCCTTCATCAATAACGGCACGCCGACGGCGCAGGCGCCCGGCAGGCTGACCATCTCATGAGTGCGCTGCTGCGGGATGAAAATGAAATGGTCGATGACCTGTTCGCGCGGCGGCTCGTTGACCCGGATCCAGCCGTCTTCAACGCCGTCGTTGGCGTCGTCGTACCAGACGGTGCCGGGGTCCTTGCAGCTCCAGCGTTTGCCGTTGTAATGGTCAAAGGCCTTCCGCCGAATGTAGAACGGCGGCTTGGCGCCCTGCGCCAGCGCGTCGCGGGTCAGCATCAGAAAGACTCGCGGTTCCTTGGACACGGTTCGCTTGTCCGGCGCCGGATTGGTCGGGTCCAGCACGGAATTGCCGCCGGCCCGCGGCCGCCGGGTCTGCCTGCCGCCGCCGCGCCGAATCAATTGCGACAACAGCCCGGCGACCATGATCCTCCCGGCGATCGGCGTGCCGGCAACCACTTGCGCCGAACCGGAAGACACCAGTAAACCGCCCGCCAGGATGGCAAACAACCCGGTTGCCATCCCCCAACGCAGACTGCGCTTCGCCGTCAACGCCGGGTGCAGCCCGATCCAGGAGCCGAAGCACGAAACCGTGCCCGCGGCCGCCGCCATCACTGTTCCCCGGCTGATCTCCTGCAGCCCCAGCCGGTGCAGGCCGTACCAGAACAGGACCAGACTGAAAAAGGCCGAGACCGAAACGCTCAGACGCTGGCGGTGTCGAAACAATGACGTGGCCGCCGCTTCCCGGCCGTGCCAGACCGACCAGACCAGCAGCCAGGTGAAAACCGCCGCCGCCGCCAGTACCGGGAATTCCTCCAGAGAGATCCGCGCACAGGACAGGCCGACCCCGATCACGATGCCGCCGTTGCAGAACGCCAGCACACGGCGCCAACGGGCATCGCCGTACCCGTAGATCAGGACCAGGGCGAACGCCACCAGCAACAGACACGACGGGATCAGCCAGTACACCTGCAGCGCCCCGAGCATCACCGCAGCAAGAATCAGGTTGGCGGCAGGAATCACAACGTTCCGTTTCATCGCACCCGCTCCTGCGGCTGCCGCAGCCGCAGCCGGTTGTCCAGGCAATACACCCGGTCGCGGCCGGCAAGCAGATGCTGCCAGTGGCCGCAAGGTATGTTGCTCATGACGATTACCCGCGTATTGCGCGCGGCCGCCGCGTCCACGTTGCGTACCAGCGCCCCCGTGTTCGGGCTCGGCCGGATGCGGGCCAGGGCCAGCGTCAGCAGCGCCGCTTCCAGCGCCGACCAGTCGCTGTCCACGGCGATGGGGTGCCAGTTGTTGAAGTCGGCGAGGAAATCGAAGCGGGCGCCGCTGTGATACAGATGCAGAAACAACCCGCAAAGAATCTCCAGTGACTGCTCCGCCGACATCGGCGCGCCTTTGCCGCGCGGATGGGAAGAGTGGAAGATCACCACGTTGTGCGCCGGCGCCGACGGCTCGAACTCCTTGACGACGATCTCGCCGTAGTGCGCCGACAGCGGCCAGTGGACCAGCCGCAGCGAATCGCCGACGGTGAATTCCCGCAGCCCGTGAAACTCGCCCATGCAGTCGCGGCTGAACAATCGGGAACCGCCGTCCTCGCCCGAGCCGGCAGCCAGCAACCGCGCCAGTGCCGGCGGGAAGGCCGGCCGCGGATACACCGCCAGACTGCTGTCCACCACGCCTTCCCGCCGATGGCGGAACAAACCAAACGGGAAATCCGACGACAGACAGAATCGAAACCGGCTGTGACACCCGCGCCGGCGGAAACGCGCCAGGACCTCCTCGCGAGCGCCGTCGCCGTTAACTCCCGGCGGCTGCAGATCCACCGACCACCCCGGCTGGACCTCGGCCCCCTGCAGAACGTCGCCCGCCGGCCACGGCCGGCGCGCCGCCGGCCGGGCCCGGGCAAAGCCGTCGTTGCCCAGAAGCTCGTCCGCCAGTTCCACCGCGTAGCTCGTCCGCTGGCGGCGTTCGCTGCGCACCGAAATACGCACCGGCAGCGTTTCCCCCGCAAACACCGATTCCGCGTGCTCATGGTCGACCCGCAGACCGCGCAGATTCAAGGCGCACAAGACAAACGCCGTGATCAGTAGCAGACCCACGAAGAAGGCCAATTGCAGCATGACTACGTCACCGAGCAGCAAACCGGCGGCCAGTCCGGCAACCGCCACACCGGCGGCACAAAGCCCGCGGGCCGTAAACCGGGGACGCCGCTTCCAGGCCTGGCGGCAGGCTGCGAATCTGGTCTCTGGCTGTGTCACCGCGTCTCGGTCCTGCAGTCGTTCCGGCCGTTCGAACAAGTCGTCACGGCACCGTAATCTTACTCAAAATCTCCTGGATCGCGTGCTTGACGCTGCCCCCGGACTTCCGCACCCGGTGCTTCAACGGCAGACGATGGCCGAGAACGCCGGGGGCCAGACGCTTGACGTCGTCCGGGTAAACCGCATCCCGGCCGTCGAGAAATGCCCCCGCCTGCGACGCCCGCATCAACGCCAGACCCGCCCGCGCCGACGCGCCCAAAGCGAAGTCGCCGCACTTGTGAGTGGCGTCGATGATCGCCGCGATGTAGTTCATCAAATCGTCGGTAAGGCGAATCGCAAGCACCTCCTGCTGGGCCGCCAGCAGGACATCCCGCGTCAGCACCGGCTCGATGTCCGTCGTCGGGTCGCCATGCCGGTGGAGCCTCAAAATGTCCGCCTGCGTCCCCTGGTCCGGCCGTTGGATCTCAAAGGACAGCAGGAAACGGTCGATCTGCGACTCCGGCAACGGAAACGTGCCCGTCGCGTGCAGGTGGTTCTGGGTTGCTACCACGAAGAACGGCGGCGCCAGACTGTATGTCTTGCCGTCAATGCTGACCTGGTGCTCGTTCATCGCCTCCAGCAGCGCGCTCTGCACTCGCGGCGTGGTCCGGTTGATCTCGTCCGCCAACAGAACATTGCAGAATACCGCGCCGCGGTGAAACCGGAACTCCGCCTGCTTCTGGTCATACACCGAATACCCCAGAATGTCCGCCGGCAGCAGGTCCGGCGTAAACTGAATGCGCTTGAACGTACAGTCGATCGCCGCGGCCATCACCTTGGCCAGCGACGTCTTGCCCAGCCCGGGAGCACCCTCGATCAACGCATGCCCCTGCGCCAGCAGCGCAATCGTCAATAACTCCGCTTGCGCCTCGCAGCCGAGTACCGCCTCGGTCATCACATCCCGCAACGCCTGCAACCCCTCCCGGACCCGTCCGCCGGCCTTGGCCTCACCGTCTGCCACGTTCACGCCACGCCTCTCAGTTTTATAGTTTCTTTATAGCGTCTATATACTATAGGAGGCAGGCACGCGGCTGTCAAGCGGAATAAACGGGGATTGGCGTGCTGCCTCAGGGCGTTGTTGTTTCCCATTGGCTATGGCCGTCGGCATAGGTGTAGACCCGGCGAATCACGTTGAGGTCCCACTTGTCATTCTGGTGCGCGCCGCCGACAACCGGGATCGGCTGTTCGAGGTGTGGTTCCCAGGTAATCACGCCGTTGTGGCCGGCATCGCGGTTAAGGTAGCCCTTGGTAGACATCAGTCCGAACGCTTCGGGGGTACGGCCATCGTTATAGCGCCAGCCGCGCGGGCTTCGGGACCAGTCATTGCGATGGTAGAGTCCGGTGCGTTTAGACAGGCGGCTGCCGTGCCCGTACTGCACCAGGCCACTGCCGCAGGTGTCGGGGGAGATGTAATGGTAGTAGTTCTGGTAGATATTCTTGTTGCCGGCGGAATGTGTGGCGCCGCTTGGCGGCGTTGTGGGGCCTTTGGCGATGGCGGGATCGGACAGGTATTTCAGGCTTTCGAGCAACTGCCAGGCGGGATTGCCCTTGCCGCTGCCGGCGTCTCCGTTCCAGACGGATGGTTTGCCCTGCCAGTCCAGCGGGCCGTTCCAGTCGACGACACAGGGGTACTCCTGGTAGTCGTCGCCGTAAATCTGGAGGGCAAGGTAGGATTGGCGCTGTTGGCTGTGATCGGAAGCGATTTTGGCCTGGCCGCGGGCCCGGCTTAGAACCGGGAGCAACATGGAAGCCAGGATGCCGATAATGGCAACCACAACGAGCAGTTCGATCAACGTAAAAACGTACACAAGCCCCGCATTTTGCCGATCCCCCACCGGATAGCATCTCAGCTTCATGTCTCGGCTCCTGCCTAGTATATAATATATCGGATTGGCGCAGGAATTCAAGGTCGCGCTGTCCGGGCGCATGTCGGTTCTGTTGCCCGTTTCCGCCGTTCAAGACCCCGAGTCGCCCCGCGCCAGACCAGCGGTGTGAGTGAGGTCGCCCCGTTAATGAACTTCTTCACCAGGCGGATAAACCGCCGGGGGTCGTCTGGCCGCGCCAATGAACCGCAGCAAACACCTGCAGAACTGACGTGCGCCTGAGCTTCTCGCAACTCGTTTGTGAGGCGGCGAAAGGCACTACTGCATTGCCTCGAGGACCTCATCGCGAACCGGGATGGACGGCATGGCGCCGGGCCGGGTGACGCTGATCGCCGCCGCCGCCGCCGCGGTCTCAAGACAGGCGCGAATCCTGCTCCCCCGGTCGCGCTCGGCCAGCAGATAACCGATGAAGGTATCGCCGGCCGCCGTCGTGTCGACCGCCTCGACAGCCAGCGCCTCGACGTGTACCTGTCCCTCGCGACCGGCATAGCAGACGCCGTCGGCCCCCTGCGTCAGGACGATGTCCAGTTCGGGCCAGCGCGCGGCGAACGCCGCCAGGATATCCTCGAGGGACTGTTCCTGCGTCAGTTGCCGGGCTTCCACCTCGTTGACCACAAGCATGCTGAGGCAGCCGAAATCCAGCTTCTGGATACCGTCGGTCATCGGCGCGGGGTTCAGGACCACGTTCATCTTGAGGTCGTCGGCGCGGTGCAGGATCTCGGGGACGATATCGAGGTTGATCTCGTTCTGCAGCAGCAGGGTATCGCCGGCACCGCAGCCGGCGAAAGCACGGGCAACGTGGGCGTCGTCGATCTGCTGATTGGCGCCGCCGAAGAGGATGATGCTGTTTTCGCCTTCGGCGTTCACCTGGATCACGGCGTGGCCGGAGGGTCCGTCGATCAGCTGGACGGCGGCAACATCCACGCCGGCAGCGGCCAGGAGGTCCTTGAGCCAGCCGCCGTCGTTCCCCAGTTTCCCGGCGTGCCGCACGGCGGCGCCGGCGCGGGCGAGGGCGACGGATTGGTTGGCGCCCTTGCCGCCGGCGAACACATCGTAGTCGGTGGACCCGAGGGTTTCTCCGGGTTTGACGAAATGCGGCACGTGATAGACGTGATCGATATTCAGCGAGCCATAGTTCAGTATCATGCGTGTACTCCCAGGCGTTTCGCGGCAAATGCCAGTCCCTGCAAGGTAAAATCATCCGGCCCGAGTATCACGCCTTCGAGGTGATTGACGAAGTATTCGCGATCGCCGCCCACGGCGATGACCGTGGCGGCTTCGCTCAGCTCCTCCTGCATCTGGGTCACGATCCGTTCGACGGCGCCGATCGTGCCGAGGTCGATGCCGCTCTGCAGGGCGGCGACCGTGGTGGTCCCGATCGCCGCCGGCGCGTATTTCACCATATCCGCAATCGGCAGCAGCCCGGTACCTTCGGACAGTGCCTTCCGCGCCAGTTTGCGGCCGGCCAGAATGGCGCCGCCGCGAAAGCTCGAGGCGCGGTCGACCACTTCCAGCGTGATTGCCGTGCCGCAATCGATGACGATCGCCGGCAGCTCACAGAGCTCCGTGGCGGCAATGCAGTTGGCAATGCGGTCGGCCCCGAGCGTTGCGGCGTCGACGCGGTCGAAGCCGACTCCGAGCCGGGGATCGATGCCCAGCCAGTGAACGGCAAGCATGTGACGTTCCTCGAAAACCTTCTTCATGTCGGGCACGACACAGGCGGCAAGCACATGGGTATTGCGGTTCCGCGCCAGCAGCGGCGGCAGTTGCCGGGCCAGAAGCCCCGCCGTGCGGTGGCTTTCCCGCGCCCGCAGCCGGCCGTTCTCCCAGATCGCCAGTTCCGTATTCGTATTGCCGATGTTCGCCAGCAGAATTGCCACAGTCAGTCTCCCGTTGTCGATACGAACGCCGCCAGAAACTCAAATGTGCGCGTGAACGACGGCGCGTGCAAACGTTCTCCGGGACAATGCGGGCTGTCAATTGTCGGCCCGATTGACAGCAGCTCCGCGGTCCCCAGTTTCCTGCCGATAATCCCCGCTTCCAGCCCGGCATGGACGGCGGTCTGCACCGGGGCCCGGCCGCGCAGTCCGGTATACACGGCCGCCGCCAGCTGCAGCAGCTCCGAAGCCGGATTGGGCGCCCACCCCGGATACTCGTTGCCGATCCTGCAGGTCGCGCCGCAGTCCGCCGCCAGCGCCGCGATGCGGTCTTTGAGCTGCTCAAGTTCGGCTTCGTCCGAAGAACGGCCGTGCGCCGTCAGCAGCAGCTCGGACTCCCGGTCCTGCGCCACGCCGATGCTGTTCGAGGTGCGAACCAGATCGTCGTAACCCGGTTCACGGGAGATGACGCCGTTCGGCGCTGCCGTCAGAAATTCAACGGCGCCGGCCGGCAACGACTGCCGCGGATGACCGGCCGTCTGGAGCTGCAGGCGAACCCGCGGCTCACAGTCCCGGAACGGCTCGACCGTCGCCGCCGCGATCTCGCTGAGAATGCTCTCCGGCGCGCCGCTGACGACAAACGCGACCTCGCGCGGGATGGCGTTCTTCTTGTTGCCGCCGGCAAATTCGTGCAGCCGCAACTGCGGACACTCCTCCCGCAGTCGCGCGAGAATCCGGCCCGCCAGCGCCACGGCATGGCCGCGGCCCTCGTGAATGTTGACCCCCGAGTGCCCGCCGCGCAAGCCGAACAGACGGCAGGCCAAGGCGCCGTCGGGACCGGCTTCGGTTGCCGCTTTCGCAAACGTGATGGCGAAATCCACGCCGCCGGCACAGCCAATCGTCAGGACGCCCTCTTCCTCGCTGTCGAGATTGAGCAGTCGCCGGCCCTGCAGCAGCCCCGGGTCCAGGCCGAGAGCGCCGGTCAGCCCGCGTTCCTCGTCCGTTGTAAAGAGCAGTTCAAGCGGCACCCGATCCGGCAGGTCGGCTTCGGCAACCGCCAGCGCCAGGGCCATGGCAACCCCGTTGTCCGCCCCCAGTGTGGTGCCGTCGGCAACCACCCAGTCACCGTCGATGCCGGCTGGAATCGGGTCCTTACGGAAGTCGTGCGAGCCGCCGGCGTTCTGTTCGGCGACCATATCCATGTGGCCCTGGAGGATCAGCGGCGCGGCCGCTGCCGCCCGGCCGCGGCCGGCGACCCGGATGACAACGTTGCCGGCGGCATCCGTCCGGGCGTCCCAGCCTTTGGCGGCGGCAACACCCAGCAGCCAGTTGCGGATCTGCTCCTCGTGGCCCGACGGCCGCGGCACCCGACAGATCGCGGCGAAATAACGCCAGGCGGCGCCCGCGGGTCCGTCAAAAAGTGTATCCAGACTCATGCGCACTCCGTTCCTGTTCCCGGCAAACGTACGCCTTGCCGCTGCCCGCGTCAACTGTCGCGCCGGAACCAGGGGCGGCAGGCCGCGTCGGGGTAGCTGGCCGACCACTGCGCCGGCAGGTCCAACCTGCTGGCGGCAGGAAGGCAGCACGCGGGAGCCAGACGCCGTCACTCACGCATTACCCGTCGCCGGCAAGCCCTCGATGACTGCCCTCTGCAGTCGCCATGGAGATCCCGTCCCGACCTCTTGAGAGTCGGTGTCGGATGCAGAAACGCCCCGTAGATGAGGGCATTCCGTCGCTGGTGTCCGGGCTGGACGCTGATCAAACGCCGGCGTACGTTGTCAACCCAGACCGATTTCCGGAGCCACCCGAATCCGCATCCAGCCCCAACCGCCGGAGACGCCATGGCCAAGCTCAAAAACGAATGGCAGAAACTCATTGCGATGCTTGCTGTCTTCGCAATCTGCTTCTTCCTGCCGGTGGCGCAACTGGGCTACGCCGGACCGCTGATCGAAGCCCTCCATCTTTTGCGCGAGTACGCCAGAGAGCATATCCTGCTCTGCCTGATTCCGGCGCTGTTCATCGCCGGCGGCATGTCGGTGTTCATCAATAAACAGGCGGTAATCCGCTATCTGGGGGCCGGAGCGAAGAAGGTCGTGGCGTATTCCGTCGCCGGCGTCTCCGGCGCGGTCCTGGCCGTATGTTCCTGCACCGTCCTGCCGCTCTTCGCCGGGATCTGCAAGATGGGCGCCGGCATCGGACCGGCCACCGCGTTTCTCTATGCGGGGCCGGCAATCAATGTGCTCGCCGTCATCCTCACGGCGCGCGTTCTCGGCTGGCGCCTGGGACTGGCACGCGCCGGCGGCGCCGTGGTCTTCGCCGTCGTCATCGGCGTCCTCATGCAGCTCATCTTCCGCGAGAAAACCGCCGACACCGCACCCGCCGCCGAAGCCGCGCAGAAGACCGCCCGGCCCTTGTGGCAAAACGCCGTCGTGCTGATCTGTATGGTCGTGTTCCTGGTATTCGCCAACTGGTCGGTTTCCGGACGATTGACTGTCGGCCTCACCTGCTGCCCGCCCGGCACGCAAATCGAAGAGTACGTTGAAGGCAAACTCGTCGAGACGTCCGACAGCCGCATCGTCATGGAACTGCCCGACGGCAGGCGCAAGGCCTATCCGCGCGAGTTGATCCGTTCGGTACAGCCGCTCGAAAGCTCCTGGTATCGGCTGCTGCATCGGTTCCGCTATGCCGTCGCCGTCATCACGGCCGGACTGCTGGCGCTCCTGCTGCATTCCTGGTTCCGGCGCGACGAACTCAAGGACTGGTCGACGGCCACCTGGGGCTTCGCCAAGCAGATCCTGCCGCTGCTGTTCATCGGCGTCCTCATCGCCGGCTTCCTGCTTGGCCGCCCGAATCACGACGGCATTATCCCCTCGAGATTCGTGGCCATGTTGGTCGGGGAATCGCCGGATGTGCTGTTGTCGAACTTCGGCTGGAGCGACAGCGCCGGCCTCATTCGGGCGATCTGGCCCTTGTGGACGAACCTGTTCGCGGCGATCGTGGGCGCCTTTATGTACTTTGCCACGTTAACGGAGGTGCCGATCGTCGAAGGTCTGCGCGGCGCCGGCATGGGCGACGGCCCGGCGTTGGCCCTCCTCCTGGCCGGCCCCGCCCTGAGCCTGCCCAACATGCTCGTCATCCGTTCGGTGATCGGCACAAAAAAAACAGCCGTCTATATTCTGCTGGTCATCACCATGGCCACCGTCACCGGCATGCTCTTCGACCTGGTGCCCCCCGGATGAAGGGGAAGCAAGGGACAAAGGGGAAGCAAGGGACAAGGGCTTTTTGGCGTATGCAAGGGAGAGCAACAACTTACCCCATGGAACGCCCGCTGCGGTATGTGCGGCCGTGAATGTGGTCTTACCCGGTAAAGATACCGCTCTGTGAGGGAAGGGGCCAGGCCTCCTATGGCAGGCCAGTCGGGCGTTGCTGCGGACGAGTGTCAGGGCTAATCCTCTGGGTGATGCATCAGTCACGGGGTGCGGCCCAAGACGATGTTCCAGCACCGACAGCCTCGTCTCTGTCTTATCCTGGCTGTGCCGGAGGAGTGACAGCGTCTCTCGGTTTGGCCTTCGCCCCGGCGGAGGGGTGGTATGGCCGGCTGAACTGGAGGGGGTGTAGACACTCCCCAGGCTGAGCCTGGGGCTTCTTTGCGGAGTTGGTGGAACCCGATCCCGCACCCTTCTCGCGGCGGGTGCATCCAGCGGGGACTCCGGCCGAAATATTGCCGAGAGAAACGGGATTTTGGACAAAATGATTGGGGACAAATTAGTTGGGGAAAGGGAAACAACAACAAGCCCTCCTGCGCCTGAATCATCCTGTCCATAATCATTCTGTCCACTCGATCCGGTCCTTTGCGGAGTTTTTGGTGTGCCGGCTGAACGAAGGGGCGGGAAAGTACTCTTTCCGTCACTGCGGCGTTGCTTTCGCAACTTGCGAATTGGTTGAAACTTGCTATATTGTCGGGAAACCTGTGTGCGGGCACGGGATGGTGCAAATCCATTGGTCTTGCGGTACAGGCGAACACGTATGCCGGCCACGATGGAACTGGAAAAAAAGCTAGAGCGCGACGAATCGGCCTGGACGATCAGCTGCGCCGCGACCTTCGGCTGCAGCCGGCGGGGGGCGGTACATGCGCACCGCGGGGTAGCCTGCCAGGACGCCTGGGCGCTGGAACGTGTTGACGGACCGCCGCTGGACGCGTTGGTGCTGGCAGTTGCCGACGGGCACGGCGCCAGTGTGCACGATCTCAGTGAAGTCGGCTCCAAACTCGCCGTGCGCGCCGCCGGTATCGTGTCCCGCCAGCTGATCGAGGAACTCGGCGGCATGGAAGACCTGAAACCGCTGACCATCGCCTGCCGCATCCAGTTTCCCAAGCGCGTTCTCTCCTGCTGGCGCCAGCTGGTCGTGGCTGACGCCCGGGAGCGGATCCCGGACACCGACTTCGACGCGCCCGATCTCACCCCGCTCTATCAGCGCTACGGCAGCACCCTGCTGGTGGCTGTCGTCACCGACGAGAAGGTGTTGATCAGCTCGATCGGCGACGGCGACGTCGTCCTGGTGCGGCCGGACGGCACGATCGGGATGCATCTGCAGCAGGATGCCCCGGAACTGGTGGGGTCGATGACGTTTTCGCTGGCGTCCTATGACGCGGAGTTGTTTTTCCAGTCGGTGGCGCTGGAACGCC
The DNA here is from genome assembly GCA_964384625.1 of uncultured Lentisphaerales bacterium. Lineage (GTDB taxonomy): Bacteria > Verrucomicrobiota > Lentisphaeria > JABSQK01 > JABSQK01 > CAYLNH01. Next base: position 14,022 of record CAYLNH010000026.1, read on the forward strand.
AGGAGGGCGGCATGATTCTGCTGTGCACCGACGGTATGATCAACTCCTTCGTCAACAGCACATATTTCCTCGGGTTCTGCGTCGGTCTGCAGGATCGGATCCGCGAGTGGGGCTTCGAGTCCGTGACCAGTTCGATTCCGACGTGGCTGGATTACTTCTCGGCGCACGGCAGCGGCGACGACATCACGATGTTGCTGGGCTGGGTGGAAGCGAACATCCCGGCGGGTCAGAGCGGCAAGGGCGAAGCGCTGGCATCGCTGTCGCGCAAGCTGGTCCGGCCGCTGGGCATACGCCGAGCCGTACGGCCGGCCCGGTCGTTGACACATCGGTTCCCAGCCGGCACGCCGACGACGGGTCCGCGCCGATCCCGGCGGCCAACCTCCTCCTGCATCGACTGCCGCGGCGCCGCCTTCCCGGTCGGCTTTTTTCGCTGAGCTGTTTGTTTCCCCCGGCGCCGGCTATCAAGGCTTGCACCGGCCCGTCGGGCCGACTCCGAAACAGTTTCACATGCTTGGCGCAATTGCAGCGGTTATCGATCCAGGGCACTTGTCCCAGGATCCTTCGTTACTCTCTTTTAAGACAATACATTGCCGCCGTCAGTCGGGCCTCGGCTGCCGGGAGAGTTGTCCCGGCCGGAATGTAGATCCATTGCTATGTCGCCCCTTGGCCCCGGCCAATGAAACGGCCCGAGCCGGAGAACCGGCCCGGGCCGCCACCGCTTCCGGGATCGCCGAAGAGTTCAGATGCCGCGAACGTGCAGGACGCGTGCCAGCTTGATGGTGGCCGTTTTACGATCACCGTGGCGCACCGCGAGAGCCGCGTACTTGCGGGCTTCACGGATATCCCCGAGAACGTAACTGGTCGCGGCGATCGTGAAGAAACCGTGTCGCCGCCGCACGCGCCGGGAAGCGACGCTCCGGGCTGCCGCCCGGATTTCCCGCAGATCACGACGGATGATACGGCTGCACTGGAAGTTCCGGAGGACTTCGGGATCCAGCGCGAAGGCCAGGCGCAAAGCGAGGACGGCCTCTCCCGGATGGTCAATCCGATAGGCCGCCACCGCATAGCCGAGCTGCACCCGGGCCCGTCTCGGGTGACGGCGGACAATCGCGGCAAACTCACGGTGCGCACTGCGTGACCAGCCCTCGTTCAGGTAACGCCAGGCCCGTTGCCCCGGCGTCTCCTTCACAATCGGCCGGCGAACAACCACAACCGACGGTCGACGCACCGGCGGACGAACGACCACAACCGGCGGTCGACGCACCGGCGGCCGAACGACCACAACCGGCGGCCGCCGCACGCACGGCTCGACCGCTGGACGGCGCCGCTGCCGGCGGTGGCAGACACACCGCACCTGCCGGCACCGCGTACAGCGTGCCGGCGTCGGCCGCGGCCGGGCCTGCGGCCGGACAATGATCGGTGGGGGATTGACGTGGAACTGGACGTTGATATCACCGGCTTCGCTGACTGCGGCGCCGGCGGCGATGATGGCAGCAGCCATCAGACTCTGCTGAATTTTGCTGAATGTCGTATGCATCAGGCGATCCTTTGTGGTTCCTGGTGTTTTCGGTTGTTTCTGGATCCAGCTTTCAATCACTTGGACCGGACGCCGAAAACCATTATTCACGGAGCGCCGCGAAAAAAGCTGAACTCGCTCTCGACGAAAATTGGAAATCGGGTTGCACTGGAGTTGCGCCCGACCTAGTGTAAACAGCAGTGGTCGCCGGAAGCGGCGGCTGCACTCTGCGGGTTCGTGGTTTGGAGGAACCGCGGACACGCGCAGCAAGTACTGTCAGGAGGCAATGGAGGCTTTTTCCCATGGCTAAAACAGAACTGGGCGCTTTGGCGTTTTCCCGGAAAGGCAAACGCCTGCGCCTGATACTCGTGACAACCAAGAAGACGCAGCGGTGGATCTGCCCGAAAGGACAACCGGAGAAGGGCGTTGACGACCACGACGTCGCCGTGATGGAGGCGTTCGAGGAAGCCGGCGTCACCGGCGAGGTGATGCCCGAGATCTCCCGCGAATACGTTTCCCACAGCGGCAAACGGATTCGGCTCTTCCCGTTGCTCGTTGAGAAGATCCACAAGCAGTGGCCGGAGAAACGGCAGCGTCGACGCTGTGTCTGCAGCCTGCGGCAGGCACTCGGCCTGATCTCGGACGAAGGCCTGCGGCAGTGCGTCGAAAAACTCCTTCGAGACCTGTGGCAGTCCGCTGCCAAGGTGTAGTGCACCCCCGCGAAAGCTCCCCTGGCCCTGCCGGGGGAGCGTCAGCCTGCCCGCCAGTTTCGCTGCGGCGAAAGCTCCCCTGGCTCTGCCTGGGGTTTCTTTCCGGAGCGGCGGTGGGGCCGGCTGAACTGAAGGGGCTGTAGACACCCCCCAGGCAGAGCTTGGGGTTTCTTTCCGGAGCGGTGGTGGGGCCGACTGAACTGCAAGTCAGGAAAGCGTATCGAGGACGGCGGGCAATTCGTCGAGTGACGCGATGGCGGCGTCCGGCACGACATCGCCGGGGTGTTCACCGTCGCGATTCAGCCAGACGGCGAAGATGCCGACGGCCTGGGCGCCGGGGATATCGCTGTGCAGACTGTTGCCGACAACCAGTGCTTCGCCGGCAGTGACGCCGACCTTCTCGAGCGCGGTTTCGAAGTACGCCGGGTGCGGTTTGCGCACCCCGATCTCCCCGGAGATCACCACGGTCGGGAACCAGCCGTCCAACTCGGCGCCGGTCAGTTTCAGCCGCTGCAGGTCGCCGGCGCCGTTGCTGACCAACGCCAGCGCGTAGTGCGCCGCGGCCCACTCGAGACACGGCAGGGCATCGTCAAACAGCACGTTGTAAGTCCGCCGGATCTCGGGGAAGTTCTCGGCCATCTCGCGGGCGAGCGCGTCATCCGCCACGTCGAAGGCGGCGAGGCCATTGCGCCAGGACTGGAAGCGGTACTCCGGCGCCCATTCCCGCAGGCGTGCGGCGTCCGGGTCAGCCGCAGTGAACGGCGACCACAGCCCCTCCCAACTGCTGATGGCGGTCCGCTTGGCGTAGGGGTGCATCGGGCTGGCGTACCAGAGCTTGCGGCATTCCTGTTTGACGGCGGCGGACAATGCCGCCGGCTCAATACCGTAGCGTTCCTGCGCCGGCGCCGCGGCGTCCATGCGCGCGGCATGCGCGGCCGGCACTTCCCAGACCAGGGTATCGTCGAGATCGAATAGGAGGGCTTTGATCGTCATTTGCCGGCGTGGTGATTTGCTGCTGACCGCCGCAGTTGCGGCGCCGGCGCGGCGTTCTTCCGGCCTGCTTTCCGTACAACACTCTTTGGTCCAGCAGCGGTTTCATTCTACAATGAAAAAGCGTACAATATGGATGTTGTCGCGGCTTGCCATCGATCGACCGAAAAAAGTACGGCGATGGCGACGGATGTAAGGTTCACCCCGAAAGGAGAAGCAAACGTGAAGCTCGGCAAGAAGACGAAAACAGCTTTCGCAAGCATCGCCGCCCTGATTGTCCTGGCAATCCTGGTCCACTCCGTTCTGGTCTGGCGCAGCAGCAGCGCCTTACGCGCCGTCCGGGCCGAGATCCAGGCCGCCGGCCTGCCGATGACCGCCGACGAGATCATCCCCAAGGAGATCCCGGACGCTGAAAACGCGGCCCGCGAGCTGGACCAGGCCTTTGTCATCATGACCTCGAAGAACGGCAAGGTCTATGCCGCCGGCAAGGAAGGAGGCGACAGTAACGCGTCGATCCAGCGCATCGCGGACCTGGAGGCGAAGTCCGAACCGTTGACCGCAGAAGAGCAGGAGGAGTTCAAAACACTGATGGCCGGCGAGGATGTGGTCGCCGCCTTGAAACACATTCGCGCCGCGACAACGAAACCGGACGGCTGCTTTGACGTCGACTACGCCGCCGGCCCCGGCACACTTCTACCGCACTTGATGCATGTCCGTGATGCGGTCCGCCTGCTCTGCTGCAGCGCCCGACTGCGTCATGCCGACGGCGATACGGCGGGCGCCCTGGATGATCTCGAAGCCGGTTTCCATATTGAGCGCATCCTGCAGAAGGACCCGATCCTGATCATGCAGCTGCTTCGCGTTGCCTGTCGCCGCATGCTGCACCGGGAGATTCGCCGGCTGAGCAGTTCCGCCAGCTTCACCGCCGCCGACTGGGGCCGGATCGAACAGGCCGTTGGCAAGTCGGACCTGCGGGACGCCATGATTCTGGCCATGGACGGTGAACGCCTGTTCTTCGGTGAATGGTTCTGGCGCGGTATCGACAGCGGCGAAATGGATGGCAACGACTTCATCGCACTGCACGGCGCCGGCGGTACGGGCGACAGGGTCGGGTACGGCCTCTACGCCTCGTACCTGTTCAAGCCACTCCGGCAAGCCGACCATGCCGCGTATCTGCGACAGATGCTCAGGACGCGCAAAGCCATGGCCGGAGAGACCGAGTGGCCGACCGACGAAGACTTCCAGAACGACGTCCCGAAGTACTGCGTCATGACCCGTCTGATGGCTCCCGCGTTGGGTCCCCGGCTGCTGGAGAACGGCCGCAGCGATCGTCGGGTGCAGGTTACCGGCATGGCCTTGCACCGCTACAAGCTGAAACACGGCGCCTTCCCCGAATCCCTCGACAAGCTGGTCCCGGAGTTCCTGCCGCAGATCGAAAATGACTTCTGGTCCGGCAAGCCGCTGATTTACCAACCGCAGGACAACGGCTTCCTGCTCTACAGCATCGGCGACAACAAGACCGACGACGGCGGCAAGGGTCCGCACGACGATATTGTCTGGCGTCACCCGGCGAAGCAGCCATAAATCGCAATGCAGTTTCTCAGTCGGGTAGACTATAAATTCGCGGCGGACCTCGAGGAACTGAAGCCGGACTATCTGCGAGCGTTCAACACGTACAAAGGCACTGCCGTGCCGTGGATCACGATGTTGATCGGCGCAGGCTTCATGCTCGGCCTGCTTGGTACATTCTCGGCGGAGAACGGGGTTTTCGCCGACTCCCCAAAGTGGGCCATGGCCATCACCTGCCTGGTTCTTGCCCTTGCCGGTCTGGTCATCTTCATCTTCGGCGTCGGCCTGCTCTCCAGCGAAACGGAACTTGTCGTCGATGCCGACCATGTCCGGCTGACCACCACGCTTTTCTGGACGCGCAAGATCCGCGAGGTACCGCGCCGGAAACTGACGCACTGTGCCTGCGGCACGCTGTCGCACGAGGGACGGCACCGGCACATGCACCTGGTGCTGTATTTCACTGACGGCCTCGAGCCGGCCAGCGTGTTCTCGGTCGGCTATGAAGCCGGGCTGGTCGACGGCCGAAAGAACTACGAGCGCGCCCGGGACGAGATTCTCGCGGTGGCTGACGACATGGCGGCCAAGCTCGGCATCGCCCACCGCAGCGAGTTGAAGGAGGCCGAATTGCCTTCCTTCCCGGGCGGGTAGGCGACTGGCCTTTCGGAGCGTCGATGGTATGGTAGCATCAAGTGCGAGGCAAGGGGATGTAACCGAGAGGAATTGACCTGCATGATTACCATCTGTTTCCTGGGCGCCGCCCGCAACGTCACCGGTTCCCGCTTCCTGGTTCAGACCCAGAAAGCCAAGGTCCTGATCGAATGCGGCCTCTACCAGGAACGCGACTACCAGGATCGCAACTGGGATCGCTTTGACGTCGACCCGTCAACCATCGATGCCGTCCTGCTGACGCACGGGCATCTGGACCATTGCGGGCTGCTGCCGAAGCTCGCGGCCGAAGGCTTCAACGGCCCGATCTACTGCACCAGCGCCACGGCCGGGATCGTCCCGATCGTGCTGACCGATTCCGCCAATCTCCAGGAAGAAGACGCGCGCTACAAAGAGAAACGCATGCGTGAGGAAGGCCGCGAACCGAAGTACCCGATCCGGCCGCTGTACACCCGGGAAGACGTCCAGGGCATGCTCGACTACTTCTCGCCCGTCGAGCTTGATACCGATATTCCGGTAGCCGACGGATTCACCGCGGTCTTCAAAGACGCCGGTCACATCCTGGGATCGGCGTCGATCCGGTTAACCGTGAATGACGGCGAAAAAGAACGCAGTATTGTCTTTTCAGGGGATGTCGGCCGGTGGGACCGCCCGATCCTCAACGACCCCGAGCAGTTCGAGGCGACCGACTACCTGGTCATGGAATCGACCTACGGCGATCGCGACCACGACAGCTCGGAGAACGTCCAGAAGGAATTGGAAAAGCTGATCAAGGACGCCTGCGACCGCGGCGGCAACATCCTGATTCCTGCCTTCGCGATCGAACGCTCCCAGGAGATCCTCTACCGGCTCAATCTGCTGTTCCGCGAGAAACGCATCCCGCCGCTGACAACGTTCCTCGACAGCCCGATGGCGGTCAAGGTCACGCAGGTGTTCAAGAAGCACAAGGAATTGTATGACCAAGACATGCGGGAGCTGATGGAAGACGGCACCTCGCCATTCAGTTTCAACGGTCTGAAGCTGGTGCGCGGCCGCAAGGACTCGATGGCGATCAACCGCATCCGCGGCTGTGCGATTATCATCGCCGGTTCGGGCATGTGCACAGGCGGCCGTATCAAGCACCACCTGGTTCACAACATCGAGCGCCCGGAAGCAACGATCCTGTTTGTCGGCTACCAGGCCTCCGGCACGCTGGGACGCCGCATTGTCGAAGGCGAGAAACGCGTTCGCATTCTCGGCCAGGAGCGCCCTGTCCGGGCCAAGGTTGTTCAGCTTCACGGTTTTTCCGGCCACGCCGACCGCAACGAACTGGTACGCTGGGTAGAGGAATTCAAGCAGCCGCCGAAGAAGGTCTTCATCATCCACGGCGGCTCGAATGTGACGCGGAAGTTCGCGGAGTTCCTCCACGAGAAGACGGGTTTGACGGCCCATGTCCCCGGCTACCGCGACAGCGTGGAACTGGAGTAGCCGCACGTTCCGCATAGTGATCTTGCCCACCTGCCGCCCGCCGCGGCAGGACGGCGTGGTAGACAGCTGCACCCGGCGCGAAGCGGGTGCGGGATCGCGTCCCTGCTCTCCGCGAAGAAGCCCCAAGCGCGGCTTGGGGAGTGTCTACACCACCTTCAGTTCAGTTCACCCAACCACTCCGCGAAGAAGCCCCAAGCCAAGCTTGGGAGCTTTTCGCGGCGGGTACAGCTACTTCTGGCGGCGGAACCGCTTGATCGCCGCCCGCGGGCTGAGGCCGAAGGCCGTGCGGAAGCGGCTGGACAAATGGGCGGTGTGCGCGAAGCCGGCTTCGAACGCGATCTCCTTGCCCGACAGGCGGCTGTTGGCGATCAGCTCCATGGCCAATGCCAGGCGCCGCCACTGCCGGTAGCGCCCGACGCTCCGGACTTTCGTGGGGAACATTAATCGTCCTCGCGGTCTCCGCCTTCGACGTCCTCACGCGTCGGCCAGGTGCCCCGGCAGGCGAGGCGCCAGAGGCGGCGGCAATCATTCAGGGCCCCCATCAGGCAAGGCATGAGGATCAGCGTCGCGGTGGATGCGAAGGCCACGCCAAAGGCCAGCGCCAGCGCCATCGGGATCAGGATCTGCGCCTGGAAGCTCTTCTCCAGGATCATCGGGAAGAGGCCGGCAACCGTGGTCAGACTGGTCAGGATGATCGCGCGGAACCGGCGTTTACCGCCTTCGCGCAAGGCCGCCATCACCGGCATACCGGCTTTCATCCGATCGTTCACCGCGACGATCAGCACGATCGAGTCGTTGACCACGACGCCGGTCAACGCGATCATGCCGAAGAACGTCATGATCGACAGCGGCATCGGCCCGATCAGTTGATCGTAGATCATATGGCCGAACACCGCCCCCAGCAGCCCGAACGGAATGGTGAGCATGATGATGGCCGGCTGCAGGTAGGAGCGGAAGATCGTCGCCATAATCAGGAAGATCATCGCCAGCGCGAACATGAACCCTATTTGGATCGACCGAATGGAGTCCTCCTGATCCTGCGACCGCGGCCCGAGCCGCAGGGCGACCTGGTGCCGGCGTTCGAGGCCGGCGCGGAATTCGCCCAGGAGGTCCTTGAGGATTTTGCCGCTGCTGACCTCCTGCGATACTTCCGCGGTCACACGGATGAGCCGTCGGCCCTCTTCCCGACGGACGCTGGCGAGCCCGGGGGCTTTGTCGATCTCGGCGACCAGGCCGAGCGGGACCTCGCGGCCGTCCGCAGTCTTGATGCGCAGCCGGTCCAGCTGCCGTTCCGTGCGGCGCTCGCGACCGGGGTACCGCACCATGATCTTCACTTCGTCGGCGCCGCGCTGCACACGTGCGACCTCGTCACCGTAGAACCCCTGTCGGAGTTGTGCGGCAACGTCCTGCAGCGCAATACCGAGGGGTCGGGCTTCATCCTTGAGCCGGACGCGCAGTTCACGTTTGCCGGGGCGATGGGTGGACTGGATGTCATAGACGCCGGTAAAGGTCTCCAGGTGGTCCACGAGTTCGTTCAGCGCCTGTTCCAGGGCTTTGCCGTCGCGGCCGAGGAGATCGAGTTCGATGCTGCTGCCCGGCGGTCCCGCGCCGATGCGCTGGACCTTGAGCGAGGTCGCACCGGGAATGGTGCCGATGTTCCGGCGCCACGTCTGTTCGATGTCGCGGAAGTGGATGCCGCGTTCTTCCGCCGGCATGAGTTCGACAAACACCTGGGACAGATGATCGGCCGACGTGGTGCCGCCCAGTTCGTTGATCTGTGAACCGATCAGCGTCACGATGCCGGTCGCCAGATCATCGCCGGTCGGCGGCCGTTCCTGAATCTCATTGCGGAGCTTCTTGCTGATCCCTTCCAGAAAGCCGACGTCGCGGTTCTGGAGTTGCGGTTCGTACTCCTTTGCGGTTTCCTCCCAGGCAGCGAGGACATGACGGGCTGCAGCTTGCGTTTTCTCCACCGGCGTGCCGTTCGGCATCTCGATCATCACCTGCAGAAAGTCCCCATCCGCTTCCGGCATGAACCGATACGGGATCACATCGCCGCGAACCATGCCGAGGGTGATCAGCAGGATGGCCACGGCAACCGCGATGGTGACGTACCGCCAGCGCAACACACGGTCCATCAGCGGGCCGTAGAAGCGGTCCGCGATCGTCGTCAGCACGGTTCCCGAGAACCGCCGGATCCGCAGGGGGACGCGGAGGATTGCATATTTGGTCAGATTCCCGGTATGCGGTTTGGGCAGATGCCGCAGGTGCACCGGCAGGATAAGCAGCGCCTCGAACAGGGAAACCGTTAACGCCGCCACCACCGGACCGGGCAGGACACCGATGAATTTGCCCATGATCCCGGAGATGAAGAACAACGGCACGAACGCCACGATCGTTGTCGTCACCGCCGCGACGACCGACCAGAAGACCTCGCGAACGCCGTTGACTGCGGAGTCGAATTGCCCTTCCCCGTTTTCGCGTTGGGCGTAGATGGCCTCGCCTACGACGATGGCGTCATCGACAATGATCCCCAGGACCATGATCAGGCCGAACAGACTGATCATATTCAGCGACTGCCCGGTCCAGTACATCAGCAGCAGGGCGCCGGCGAGCGAGATCGGGATCCCCATGGTGACCCAGAAACTCATGCGCAGATCGAGGAAGAGCCAGAGGCAGCAGAAGACGAGGAACAGCCCGATCGTCCCGTTGCGGGCGAGCAGATCGATACGGTCCTGGATCAAACGCGACACATCGAAGAACGTCGAAAGCTCTACCGTCGGCGGCAAGGTCCGGCGTTTGCTCTCCGCGTACTTGCGCACGGCCTTGGCAATCCGGATCGCATCCTCCTCGTCGGTATTCAGGATCTGCAGGCGCACGGCCGGCTTGCCGTTGAACCACGCCGCAGATTGGTCGTCCGGATCGAAGGTATCGCGGATCTCGGCGATATCCCGCAGGCGCCGAACCGTGCCGTCGGGATGGCTGAGCACCACGAGATCCTCGAACTCGGTGGCGTGATAGCGGCGGCCGAGGATACGGATTTTCAAGTCTTCGGCATCCGTCTGCAGCGAACCGCCCGGCAGGTTCAACGTGCTGCGGGCCACTACCCGGCTCACCTGGCTGAACTGCAGATTGTACTGGCGCAGTTTCTCCTCGCTGATCTCGATCGACACCTGGTACTCACGAATGCCGGACAACTGCACCATGCTGATGTCCGGCATGGCGACCAGGTCGTCCTTGATCTCCTGCGCCAGCTCCTTAAGCTGGCGTTCGGGGACCTCGCCCCAGATCACCAGGTTGATGGACTCGCGGTTGAACTTGACGTCCCGCACCACCGGACGTTCGGCCTCCTCAGGGAACGTCAGGATCGCGTCGACGTTGGTCTTGACCTCGTCCTTGACGTCAGACAGATCCCCGCCTTCCTCGACTTCGATAATCGCCATCCCCATGCCCTCGGCGGCGATGGTATAGCTTCGCTTGACATCGCCGATCCCTTCCAGAGCATCCTCCAGCGGCCGGGAGATGCCTTCCTCCACCTCCTCCGGGTCCGCCCCCGGATACGGCACCATCACCTGGATGATGTCCAGCTCGAAGTCCGGAAAGCTTTCGCGCACCATGCTCATCGCGCCGAAGACGCCGCCGCCCAGAAAGACCAACATCAGGATATTGGCAAAGACCGGGTTGTGCAGCAACAGACGTATGATGGATTGACGTTTGCTCATTGCATTCGCACCCCGCCCGCGGGGGCGGGGAGTTCAGGTAGCCGACTCGCCGTAAACCTAATCCCGGAAACCCAATCGTAAACCACCGAAGTTACTTCCGGAATTTCAGGTGCCGCTCGTACATCGCAGTTTCCAAGTCATCCGCCCGATGGAAAAAGGTCAAGGACCCATCAAACTCGCGCACGACCAAATCATTCGTGCCCAGACGCACGATAGGATCCGGGTCTGTTCCCTCTGCGTCCTTCCAAGTGATCGTCTGGCTTTGAACCGACCACGTGCCTGCCGTCTTAACTGGGGTCTTGCCGTTTTCTTTGAAGATGAATCCGCCGTTGTAGCTGCCGTCTTTCCGGCAGTCATAGAAGTACCAGTGATACCGCCCTTCCATAGTCCACAGGCCGACAACGTTTGCCGCCGTCACGGCCACAGGCGGCCTCATCCGTTTCAACCGGCTCTCGATCACATCGTTCATCAGATCGTAATACTCGCTTTGGCGGATCGCGAAGAAGCCGCTCATACTGTTCTCGTTCTGGGTCAGGCTGCGCACTTCATCATGATGCTTGTCAGCCAGTGCGAACGCCATCTCACGGTCTGCCTCTGTCGGGAATTGCTTTGCGGCTATCTTCGCCTTGGCGTATTCCCGCAGGGACGAATCTTTCCTCCAGGCGAGGAAGAACACCAACCCAATGCAGCCGACAAGAGCAAACCCGATCAGCATCAGGATGCCGCAGGTCATCAATACCGGGCGCCCCTTCTTCTTCTTCTGCGGTGCGCCGGCTGTTGTCTGCCGCGATCGTGTCCGGCCTGGTGGTAGCTGCCGCGACAACTGCTTGGACGATTGCCTCAGGCGCGTCTTCCTCCGCCGCCGCGGCTTGGATTCCTCTTCATCCGTTTCCACCAGTATTTCATCGCCGCATACCGGGCAATCGAACGGCACACCAAAGAGGTCTTTCTCGACTGAAAGCTCACCCCCGCAATGGGGACACTCGATATCGATGCTCATGGCAGAGAGTCTCCCACAGACTTTGTTGCTCCACAGAAACCGCAATATAGCCTGAGAGGGAAACGCTGCCACCAGGATTCGCTTCAGAGCTGTGGCTGCGGCCGCGAATCGGCGGAACCACAGATATCGCACTCTCCAAATCGTGACTGGCAGGAGGCGGCATGAGCTTGCCGAACGGGGTGTCGATATTTCCTGCCGGGATATGCCGGGCATGGACCGTCCGTGGGGCGGCTGTTCTCTGCCGCCGTGCATTGACCGTCCGTGGGGCGGCTGTTCCCAGCCCGGTTCACCGGGCTGCGGTCGGGGCGCGACATGGGAGGTGGACGCCCATCGCGCGCCACACACAGACGAAGATGGACATTGATGCCGGGCAGTTGCGTTGCTATGTTGTGCCGCACGAAAAGGGCGAAGGCAATGCTGACCAAGGACCTCCTGGCGAAAGTCAATACGATCGAGATCCGCACCCGACGGGCGGTGGATGAACTGACCGCCGGCGCCTATCACAGCGTGTTTAAAGGCAAAGGCATCGAATTCGATGAGGTCCGCGAATATGTGCCGGGGGATGACGTCAGCAGTATCGACTGGCACGTCACCGCACGGATGAATGCGCCGTACATCAAGCAGTTCGTCGAGGAACGCGAACTGAACATCGCCCTGCTGGTCGATGTCTCGGCGTCGGGGGATTTCGGCAGCGTGAACTGCACCAAGAACGAGCGAACCGCGGAACTGGCGGCGGTCCTGGCATTCAGCGCGATCCGCAACGGCGATCAGGTCAGTCTGACGCTGTTCACCACCGAGGAAGAACTGCACCTGCCGGCGCGCAAAGGCCGGCGCCACGGCCTGCGGCTGATCCGCGAACTCGTCGCGTGCAAACGGCAACACACGGGAACGGATATCAAGGCGGCACTGGAAACCATGCTCCGCACCAGCCCGCGACGCCGCGTTGTTTTCGTGATCAGCGACTTCATGGACGACGGCTATGAACACGTCCTGAAAGTGGCGGGGAAGAAGCACGACGTGATTGCCGTGCGCGTGATCGATCCGCTCGAGGAAGAGTTGCCGGCGGCCGGTTTTGTCCAGGTCGAGGACGCCGAGTCCGGGGCGGCGGCGTGGCTGCCGACGTGGCTGTCCGGCGTTCGCCGCGACTACGCGGCAAAGACCGCCGCCCTGCGGGACCAGAGCCGCGACGCCATCCGCCGGGCCGGTGTGGACCTGATCGATATCCGCACCGACCAGGACTACCTGGTGCCGCTGATGCAGTTTTTCCGGCATCGCCGTCACCAGCAGATCAGCCATCCGTCGCGCCGCTGACTGGACACGGGACACGGAACACGGGACGCGGGACACGGGCGGCCGGCTACTGCGTCGCGTCATTATTGACGCGCTCCTGCCGGTGCACAGGACTGCGGCAAGTACGGGATACCGAAACCAACCGGACTACCGCTTGCGAAACAGCATTCCGAGGCCGGCAAGCTGCAGCCCGAGGTTCAGCGCCCAGATCAGCGCGATGCAGACATGCGGATTCCCGCGCCGCGGCAACGTATCCCCCAGCAAGACCATTGGGATATAGTACACCGCCATAACGCCGACGCAGCCGATGATGCCCGCGTAGTTTTCGCGGCGGCCGATCTGCAGACCCAGCGGGATCCCGATGAGAATGAAGGTGAACGGCGACAGCGCCCAGGCCGCACGGACATGCAACTGCATAAGGTGTTTGGAGTAGTCCCGGTTTTCCGCGTGGAGCAGGCGAATCCAGGCAAACAGGTGCCGAAGCTGCATCTCCTTCTCGCGGCGCACAATCGGCTTCCGATTGCTGTGGCGCGCGTAGCTGATCTCTTTCTCGAGAACTTCGGCGCTCAGCCAGATCGGCGCTTTGCTCGGGTCTTCCGGATCAAATCTGGCGGTCGTAACCTGGTGCAGTGTCAGCGTAATGCTCTGTGCCTGGGGGTTGACCCGGAACTCGCCGACCTCAGCGGAAATGTTCTCCTCGAGATTCATCGTCTCGCGGTTCTGGATGTAGATCGTGACGTCCCGCAGCTTGTTGTCGTCGATCTTGCCGCCGTGCATCAGATAGAATCCCTCCAAGACCTCGGTGTTCGATTTGCCGGCAATCAAGCCGACGGGGTCCTCAAAGGCCGCCTGCTGCACCACCAGCTTGCCCTGCAGCGCGTATTCCGGCGCCAGGTCGAACCACATGTACCAACACACCCCGCTGATCGCCATCGCCAACAGCACCACCGGCGTAATGATCTGCAGCAGGCTGACGCCGCTGCCGCGCAACGCCGTAATCTCATTGTCCGCCGACATCCGATTGAACACCAGAACGACCGCGACCAGCAGACCGATCGGCAACGTATAGCACATGATCTTCGGCAGGTTGTACAGCAATACCTGGCCGGCCGCGCGGCTGCTGCCGCCGTCCGCGAGGACCTGAACAACCTTGCCCAACATGCCCAGCATGCCGACGAACGTCGAGATCACAATCGTCAGCACGAACGTGACAATCAGCTCCCGGCAGATATAGCGGTCGATCGTCTTCAGAAACAGGCTGAGCATACCAACCAGCAACCTGGCCGGCAGCTTCAGCAGGTTTGGGAAATCGGAAGCCATTGCGGCGCCTTCCATGGGGTCCTTGTCGCCGCACCAATGTAACGCGGTTCGGGCGGCGAAGCAATCCACCGGACCGTCCGGCGTACGTCCACCGGCGCCGCGCCACCGGCCGCGCCGGGAACCTTTATGGTGCAGTGGTGTCTGCATTAGAAATGAGACGCGCATGAATCGGCCGAATCCCAGGAAAACCAAAGTCGCCAGCCGCAGTGTGCAGGAGTGGCTGCGGCGCCGGATTATCACCGGCGCCCTGGCGCCGGGGTCACGTATCCCGACGCTCGACGAACTCGAGCAACGGTTCGGCGCCAGCCGGCACACGCTGCAGTCGGCCCTCCGTCGTTTGCGCCAGGACGGCTTTCTGCAGCCGCGCGGCAAGCGCGGCACCTTTGTGGTGGATCACCCGCCGCATTTGTGCCGTTATGGTTTGATCCTGCCGTTCCGGCCAGGCGGCGCCTTTCCGAAATGGTCGCATTACCATGACTGCCTGCGGCGCGAGACCGAACGCATCGTGGCCGACGGAAAACGTCGGTTCCAGATTTACTACGGCGTGGAAGGTCCGAGCGATATCGAGGACTACCGCCGGCTGGTTTACGACGTTGAGCAGGAACGGCTGGCCGGCCTGATCTTCATCATCGCTCCCGAGGCCTATCGCAACACGCCGGTGTTGTCTCACCCCGGCTTGCCGCGCATCGCTTTCGCCTCAGTGCCGGTGCCGCAGGAGGTCCTGCGCCTGGATTTCGGCAACGACCGTTTTTTCGACATCGCGCTGCGCCACTTCCATCGGCGCCGGCGTCGCCGGATCGCCTTCCTGTTCTCTGGCGGCACGCGTGATTCCTGGACTTCGAAACTGACTTCGCTGCAGCCGTTGTTCGATCAGTACGGCCTGGAGACCCGTGACGAATGGATCCAAATGGCGCCGTACACCCATGCCGGCTGGGCCGGCTCATTGACTCGGCTGCTGGTGTCCCGGCCCGACGGCCCGGACGGTTTGTTCATCTTCGACGACAACCTGGTGGAGGACGCCACCCATGGTCTGTTGGCCGCGAACGTGAAGATCCCGGACGACCTGGATGTTGTCGCCCACGCGAATTTTCCGTACCCCACGCCCAGTGCGGTTCCGACGTTGCGGCTGGGGTTCAATGTCCGTGAGATCATGGACACCTGCATTGATTTGATTGACCGCCGCCGCGCGGGCCGGAGTGTGCCGCAGGTAACGCGGGTAAGGATTATCAAGGAGTGAGTATGATGAAGCGATATGTCGCTGTTTTTGTTCTTCTCGCGCTGCTGCCGGCGCCGGCAGTGCACGCCGAGGATCCGCTGGCACTGGCGATCACCGTCAAGGACGTCGATCTCGCCAACTGCAAAACCTGGCATGACGGCAAGTCCAAGGCGGCCGACAAGGGATATTTGCTGCGCGCCCTCGGCGTGGTCCGGGTAACGAGTAAAACGGACAACTGGCACCGCCGGTGGTCCGCCGGCCGGGCCGGAATCGGCCCGAGCCGGAACGGCCGGCACAGCACCAAACCGGAAACCTTCCACTACCAGATCGCGTTTGTGCGGCCGGTTGCCGTCGGGTCCGTGTTGTGTACAAACCGCGAACTCCGCGTCTTGAAGCCGGACGCCCCCTATCCCGGCGACCCCGCCAAGCCGGAACACTGGCAGCGGGTAAAGATCCCGCCGCTGCAGCAGCGCATCCGGCTGGCGGCACTGCCGGTCGGGGTCAAGACCCGGGCCATCCTGTTGACCGACCTCCGGCGCAGCGGCCACTCCTACGCAGCGCCGGTCCGCGTGTATAAACGGCGGCTGCACAACATTGCGACGGTGGCCGGTGTTGCCGCCAAGAGCCAGTACATCGCGCCGCGGGCCTTCGGCTATCGCAGCTACGCGGCGGCCAACGTCGTCCGCGGCCGCGGCTCCTGGCACAGCAACGGCAAGTCGGATACGGGGCGGATCTATGGTCCGGTAATCAGCGATATCGCGCCGTCCTGGTACGCCCTGGCGTGGGATACGCCGCAGGAACTGGTGGGCGTCTTTTCGATGGACAACTTTCGGACGATCAAGACCTATCGGTTTGCCGGGGCGTCGACGGCCAACCCGCTGGTGGGCGCCAAAGACGATTGGGACAAGATCCATGGGAAACTGCTGGCACGACAGCATGTCCATGTCCGTTCAGACCATGGTCGCTGGCTGGCTTTTGCCGAACCGATCCGGACCACCGGCCTCAAGATCGAGATCCTCCGGGCCTGGGAACGCAAAAAGAACGACTCCCAGGTGGCGCGTCTCGACGCCCTCGCGGTATTTGTCGATCTCAAAGACAAACCGGTGCCGCGGGTAACGGCCGACGGCCGCCCGGAACCGCCGGTATCCGTGCCCTACACCCTGGCTGCCGACGGCTTCTTCACCATGGCCATCGACGGCCCGGACGGCCGCCGGGTGCGCAACCTGGCGGCGCGGGTCGAACGCGATGCGGGCGACAACGCGGAAGGCTGGAATCTGAAAGACGACGCGGGACAGTTCGTTAAGCCGGGGACCTACAAATGGAAGGCGATCACGCATCCGGGACTGCAGGTGAAATACGAGCAGACGCCGTATCCGAATGTGGCGCAGCACCACCCGGAGAACACGCCGTGGCTGAATGCCCGCACCGGTTCCGGCGGCTGGCTGGCCGACCACAGCCCGCCGTTCGGCGGCTGCAGCGGCGGCGACTACAACTTCTTCTGTGCGCCGGTGCCCGAAAGCGGCATCGGTTTTGCCGCCTGCGATCTGTCCGGCAAGAAACTCTGGGGCATCACCAGTTTCGGCGCCTGGACTGGGGGCAACCGACTGGCCAGCGACGGCCGCAAGGTCTATGTCGAGGCGTTCGGTTGGCACGACAGCGACGCCGGCGCCGACCGCGTCTGGGAAGTGGACATCGCCACCCAGAAGGTCAAAGAGATCTTCCGCGCCAAAAGCAACGAACGCCGGGTCCGCGGCTGCAAGGGCATCGCGACGCGCGACGGCAAGGTATACCTGGCGATCAACGCCCGGGCGAAATGGATTGCGAACGCCGCCGGCGTGGACGCGGTCGACATCAACCGCTGCGTGCCGTTCTACAAAGAGAAGCGTAAACCGCGCAAGCCCTACGAGATCGTCCCGGATCCGCGCGGCGATTTTCTGCGTTTGCTGCGGCTCACCGGCCGACCGCCGGGCTATGCAAAGGGGCATGGCCTGACGTACCTCGAGTCCACCCGCGGCCCGGGCAGCCGCCAGGAGATCATCGTGGCCTTCCAGAAAGCCGTCAATATCGGTTCCTGTCTTTATCCTGTGCCGCCGGGCAAGGACATCAAGGTGCAGTTGTTCGCGTTGAAGCCGGAGGCGCCG
The DNA here is from genome assembly GCA_964384625.1 of uncultured Lentisphaerales bacterium. Classification (GTDB taxonomy): domain Bacteria; phylum Verrucomicrobiota; class Lentisphaeria; order JABSQK01; family JABSQK01; genus CAYLNH01. The sequence continues at coordinate 31,629 of CAYLNH010000026.1, forward strand.
TACCCGCCGAACCCGCGCCAGCGCGACCATTGGGTCCCCTTCGAAAGCAATGCCAAACTGGCCTGGGACGTGGCAACGCCGCCCGAAGGCACAGCGACGCGGGCGTTGATGATCAGTTTTGCCAAAGGCGATGTCGATGAGCTTACCGAGATCATGGAAGACGGCGACGACCTCGATGCCGAACTCGACCTGGGCGGCGGGGGCGGCGGCAGCCGGAACCGGAATGCCTGGCAGGCGAAACTCGAGGGCTTTCAGATTCTGCGACGCCGCTTCCGAAACCTGTTCGGCAATGCCAAGGTCCGCGTCAGCTCCGGAGCCGTCGCGGCGAACGGCACCTGGGCGGCGCAGCGGGACGAGCCGCTGTCGCCCGCGAAGCCGGCGGTCTATCTGATGGAGTGGACGACGGCCCAATCCATTCGGGGCCTGGCGATCAAGGAAATCGACTGCAAACTGGCGGAAGTCGATATCTGGACCGGCAACGGCACGCCGACCCTCCAGGGCAGTGCAGGTTGGGAGAACGTCGGCAAGTATGTTCCGCGCCGACGCATGCAGCACTCCGGTTTTGCCGGCCACAACGCGCTGGCCCGCTACATGGACGGCGCCGTCGACTTCGGCCGTGACATCAAGACCCGGGCAGTCCGGCTGCGGATGGTGGCCCAGTGGACCACCAACACGCGCGAGGGCAGTTGCGCCAAAGACCAGTTGGGGCTGGATCCCAAGCGCTGTCGCGTCTTCGGCGTCGCCCCGCTGCAGTACATCGGCGGCGAGGTCCCGGTCGATCCGCTGATGACCGAACGCCTCGAAGTCCTGGACCCGCAGTCCGGCACGATCGAGGAGGAAATCGCAATCCCGAAACCCGGTGATCTCGACTTCGGCCCCGACGGCACGCTGTACGCCCTGTCAGGCAAGAGGCTGGTCGCGGTGGACCGGGCTGACGGCAAACACAAGGTCGTCGCCACCGACCTCCTGCGCCCGCTGAGCATCGCCGTCGACGGCGACGGTTTGATTTACGTTTTCGACGCCGCCGCGAAGCGCCAGACGATTCGTGTCTACGACGCGACCGGCAAACTGGTCCGCCGGATCGGCAAGCCGGGCGGCTACCGAGTGGGCCCGTGGGATCCGCAGCGTCTGGAGAACCTGACCGCGATGTCCGTCGACAAAGAAGGCAAGCTCTGGGTCGTCAGCAAGAGCTACTGGCCCAAGCGCGTGGCCTGTTTCAAGACGGACGGTACGCATCTGCGCGACTACCTGGGTCCGACCGAATACGGCAGCGGCGGGGTCCTGGACCCGGGCGACAAGCGCCGGCTGTTTTACGGTCCGATGGAGTTCGAACTCGACTGGGAGAAGCGCACGTCCCGTCTGAAGAACCTGACATGGGATCCGGCCCAAGGCCGGGAAGCCGGGGAAATGCCCGTCTACGTGAACAGCCGGAAATACATGGTGAACCGCCCGCGCGGCTCCCACAACACCATGAACGCCGGCATCGTCTACATCTATGAAAAGGATCGCCTGCGCCGGGTCGCCGCCGTCGGCTATGCCGATGCGTTCTCCGGCTTGCGCCGGCAGGACATCATCGACAAACTGGACGGCAAACTGCTGACCCGACTCCAGTTTATCTGGACCGACCGCAACGGCGACGGCGACGTCCAGTTCGCCGAAGTCCGCTTCAACAAACGCCATGGCAGCCGCCTGACCCGGTTCGACCACCGCCTTGAGATTCAGGCCGGCGGGCTGCGTTACCGCATCAAGGAGTTCCTGCCGAACGGCGCCCCCGTCTATGACGCGGTGACCACCGGGTTGCCCGGCGGGGAGTCCTATCGCCTCGACAACGGCAACTACTACTACCTCGGCCAGGGCGCGTCGTCCCCGGACCGCGTGCTGTCGCCCGGCGGCAAGGCACTGTGGACCTATCCCAATGAGGGCGCCGGCGTCCACCCGTTCCGCACCTGCAAGGGCTACACTTCAGATCAGGTGGTCTGCCAGTTTGCCATGGTCGGCCATGAGACCGCGAAACAGGGGGACCTCGGCGAGTTCTTCGTCTACAACGCCAACTGGGGCAGTTGGTATGTCTGGACCGTTGACGGGTTGTTGGCCGGGCGGATCTTCCGTGATCTGCGCGATCCCGGCCGTGTGCCCTGGACCATGAAAGAACACCAGCGCGGCCTGGACCTCACCGAGGTCACCGCCGGCCAGGAACACTTTAACGGTTGGTTCTGCCGCACGCCGGACGGCAAGTACTACGTCGTCGCCGGCCATCACCAGAGCAATGTCGCGGAGGTGGTCGGGATCAACGACTTCAAACGTCTCAACGGCACGATCACCGTTACGCCGGCGGACATTCTGAAGGCCCAGGAGTACGAAAAGAGGCTCGCGCGCCATCGCCAGAAGGACGCCCTGCGCCTGATCAAGTGCCAGCCGATCGCCGGCCGGATTCAGCCCGACGGCCATCTCGGTGACTGGAAGACCGGACCGGTTGCCGGCATGGGCGACGGCATCTCGCTGCGGCTCGGCTACGACCGGCTGAATCTCTATGCCGCCTTCGAGATCAATAACCGCGGGCCACTCAAAAACAGCGGCAGACAATGGGACAAGCTCTTCAAGACCGGCGCCGCCGTCGACCTCATGTTCGGGCTCGATCCCGCCGCCGATGCCAAACGCAAGGCCCCGGTAAAGGGCGACAAGCGGCTGCTGATGACCGTGATGAACGGCAAACCCATTGCCGTACTCTACGACGCCGTTGTCCCCGGTACGCCGGCTGACGATGTCTGGCAGGTTGTCTCCCCGGTGACCCGAGTTGATTTCGACGTTGTCCGGAAACTGACCGATGTCGAACTGGCGGTACAGCCCACGGACCGCGGCTACATTGTCGAGGCGCTCATCCCGCTGCAGTCGATCGGCTTGACGATCTCGCCCGATACCCCGATCCGACTGGACTGGGGGTTCCTGGAAACCGACAAGGACGGAACGGTCGTCCTCTCCCGGACCTATTGGTCGAACAAAGCCACCTCCGCCCTGGCGGACGCGCCGTCGGAAGCCCGTCTCGAACCGGACCTCTGGGGATACTGCCGCTTCCTCAGTAAACGCAAGGGCCTCGAAAGCAAGATTAACCCCGGCAATCTGCTGGAAGAGAAGGCCGACGACATCGACCTCGACGACCTCGAACTCGACTAGATGGGCTCGGCGTACGTTTTCCAGCCAGGGACGGAGGCCAAGCGCCGGTCCGGCCAGACGATGCCGAATAAGCGATGCGAGCATCGCGTTTTGACATCAACGCCGCCGGCCGGATGCTTGGACCCGCTTTCCGAGTTGCCCGTTTTCGGTCGGCGTCCCGCCGCAAGGCGGCAGTTCCGACAGGGCCCAGCCTGCATCCTGCGGACCGTGCCGCCGCCGGGAGCCCCCTTCCCTATTCTTCTGCATGCCTCGGCGAAGCCCAGCGCGAAGACGGGTCCCCTCCTGTCGTCGTCTTCCAAGGACCAAGGACCAAGGACCTACTCGCCGTTCTCGTGGTTCCTGGCCAACTGCTGGTCAGCGGTGGACAGGCGTTCGGCCAGCGCCACGATGGTACGGCGAATCCACGGCTGCAGACGGGAGAGGTTGCGTTCGAACTGCTCGTTGTTCATCACCATCACCTCCGTCTCCTGCAGCGCCTGCACACTGGCGGAACGCGGGCGATGGGTGATCAACGCCATCTCACCGACAATATCCCCCGGTCCGACCACGCCCAGGGTTGTTTTGTTGTCTCCCGAGCCTTTATAGACTTCGACGCCGCCGCGTACGATGATGTAGCATGGACCTTCTTCGTCGCCCTCCGCGATGAGCATCTCGCCGGCGGCGAAGATCCGGCTTTCGGTGTCCATCTTCCCGTGGATCAGGGCATCGAGATCGTCAATCAACTCCTGGGTGGACTGATAGCGATCGTGTTTCTCCTTGGCCATGCATTTCTTGATGATCCGCGCCAGGGCGTGGGGGATTTCCATACCGCCGAAGGAAATCTCCTCCAACGCCATGAAATCACACTTGCGGGCGGACTGCAGGATCGTCGTGATCGACGACCCGATATACGGCGGGAAGAACGTGAACGTATGATAGAGCGTGGCGCCGAGCAGGAAGATGTCGCTGCGTTCGTCCAGGATGCCGTCGCCGATACCGGCCTGTTCGGGGGACATGTAGCCGGGCGAGCCTTTGAGGACGACCGCATTCATCTGTTCCTCGGCATCATCGCCGTCATCGTCGAAGTCGGGCAGCGGGATATCGGTCGTGGCCTCGCCGATATGTTTGGCCAGACCCCAGTCCATCAGGAACACCTCACCGAAGCTTCCAACCATGATGTTGTGCGGCTTGATGTCGCGGTGGAGTACGCCGTTGGCATGGGCATAAGCAACAGCGTCGCAGACTTTGCGAAAGATGTTCAGCAGCGAGTAAAAATCATAGCGCGTCGTATAGCGCGGGTTCTCCACCTCCAACTGGTAGAGGATGTCGTTCAGCGATTCGCCCTGCACGGGCTTCATGGTGAAGTAGATGCCTTCATCATTCAGGTGCCCGAGGTCATGGACCGGGACGATATTCGGGTGCTCGAGCTGCGCCGTGATCCGCGCTTCCCGAATGAACGTGCGGATCATCGTCGTATCTTTCTTGAGATCCGGCAACAGGACCTTCATGACGGCTTCCCGGCGAAAGTCGCGGTCGTAAACGCTGTAAAGGATGCCCATGCCGCCGCGCGCGAACTGCCGGCGAATGACGTACTTGTTGTCCTCCGCTTTGCGCCCGAGGATCTCGTAGAAGAACTCGCCTTCCTTCTCCGTCAGCTCCTGCGTTTCCCGCAGGTCGGTGTCGGTCGCCACCTCCATATCCATCAGCGCCTTGTAGAGACTGGAGTAGCGATCCACGATCGTGTCGTTGCTGATGATGACCGTGTCCTGTCCGATCGCGGTTTCTTCGGGGGACGGGCGTTGGTGCCGCGTCTTCGGTTTCTCGCTGCTCATCTACACGGTCCTTTCTGACCGGAACCATTCAATTGCCAGTTCTGTTGTTCGCTTCAGTGCCGCGGCCGGGTGATCGGCGCAGACGCTGAAGCGAATACGCGCTTTGCCGACAGGCACAGTCGGCGGCCGAATGGCCAACGCCGCAACGCCGTTCTGTCTAAGGTGGTCCGCCAGGGCCAGAGCGTCTTTGCTCGCGCCGACCAGGAGCGGGATGATCTGGGTTGAACTCATGCCGACATCCAGACCCGCGGCAACCAGGTGCTCGCGCAGAACTTCGGCGTTCTCAGACAACGTCCGACGGCGTTCAGCGGCCGAACGGACTAATGATACAGCCTCAACCACCGTCGCGCCAATCATTGGCGGCAACGCCGTGGAGTAGATCAGCGAGCGCGCCCGGTTTACCAGGAAGTCAATCAGCGTTTGCGGCCCCGCCACGTAGGCGCCGTAGCAACCGAAAGCTTTGCTGAGGGTGCCGAGGTGAACGTCCACGGCGTCGGCCACCCCCAACTCTGCCGCCAGCCCGCGACCTTCCGGTCCCAACACCCCGCCGCTGTGCGCTTCGTCAACCATCAGCATCGCGCCATACTTCCGTTTCAGTTCGACGATCCCGGCCAGCGGGGCACGATCGCCGTCCATGCTGAATACGGCTTCGGTGACAATCAGTTTGCGGCGGCGGTCGGCGTGTTTCTGCAGCAATTCCTCCAGGTGCGCCAGATCGTTATGGCGAAATCGCACATGTGCAGCGCGGCTCAGTTCGGCGCCGTCAATCAGGCTGGCGTGATTCAGTTTGTCGGCAAAGATCACATCGCCTTTGCCGGCCAGGGCGGGCAGGCAACCGACGTTCGCCAGATAACCGCTGCCGAAGAGCAGCGCGGCTTCGGTCTGCTGCCAGTCGGCCAACGCCCGTTCGGCGTCGATCAGCGACGGATGCCCGCCGCAGATCAGCCGTGACGCCGTTGCGCCCGCCGGCGCGGCCGGGGCCGGCAGTTGCTGCATCAAGCCCAGATAGTCGTTCGAACAAAGATTAAGGAGCTCCTTCCCGTCCAGCCGGATCCGGCCGTGCGGCAACGCCTCCGCAGTCCGCAGACTGCGAAGGAGGTCCTTGTCCGCCAACGCCGCCAGCTCAGCATCCAGCCAGCCCAGCGTCTGGTTTTGACTATGCTCGTGCGAACGGTTCATAGCCCGAAAGCTAGGTCCACAGACCGTGAATGCAAGGAACGTCAGGCACGGGCAACGCCCTTGTACAATGCCGCCCGGAGCGACGTCCCGGGGAGTGCTTGCCCCGATCTTCCGTGCCCTGAAGGGACACCACAACGGAGCTCTTCACGTTCGAAGCGAAGCGTCAACCCCCGCAGAGAGGTGACAAACCGGATGCCAACGCTGGAGGCATTCCACAAGCCCCTGTCACCGGGTGCTTGTGATTCGCCTTCAGGAGACGATTCGGGTACGGAAACGGTCTCTGGGGCGTTGCCCCGGGCCACGTTGTGCATCGCCGTCGGTGCTGTCGGAAGGCCTCATCACGACCAAATCGACGGGCCCTTGCGGCGGGCCCAATCTTCTTCAACTTCCCTTGACTCCCCACCCCGCCGGGCCATATTTCGTATTTGAAATTGGATTCACATACGAAATGAACCAGCAGGAGACATATCCGGCGCCGGCGTTGGCCCGGGGGCTGCAGGTCCTGGGGCTGCTTGCGGCGCAAGGCGGCATGGGCCTCGATGCACTGGCGCAAGCCAGCGGCATCCCGAAGGCCTCGCTGCTGCGACTGCTGAATACGTTGACGGCGCTGGGCTACGTCGCCCGCGATCCGGCGACCAAGACCTATACGGCGCTGATGCGTATGATCCCCGCCCGCCGCTTTGCCGACCGGCTGCGCCCGGAACTGCGGCGGCGGATGCGCGAGCTTGCCGCCGCCACCGGGTGCACCGTCGAATGGTATGAGCCGGACGGCGAGTCCATGGTGCTTTCCGATCGCGCCGAGCCATTGCAGACCGAGATTCTGTTGTTGGCGCGGGTCGGCTTTCGGCGTCACCTGAACGACGAACTGGAGGCCGTCGCCCGGGTGGCGCTGGCGGCGGGAGTGCCCTGTTCAGACACGCCGGAGTACTGGCAGTACGACAAACGAGGCAACCACAAGACAATCCCGAAACGTCGCGTCGCCGCCATGCTGCGCCAGGCGGCGAAGGAGTTGTTGACGATGGACAAGGGATGGAACTCCAACGGCGTCCGGCGCTATGCGGCGGGCATCTGTCGGGGTGAGGAACTGGTTGGCATTCTGGTTCTGGCGGAGACGTTCAAACCCGGCGCCGACCACGGGATCGAGACGAATCGCCGCGCCTTGTCGGCAACTGCAGACGAACTTCGAACACTGATCAACAAGAGGAGTTGAGTAATGCGCATTCTGTACATCGACATCGACACGTTGCGGCCGGACCATCTGGGTTGCTACGGTTACCACCGCAACACATCCCCGAACATCGATCGTCTGGCCGCCGAAGGCGTCCGTTTCGAGAACTGCTACGTTTCAGACTCGCCGTGTCTGCCGTCGCGAGCGGCGCTGTATTCCGGCAAGTGCGGCATTCGCAACGGCGCCAACAACCACGGCGGCAAACATGCCGATTACTACATCAACCCGCGCACCCGCAACTTCCGCGTACCGGACGACAGCTACATCTGGCAATTGCGCAAACTGGGCTACTACACGGCAACCGTAAGTCCGTTCGGCGAGCGCCATTCTTCCTTCTGGTTCTACGAGGGCTTTCGCGAGATGTACAACACCGGCAAGGGCGGCGGCGAGCGCGCCGACGAAGTCGTGCCGCTGGCGCTGGATTGGCTTGATCGCAAGGGCGGCGACGACGACTGGTACCTGCACGTGAACGTCTGGGATCCGCACACACCGTACCAGGTACCGGAAGGCGAAGGCAATCCGTTTGAAAACGAGCCGCCGCCGGCCTGGATGACGGACGAGGTCCTGAAAAACAACTGGAACACCTATGGCCCCGGCAACGGACAGGAGCCGGGCGGCAGTTACTGCAGCACGGAATGGACCAAACGCCATCCGCGCATGCCCGAGAACCTCGAGACCATGGAGAAGTACAAGCAGTGGATCGACGGCTACGACACGGGCATCTGGTATGCCGACAAACATGTCGGCCAGATCTGCACCAAGCTGGAAGAGCTCGGCATCCTCGACGACACGTTGATCATGATCAGCTCCGACCACGGTGAGAACCAGGGCGAGCTCGCAGTCTACGGCGACCACCAGACGGGCGACCACATCACCAATCGCGTGCCGATGATCGTGCGTCATCCCAAGGGTGTCGGCGGCAAGGGCCGCGTCGATACCGGCCTGCATTATCAGTTCGACATCACCGCAACGCTGATCGACCTGCTGGGCGGGGACGTGCCGCAGTCCTGGGACGGCATCTCGTTTGCGGCCGCATACAAGGCCGAAAAGGAAGACGGTCGCGATTCGCTGGTCGTGTCCAACTGCGCCTGGAGTTGCCAGCGCAGTGCGCGATGGGATGACTACATCATGATCCGCACCTATCAGTCCGGTTTCAAGAACTATCCGGACCTGATGCTGTTCAACGTCGCCGAGGACCCGCACGAGCTGAATGACTTGTCCGCGGAAGAGCCGGACCTGGTCAACAAGGGCCTGGCGATCATCGAAGGCTGGGCTACCGACGAACTGCGGCGTTCGCCGTTCCCGGATCCGATGTGGACGATCCTGGCGGAGGGCGGTCCGCTGCACGCCAACTTCAAATCGAGCCAGTTCGAGAATTACAAGCAGCGCTTGCGCGACACCGGTCGCGAGCAGTTCACGGCGGAACTTGACGCCCGCAAGGCCCGCCTCGAAGAGCGCCTGCAATAGATGGTCGCCAGCATTCGCTCCACCTGGAATGACCGGCCGGCCGGGCCGGTTTGACGGCGGCGGCTTCCTGCGCCCGTCACCGCGCCGGGCTCTCCCTGGAAGGGGCGGGTCCGTGACGCGCGCTGGTTGGTCCTGTTGACAGATCTGCGGCCCGGCCTTCGGCGCTTTAGCGAAGCCTGGGATGTGGCGGCGCTGATTTGCCCGCGACCGTTGCAGGTGGTGCACGGCCGCAAGGATCCGCTGTTCCCGATCGGGGAAGGCGAACGTGCGGTTTCGAAGATTCAGCAGATCTACGGAACCACGGGGACAGCGGCTTCCTTCGAACACGCCTGGGGATCGGCAGACCACCGATTCCACGAGGTCCTGATGTGGCCGTTCATCGAACGGCTGATGAAGCAGGCCGGCGGCGCCGCAGGGCCGACTCCGGAATAGCTGCACATGTCCGGAGTAATTGGAAGACGTTATCGATTCAAAGCGCTTGTCCCGGGGTTCTTTGTGACCACCTCACTGATGAAATCATCGGCCTGACGAACCCGTACCCGTACCCGAAAGGGTGCACAGAGCATTTGCGCCCGGTTGTCAGCGCCGGCGTTTCTTCCGCGGCGGTCCCCGGCGGACCTCGGGCTCCGGAAGCACGTCGTCCTTTTGCAGGACCTCCTCCGGTTTCTTGACATCGCCGGCTTTCTTCCCCTTGTGCCGGCGCAGGATGGCAACGATCTCCTGGTGACCGGCAATATCCGCCAGATCGATTGCGGTATTGCCGTCTTCAGTCTCTGCATTCGGGTCGGCGCCGGCATCGAGCAGGAGTTTGACGACATCGCGATCGCCCCGTCTGGCGGCGTCGTGCAGCGGCGTCACATCGTGGGCGAGGTCCTGCACCCGGACCTTCGCGCCGGATTCGATGAGCACCTTTACGACGTCCTTACGGGTGGCGTAATGCAGCGGCGTGCGGTGGTATTTATCGCGGGCGTTGATATCTAGGTCGGCGTGCAGCAGCAGCCGCAGGATTTCCATATTGCCGCGTCTGGCGGCCCAATGCAGTGGCGTGCTCTGGTCCCAGCCGAGAGTGGTTTTTGGCGGCGTCCCCGCTCTCAGCAATTGCAGTACGATGTCTTCGTGATTGCCCTTGATCGCGCTCTGCAGCGGCCAGATCTTCGTCGCATCGGCGCCGTTTTCCAGGAGCAATTTAACGACGGCGCAGTGGCCGTTGGCGGCCGCGTGATCCAGGGCGGCGCCGGTGTCGATCTTGACGCCGGCATCCAGGAAGACCTCGATGACGCCGGCGTGGCCGGCCCGCGCCGCGTAGTCGATGGCGCGCGCGCCGTGGTCATTCACCGCGTTGATCTCGGCGCCGCTTTCGATCAGGGCCTTGACCACATCGCTGCGGCCGGCTTCGGCGGCAACATACAGCGGGGTCAACCCCTTGCGATCGTGGGTTTCCGGTTTGGCGCCGGCTGTAACGAGCAGCCGCACGACGGCTCCGGAGCGGGCGCAATGCAGCGGCGTGCGGCCCTGTCGGTCTTTGGCGCCGGGGTCGGCGCCGGCGTCCAGGAGGAGCTGCGCCACTGCGGCGGACCCGGCATGGAACAGCGGGGATCGCCCCGCTTTGTCGGTCTGATCGGGGTTCGCCCCGTTCTTCAACAGGAGTGCGACCATCGTGTCGTCGCCGGCGGCGGCAGCGGCGTAAAGCCTGGCGTTCGGATCAGCCAGTGCCACCGCGGGGTCGGCGCCGTTGGCCATCAGCACTTTGACGACGTCGGTGTGTTTGGCGTCAAGCGCCAGCTGGAGCGCCGTTTTGCCGTCGGCGTTCCGGGCATTCGGCGCCGCCTGATGCGCCAGCAGCAGTTGGACCATTTCGACCTTGCCGGCGGCCGCGGCATCCTGCAGCGGCGTCGCCCCGCGATCATCGGTTGTATTGGGTGAGCTGCCGGCCTCAAGCATGAATCTGGCGGCGGCCATTTTGTCATCGGCAACGGCGCTGTGCAGCCGCGTTCGGCCGGCCTCATCGGTCTTGTCGAAGTCCATCTCGGCCCCGAGATCAAGGAGGAGTCCGGCGATATCCAGGCGGCCGGCCCGGAGGGCGATCTGGATCGGTTCGTAGTGGACGTCGTCGAGATCGAGGCCGTGCTCATCACGCCGCAGTTTGCGGACGGGCGCGGCGCGATTGAGCTGTTTGGCGTCCCAGCGGGCGACATAGCGGACGCCTTCGAGATCGCCGATGTCCACGAGCCGGACCAGGCTCAGGGTGCCGGCGACCCAGGTATTCCCCCAGAACCAGCCGCCGACGGCCAGCAGCACACCGAAGATAATCGTGGTTATCAGCCGCCCGGTTCGTTTGCTTGACTTCTTCTTATCCGATTTCATGGATGCCATCGTTAACCAGACGGAAACCATACTTCAGAAGTCCCGAATTGCCACCGGCGAACCCGGGGCTGGGCGCATGTCAGTTCTGTAGGTCATCCCTTCGTGTTGTGGCAAGAGCCGCACCA
>CAYLNH010000027.1:0-42038 GCA_964384625.1 uncultured Lentisphaerales bacterium
TTGGGCCGAATCGGAGCCGCTGCGCGGCGGAATCGCGGCATGGAAGCCGCTCCTAAATTGGCGGAATCGCGGCATGGAAGCCGCTCCTACATTGGGCCGAATCGGAGCCGCTGCGCGGCGGAATCGCGGCATGGAAGCCGCTCCTACATTAGGCGGAATCGGAGCCGCTGCGCGGCGGAATCGCGGCATGGAAGCCGCTCCTACATTGGCGGAATCGGAGCCGCTGCGCGGCGGAATCGCGGCGGCCTGATGCGAAGCCGCTTACATACCCCGGCTGGACCGTTAGAACATCCCCAGCCGCTCCGGCAGCGGGTCGCACATAAACGCCATGCGGTCGCAGAGGCGTTTCATCATCGCCAGCTTCCGCTCCTGCCGGCTGGGATCGGCCCACAGGTTCTTCGACTCCGTCGGGTCCTCCTCGAGATCGTACAACTCCCCAACATGCCAGCCGTGGTTGACCACGAGCTTGTAGCGTTCGTCGCGCAACATGGTGGCGAAGGCGCCATGCTCTTCGGCCTTGCACGGCATACCGTTGTAGTACTCGCAGTAGATGTCGTCCTGATGACGATCCGGATCCGCCTCGCCCAGCAGCAGCGGCAACAGGGACTTGGCCTGCATCCCGGGATGGGGCTCCAGCCCTGCCGCTTCGAGCAACGCCGGCGCCAGATCCTGCAGTTCAACCAACGCCTTACTGCGCCCCGGCTTGATCTTCGCCGGCCAGGAGACGATCAACGGCACATGCACAGCCGGCTCGTAAAACCACGGGCCCTTCCAGTAGATGTTGTGGTCGCCAAGCATCTCGCCATGGTCGGACATGAAGATGACGATCGTGTTTTCCGCCTGTCCCGTCGCTTCGAGGGCATCCAACAGACGGCCGACCTGGGCGTCGATCAAATCGCACATGGCCCAGTAGGCGGCAGTCGCCAGGCGATGCTCACCGGCACTCATCTCATCAGCCACGAACGGACCCTGGCCGCCGTACTGCGCGCGCACATCCGGCTGTTGCGTGTGGGGCTTGTTCACCAATTCGCCCTCGACGTAGTTTGGCAGCGGGATCTCCTCAAGTTTCTCCAGGTAGGGCTCGAGATATGCCCGCGGCGGGTCGAAACTGAAGTGGGGATCAAAGATATTGACCGAGAACAACCACGGCCGCCCGTGGTTTTCGGCGTTGCTCAGGAAATCGATGGCCTTGTTGACGCACCAGGTGGTCTGATGGTGTTCCTCCGGCATGCCTTCCAGGACGTGCTTCGAATCGTCGAACTTCACGTTGCGCTTGAACTTGACGTCCCGGCTCGACAGCCAGATGCCGTACTCATTCGTCGGCCAGTCCGGGCCGGGATGATGCGACCAGTGGAAAATCGAATAGCCGTCGTCAATCCGGCGCTCCGTATCGGGGCAGTACTTCGGGTGACAGGTGGACAGATGCAGTTTGCCGGAGAGCCCGCAGGTGTAGCCGGCGTCCGCCAGCAACTTGGTGACGAGCACTTCGTCGTCCGGAATGTTCTGGCCGTTCTGCCGGTCGCGCGTTGTCCGCGGATAGCGCCCGGTCAGGAAGCTGGCGCGACTCGGCGTACAGATCGGGCTCTGACTGAAGGCGTTGTCAAACACCATTCCGTTCGCCGCCAGCTTGTCCAGGTTCGGCGTGGTTACAAAGGTATTGCCATAGCAGCCCAGCGTATCCCAACGCTGCTGGTCGGTGCAAATCCATAAGATATTCGGTTGGTCAGCCATCATCGCCTCAGGTGTTGGTGAAGGGTTCCGGAACTACTACTGTGACCGGTTCAACGGTTGTCCAGCCCTTTCCGGAATTCTCGCGGACTGACCGCCCGCAGCCGCCGGAAGAAACGGGAAAAGCTCTGGATGGTCGGGAATCCCAGCAGATCGCTGATCTCCGAAATGGTCCGGTCGCTGTATTGGAGAAGACGCGCTGCCGTGTCGGCGCAACAGCTGTCGATGTGCGCCTTCAACGTTTGTCCTGTGTGTCGCCGGAACTCGGTGGCCAAGTGGCCGGCCGAAAAGCCGAGTGCATCCGCCAACTCCTGGACACTCAAATGCCGGCCGCCCCACGTCTGCAGACGTTCCTCCACGCGACGGATCAACGGGTGTGTATGCTCCGGAGCGTCTTCCCAATAATGTTGCGCCAACAACGCGGCAAGGACCTCCTCGACCGCAAAGCGAAATTTCCGCGTGCGGCGGTTTCCGCTTCGAACCAGTGCCGTTAATGCCTCAACCAGGATGTGGTCCCGCGTCGAGCCCAACAGCAATGGAGCGGCTTCGGCCCGGACATTGTCCGCCCGGAACTTCAGCGTTACCCAGCTCTTGCGGCGGGCGTCGTACCGGAACTGATGCGCCGTCCCGGTAGGCAGAAGTACGGCATCGCCGGTTTCCAGGGCACCGGCGAACTCGTCAGTCCGGAGCCCGATGGTTCCGGACGTGACAATCTCCAGTTGACAGTAGCTGTGATTGTGCAGGCCCGTTCCACCTTTGGCCCGGCGTACGGTGTGATCCGCGTAGAGCAATTCGCAGTCGATCGAGGTTTTCATAAAATATTGATAAGTTTTACCCGAGAATAGACAATTCTGTTCACCATTACAAGTGATTATGTTAACATTTTTGACGGCATACTATCATAACAAATACACCGGAGATAGGTGATGACCAAGATCGGCGTAGTAATCCCGACCGGGGCGCAGGCCTTGTTTTTCGATGAGGCACAGCGTCAGCGCCTCCAACTGCTGGGTGACGTGCAGTGGCACACAACAGAGGAGACATTAAATATCGACGCCGCTGTCGACCTGCTGCGGGGGTGTGATATCGGTGTCGGTTCCTGGAAGACCGTATATCCTTGTGCCGAGTTGCTGGCGGGTTGCCCGGACCTGCGGCTCTGGGAGCATGTCGCCGGCTCCGTGCGCAAGATGTTCGGGCCGCACCTGGACGGGCGCGAGTTGACGATTGCGTCTTGCGCGCCGGCGATTGCCGAAAGCGTCGCCGAACACGCCGTCGGCTCGATCATCGTCGGTCTGCGCGGCATCCTGGACAACGGCGCCGAGAATCGCGGCACGAAGCTCCGCAACAGCTGGCAGCGGAAACAAATGTATGAAGCAACAGTCGGCATCGTCGGTGCGTCCCAAGTCGGGCGCAACGCGATTCGCTTCCTGGAGGCGTTCGGCTGTGCAATCCATGTCTATGACCCGTTCCTGTCCGAAGCCGACGCTGCCAAACTCGGCGTTACGAAAGAGGAGGACCTGACGCGTCTCTGCGCCGAATGCGATGCGGTTTCGCTGCACACGCCGGCGCTGCCGACAACGGAAAAGATCATCGGCGCCGAACAACTGCAGGCGATGCGCGACGATGCGGTATTCGTGAACACCTCCCGCGGCATGTGCGTCGACGAAGCCGCCTTGATCACGGAACTCGAGCAGAGCCGTTTGCTGGCGTTCCTCGATGTTTCCCGGCCGGAACCCGCAGCCGCCGACAGTCCGTTGCGGTCGCTGCCGAACGTGGTCTACACGTCGCACATCTCCGGCGGCGGCCCCAGTCGACGCATGGGCAGGCAGGCCGTCGACGATATCGAAGCGTTCATCAACGGCGGCGCCCCGAAGATGATGGTAACCGAGGAGATGCTCGAGCGGCTGGCGTAGGCGGGGAGTATTCCGTCTTCCCGCCGGCGGCGGACGCCCCTGCAGCCGGCACTATTTGCTTTTCAGCGATCGGACTTGTTGGACCTGTCTGTCTCCTTGGACATGAATGGAGGAAAAACATGAAAACTCATTTTCTTTCCGGATCTACCGAGTATGAATCGGGACCCTCTTTAGAGCGGTTCATCCCGTATCTGGAATTGGCACACAACATGACCTGCACCTTGTCGCGCGGCATTGAAACGGCGGCGGACTTCCCTGACTTCGACGCCCTGGACGACGCCGACGTGATGTTCGTCTTCTGCAAACGCATGAACCTGCAGGGCGAGCAACTCGCGGCGATCAAACAATGGGGTGCCGACGGCAAACCGGTCATCGGCGTGCGTACCGCCAGCCATGCGTTTCAGACGTGGCTGGAATTCGACAAGGAGATCCTGGGCGGCGATTACAACAACCACGGCCCTGACGAAGATCCCACACAGGTGACGGTGAAAACCGCGCACCCGATCGTCGCGGGCGTGACCGATTGGTCGCGCCCCGGACGGGTCTATCATAACCCGAATATTGCGGCCGACGCGACCGAACTGCTGCACATCACGTCTCCCAGCGGCATCAGTGAACCGGTTGCCTGGTGCCGGCAATACAATGACAAAGGCGGTCGTTCGTTCTATACTTCCATGGGCCTGCCGGCGGATTTCGACAACGATAATTTCCGGACGTTGATCGTCAACGCGATCCGGTGGGCCACAGCCAGCACCTGATGCCCCCTGTATCACAAGCATCCCTGCTTGTGCGCCAGACATGAGCAGGGATGCTCATGATACATTCGGAAGGGGGCTTCCGGAGAAGAACATTCGGCATGGATTGAGACAAAGGTTGGGACGAAGGTTGAGACGAAGGTTTGAGTATGAACTACATGATTACGCAACTGGATGAGATCGATGCGGTACCGTGCCCGTGTGGGATGTCGCAACGCGCGTTTGTCAGCGACGACAACCCCTTGGCCACAATGCACATGGTGGACATCACGGTTGACGCGAAGACGCACTACCACAAGAAGCTGACGGAGATCTACCTGATCCTCGAAGGTGAGGGCCACATGGAACTTGACGGCGAACTCATCCCAGTAAAGCCGCTCACGGCCATCTTCATCAAACCCGGCTGCCGCCACCGCGCTGTCGGCAAACTGAAGCTTGTCAACATCCCGATCCCGGCCTTCGACCCGGAAGACGAGTGGTTCGACTGACGGCTGTTGCCGGTGCTCCAGTCTAGTGTCCCTCGGAGCAACTGGCGCCGCAGGCGAAGCAGGAGTAGCACCGGTGGTGTTTGAGCATGATGCGCTCGTTCATGGCGTCTTTGAGGGAATCGCCCAGATCGTAGTCTTCGTCATCGTCGACGAGGGTGCAGGCATACACGCCGCAACGGCCGTCTTTCTTGACGATCATCTTGCTGAAGTTGCACATGAACTCGCGGCGCTGCTTTTCGGTCAGGTAGGCGGTCATACAGTTCTCCGTGATCTCCGGCACTTCCGGCAGCGCCCCGGGCAGATGGAACTCCGGGAACTTGATGATCTTGATGTCGGCCGGGACGCCGGCGGCGGCGAAGAAGGGCTGGTAGGCGGCGTCGACTGCAGCACTGTTTTCACCGGTCGGCATGAGTCGCGCAATGGACACGCCGAAGCTTTCCCGGTGCAGCCGGCCCAGTGTGTTGAGAGCCTTTTTGAAGTTGCCTTTGCCGCGTGATTTGTCGTGCTTCGCCGGATCGGGATGATCGAGGCTGACACGGAAGCTGAGCGCGTTGGGTTTGCTCTTGAACGGCAGGATCCGGGCGAACTGATTCATCAACGGCTCGGTCGCGTTGGTCAGGATCAGGCAGGGCTTGTGGTTCAGGGCGTAGTCGAGAATCAGAGCGAACTGCGGGTTGACGAAGGGCTCGCCGCCGGTGAAGGAGAATCTGTTGACGCCGATCTCGAGGGCTTCGTCGATAAACCGCCTGGCGTCCTCCAGGGTGATGAATTCCAGCCGGTCGTCGCCGGGTTTCGATCCTTCCAGACAGAACGGGCAACGCAAGTTGCAGGAGGTCCCGGTGTGGAACCACAACTCATCGAGGCGCTGCGGCTGGATATAGCCGCGCGGGTCGCCTTGGCTCGTTTTCAGCCAGTTGTCATTGTGCTTCATCTGCATGGAAGAAGACCTCGCGGTGGATTTTGGCGAAGGCGACGCCGACGTCTTCGAGCCGGCGGCCGGTCTCATCGATCATGGCGTCGAGGCCGCAGAGATAGTAGTGAATATCGGAAGCGATCGGCACCTGTTCCAGCAGGCCCGTGACGCGGCCGCGGAAATAGCCGTTGGCGTGTTCGCGGGAAACCGCCAGCCGGAACTGCCGGCAGCGTTGAAGTTCGTCGATCGCGAAGGCATCCACTTCGTTGCGGACGCCATAGAAACATGCCTCCGGAGTGCGGTCCGGAAAGCTCCGCAGGTAGCTCAGGAACGGTGCGATGCCGGTCCCGGTGGCGATGAAGACGCTGCGTTCGCCAGGTTCCGATTGGCCCGGTCGAAACCAGCCGAACGGCCCGCTGACCCGGACTTCATCGCCGGGTTTACGCGTTGCCAGCCAATTGCTGACGGTGCCGCCCGGAAGCCGCCGGATGAGGAATCGGAGGACGTCCTCGCGGTTGCCGGCGGCGATGCTGTAGGGCCGGGATTCCCGCGCATCATTGAACAAGGCAACGCAGTTCCCCGGGGCAAACTCCAGATCGTCGCGGCGGATCTGGAGTTCGAAGAGCGTTTCGGTTCTGGGTATTACCTGTTTGACGGATCGTCGTTTCATCGTTCCCCCGCGGGCACCGCGGCCGTCGGTTTCGGGCAGTCCATGATTGCGGCAGTCAAGCCGTTCAGCGCCGGTATTCCCATTCCGGCGGCCGCATTGCTGCTCTTCCGCGCGGGATTTGCCGGCGCCGCCTCGCCGCAATCGTCTTTCCCCGCGGCCTGAGTTCTGGTTGCTGCGTTCATTCGGGGTTCCCTTCGCATGGCTTCTCCCGGATATTCACAGGCAACCCCAATCCCTGTCACTGCCGCTCCGGTTCTTGCGCCACGGTCAATCACGAGAACAGACTCAGGATTTCCTTTGGCGAATGCTGACCGACCACGACAATGCGATAGTTGTCGATGGTCTTGGACGCAATCTGAAACCCGTCGAGATTGCTCAAGGGCAAATCGTCGAGGGTCACATTTCGGGTCTTCGGCATCACCAGCACGAGCATTGGATAGCCGCAGCAATCGAAGTAGATGCGGGCAATCTGCTCGCCGTCCACGCGACACAGGCGCAAGCCGAGGGGTTGGATCACGTGCGCGGTCGGCCGCGGCGGCCGGGCCGCGAGGGACAAGTGAAACCCGGCTTGCGTCAGGCCGCTGCGCATTTTGTCGTAGTCCCCGGGGATCACGGCATCCCGGGCAAACACGTCCATGTCCGAGGTAAAGACAAACTCGCTGGGGACGACCGGGCTGCGGCCGGTCGCCCGCCGGTCACGGATCACGACGGCCAGCAAGGCGATGTTGATGAGCACCATCGCAGCCAACCCGATGCTGCGCCAGTCCAGCCGGGAGACGGCCGGCAGCGCCGGTTTCGGTTCGGGCGCCGGTTCGTTCACGGCGGCGGCGCCGAGGAGTTGGGTGGCATCCAACCCGCTTTCGCTCAGCATCTGAGTTTTCAATTTGTTCCACAGCGGTTCCGGGCATTTCGTTCCGTCGCTGAGGCGTTCACCGAGAACCGTTTCGAAGTGCTTCTCTGCTTCCAGATCAGCCTTTTCTTTGGGGGTCAGTTCAGCTTCGAATTCGAGGGCTTCTTCGACCGTCAACTGCCCGTCCAGATAGGCCTGCCTTTCCAGTTTTTTATCTTTCATTGCCGGCCCTCCTGTCTTGCTCAGGCGCATAGCGTTTTACATACTTGTTGTCTTCCCCCACCACTCCGGATTTCCGGGCGTACTCCGCCAGGAGCCGCCGCAGCCGGGTCCGGCCGCGGGACAGATGCGTCATCACCGTACCGACCGGCATATCCAGGATCTCGGCAATCTCCTTGTAGGAGTACTTCTCAAACGTCAGCAGCAGGAGGCATGATTTCTGCGCTGTACTCAGTTCATTCAGGGCGTCGCGCAATTCATCTCCAATGACCTCGAACAGGTCTTCGGGATCTTCGAACAGGAACCTCTCCTGCTCGGGGTCGGTGGCGAAGCGGGCTTCGTCGATTTCGTCGATGTCGATGCCGTGCCGTTTGGTTTCGCGATTGGCGACGTAGCATTTGTTGGTGATGATGCGGTAGACCCAGGCGCGAAAATTGCTCCCTTCGCGGAACTTGCCGCGCTTTTCCCAAGCCACGGCAACGGCGCCGGCAAACACATCGTCCACGGCGCTCGGGTTCCAAACCATCTTGCAGGTGTAGCGATAGAACTCGTGGCGGTACTGCTCGAGGAGTTCGATGAATTTTTCTTCGCTCAGACCGGCCATGGCCAGTGTGTCCTTCATTTCAGACGCCGTCGCGAATGGCGTCCAGCTCGTCCTGCAGCCGCTCAATGCGCCTGCGGTACCGGTCGTATTTCACCATGTTCTCCGGGGTCTGCGGCGGGTTCGTGCGCAGCCATTGGGCAAATGATTTCTCGACGCGCTGGAGTTCTTCACGGTAATCGCGATAGTCCTTGGCGGTCTTCGCATCCAGGGTCTCGGCAAAGTGCGCCGCTTCGAGATCTTCGATCGCCGTGGTAATGGTCACGACGGCACGCCGGCGTTCGCTGTGTTTCCGCTCAAACTCGTCCGGATCCGCCGGCGGTTTCAGCATCAGTTCCTGCAGGCTGCGGGTCGCTGCCGCCAGGTCCTCCTGCAGCTTCAGATACTTCTTCCCGGTTTCCCCGCCCAGTTCCCGCGCCTGCAGCCGGTGTTCAAACCGGCGCACTGCCGCCATCAGCTCTTCCGCAGCTTCGGCCGACGCCACCAGGTCCTCCTTGAACTCCGGCGTCAACGCGCCGACGGCCCGCAACCGTGATGCTTCCGCCAGCAGCCGGTCATGGTTGGCGACGGACTGCCGCAACTGCAGCATCTTCTTCTCATAGGCGGCGCCGTCGGTTTCCCCCATCTTCCGGGCTCTGGCCCGGATTCGGCTCGTCAGCATGGCGGCAGTCTGTTCGACGTTCTCGCGGAACTGATGGGCGCTGGCCGCCGACTGGACACGGCCGGCCATGGTTTCGCCGTCGCTCTCAAAGAGGATAAATGTGGGGAAGCCCTCGATGTGATATTTCCTGGCCAACGCTTCGTTGCGTTGGCGGACGGCTTCCGGCTGCTTGAGCAGGCGCGGGTAGTCAACGCAGGCCAGGACAAAACGCTTCTTCGCGTAACGCTGCCAACTGGCCCGCGAGAACACCTGCTCTTTGACGGCACGGCAGGCGCTGCACCAGTCGGAGCCGGTGAAATGCACGAACAACGGCAACTGTTTTTCTTTGGCCAATGCCTTTGCGGCGTCGAGGTCTTCGGTCCACCGGCCCGGAGCGGCGCCGGTCTTGGCGACCTTCACCGGCTGACCGCGGCCGACCCGCGGCACGATTTCCACCGGCATCAGGTGGACCGGTTCGGGCCGGCGCGACTGCCGGTGGAGAACGGCCCGAAGCCGGCCGATGAAGCCCTCGGGCGTAACGTCGCGAGTCGCGAAAATCCGGCCCAATTCCTGATCGCCCGCGGCATTCAGCAGCAAAAACGTTGGATACTCGTTGACGCGCCACTCGGTCTGCAGGACCTCGTTGCGATCGCGGTATTGCTTCGGCACCAGTTTCGGATCCGCGGGGAAGTCGATCTTGACCTGGACGACATGCTTCGCGGCGTAGTCCTTCCAGGTCTTGGTCTGCAACACCCGGGCGTCCATCAACCGGCAGGCCGGACACCAGTCGGATCCGGTGAACAGCAGCAGCAGCGGCAGCTTCCCGGCGGCGGCCAACTCCCTGGCGGCGTCCAGGTCGTGGGTCCATTTGCCGAGTTCCGCGCCGGTGGTCAGCACGTCGCCCGGCTGCGGCGCTGGGGGATCGGGCTTCGGCTTGGGCCCGGGGTTTTCTGCCGTCTGCCGGCGGCAGCCGGCCGGCAACACGGCGAGCCCCGCGATCATCAGCCCCAGGTGCAGTATGCATTGCAGCCGTCTCATCAAAAAACCTGTTTGTTTCACGACGCTCCCGATTTGCCTTTTATAAATACATTCCCGCCTCATACCGGAATATGTCACCTGTGTTCGCCGGCAGTCAGTTGGCGAAATACAGCCCGGCATAGACCTTCAGATCAATGACACAGCCCCGGCGCTGCTGAGCCGCCAGCCACGGTTCGACGTCGGTCAACGGGACTTCGTGGACGATGATGTCTTCATGCTCATCACCGCCGCCGGCGTCGACTTTCCGCAGTTCCGTCGCGCGGAACACGGTCATGTATTCATCCGAGGCCCCGGCGGAAGGAGGTCCTTCCGCGACCTGTTCGAAGTGGCCGGCCTCGAAGCCGGTCTCTTCGAGCAATTCCCGCCGGGCTGCGGCAAGGATATCCTCATCCGCCTGGCCGGCAATATCACCGGCAAGGCCGGCGACCAACTCGATCACCGGCGCATTCACCGGCGGCCGGAACTGTTCGATCAGGATGATCTTGCCGTCGGCGGTGATCGGGATGATCAGGACGATGCCGGAAACCTGCGGGCGCGTCACATATTCCCAGGTGCCCCGGCGCACAAAGGCCAGGTGTTCGCCGTTGTGCAGTGTTTCAATGTCGCCCATGTGTATCCTCAGAATTAAGCGCTAACCATAGGCGGGGAGAGCCCCGGATGCAAGGCGGCCGGGGCGGCGCCGAAGGATCGATTGCAGTCGGCAGTAGCCGGCAGCAGTCGGCCGCAGTCGAGGTCGGCGAGCGATTGAACGCTTCGGTCACGCCCTCGGCTCCTTGCATTCAATACCGCCGGTTTTATAGTCGGTTTTCACCTCAAATCTCCAGCCGGGACTGCTTGCCATGTCAACCAGAAAACCACACGTCATCTTCATTCTTTCCGACGAACACTGCGGCTATGCCATGACGCATATGGGCGACCCGAACCTGCAGACGCCGAACATGGACCGGATGGCGGCCGAGGGCGTCAGTTTCGCGCGCGCCTACGCCAACTGCCCGATCTGCACGCCGTCGCGCGGCACGATTTTCTCCGGGCGTCACGCGCATGCCGGGCCGGTGTCCGGGTTTTTCGATGTGTACAAGGCAACGGCGCCGAGTACGGCGACGATCCTGCAGAAGGAAGGGTATTTCACGGCGTACTTCGGCAAGTGGCACTGCGGCACCGTCCGCGACCAGCGCCCGCCGGCGGTCCGGGAAAACCCGGAACAGTACAAAGGCAGCAACACGCGAACCCCGGAGTACCATCGCGGCGGCTTCCAGGACTGGTTCGGCTTTGAAAATCTGAACCAGCATTTCGCCAGTTACTATTACCACAACGACGACATCAACCCGACCAAGGTCGAGGGCTACGAAACCGACGGTCTGACCAATGTCGTGCTGGACTATCTGCGGGCCTACGACCGGGACGAACCGCTGTTCCTCGTGTTGAGCGTCACCCCGCCGCACTTCCCGCTGATCGTGCCGGACAAATGGAAACGCTTCAATCCGGACGAGATGGAGGTGCGCCCGAACTTCAACAAGCTCGATCCGTTCTTCTTCAGCCAGGAACAGCAGAGCGACGAAGTCATGCGGCAGAACCTGGCAAACTACGACGCGATGATCGAGAACCTGGACTGGAACATCGGCCGGGTGCTCGAGGAAATCAGCTCCCTGCCGCAGTTCAAAGACAACACGCTGACGCTCTACACGACGGACCACGGCGACTATCAGGGCAGCCACGGACTGTTCCCGACGAAGATCGAGCACCACGAGGAGTCGGTGCGGATTCCGATGCTCTGGCACTGGCCGGGCCAGATTCCGGCCCAGGGCAAAATCAAGGGCTTGTTCAGTCTGGTCGATCTGATGCCGACGACGCTGGGACTGGTGGGAGCAGACATCCCGCCGCACAACCAGGGCGTCGATTTCTCGCCGGCGATCCTCGGCGACAAGGAGTTCCGGGGGCCGGAGGTCGTCCTGCTGGAAATGGTCAACAACCCACGCTGGAACCTGCGCTTCCTGGATTGGCGCGGCATCGTGACCGAGCGCTGGAAGTACGCCTTCTGCGAGACGGGACGCGAGGTCCTCTTCGATCTGCAGGAAGACCCCTACGAAATGAACAACATCGCCGACTCGAACCCGGACCAGCGGGAGAAGATGAAGCAGCTCCTCCTGCAGGAGCTGGCGCGGACCCGCGAGCCGTACTTCGACGTGCTGATCGAACACGGCGAGCCGTGTCCTTTCCCGCCGACGGATGTGTCGAAGGTGTAAGCCGACTTCGTCGGGGATGCAGGATCCGGGATGCTCGACCGGTATCGATTCCGGGCCGGCGCTCCAACGGCCGGATTCCGGCTGCCGAGAGCTATTCGCGGTGGCACTTCTGGAGCAGCTTGGTGACCAGCGCGGTCCAGCCTGTCTGGTGGCTGGCGCCGAGGCCCTTGCCGGTATCGCCGTGGAAGAACTCGTGGAAGAGCAGGAGGTCCGGATCGGCGCCGGCGCCGAGGGCGGGCCGCAGCCCGTCCGGCGTCTGTCGGAATAATGCGATCAGCCGGGCGGCAAGACGTTCGGCTGCAACCTTCAAGTTGACGCGCGCGCCGGAGCCGGTGGGGAATTCCACCAGCAGTTCATCGCCGTAGAAATGGTGATAGCGTTCCAGCGCTTCGATGATCAGGAAGTTCATCGGAAACCAGATCGGCCCGCGCCAGTTGGAGTTGCCGCCGAACATGTTCGTGTTCGAGTCGCCCGGGGAATAGCCCACACTGTACTCCTGACCGCCGGCGCGGAAAACGAACGGGTCTGCCGCATGCGTCTTCGACAGGGACCGAATGCCGAACGGCGACAGAAACTCGGTTTCGTCGAACAGACGGCTGAGGACCCGCTCCAGACGTTCGCGTGACGGAATGGCCAGCAGACGATGGCGGGCGGCCGTGTTGTCCGGCTCCAGGTACGAAATGTGACCGGCCAGGTCCGGACGGTTCGTCAGGAACCACTGCAGCCGTTTGCCGAAACCGGGGAGACGGTCAATCACGTCCTGATGCAGAACGTCCGCCGCCAGCAGCGGAATGACGCCGACCAGTGAGCGGACCTTCAGCGGCAGGCGTTCCCCGTGCAGCAGCAGCTGGTCGTAGTAGAAGCCGTCGGTCTCGTCCCACAGCCCGGTGCCGCCGAAGCCGTTGCAGGCGTCGGCGATCGCAATGAAGTGTTCGAAGAACTTGCTGGCCAGGTCTTCGGCCGCGGCATCGCCGGTCTGCGCGGCAATCTCGAGCGCGATCTCCAGCATGGTGGCGCAGTAGAACGCCATCCACGCGGTACCGTCGGCCTGCTCCAGTTCGCCGCCGTCGGGCGTCGGTTTGGAGCGGTCGAAGACTCCGATATTATCCATGCCCAGGAAGCCGCCGGCGAAGACGTGGTTGCCGTCGGGGTCCTTGCGGTTGACCCACCAGGTGAAGTTCATCAGCAGCTTCTGGAAGACGCGCCGGAGGAAGTCGATGTCGCGGTCGGCGATCTTGTAGACCCGCCAGGCGGCCCAGGCATGTACCGGCGGGTTGACGTCGCCCAAGGCGAACTCATACGCGGGGATCTGTCCGTTCGGGTGCATATACCACTCGCGCAGGAACGTCAACAACTGGCCCTTGGCGAACTCCGGGTCAACCTCGGCAAACGGAATCATGTGGAAAGCCAGATCCCATGAGGCGTACCAGGGGTATTCCCATTTGTCCGGCATGCTGATGACGTCGCGGTTGTAGAGATGGCGCCAGTCATGGTTGCGCCCCTGTTGGCGGGCTGCCGGCGGCGCCGGCTGGTCCGGGTCGCCGTCCAGCCAGTTCTCAACGACGTAGTGATAGAACTGCTTGCTCCACAACAGTCCGGCATACGCCTGCCGACTGATGCGGCGCTCGTCGTCGCCCAGCGTCCCCGGGCAGTGGGCCGCATAGAACTCCTCGTGTTCGGCGATGCGTTGTTCAAGGACCTCCTTGAAGCCGTCGCCGAAGGCCTCCCCGGCCGGGGTGTCCGCCGCGGTTAAGCGGCAACGAATCGATACCTCCTCCTGCGCGCCGATGGACAACGCGAAACAGGCCGCGGCCCGGGTGCCGTGCGGCTTCGGGTTGACGGCGTCCCGGTCGCCGTCGATCAGGTAGCGGTGGCAGGCGTCTTTGACGTACGGCGTGTAGTTCTCCGAACCGTACAGCTGCTTTGTATTGGTCTCGTTCTCCGTAAACAGCCACTGCGGTTCAACGCCCTTGACATTGTCGACGGCAAAGGTAAACGGCTCAAGTGATTGGTGCCTGGTTCGCAGGCCGTGTTCGGCCAGGGTGATATCCGGCTTGATCCAGCAGCCCTCGTGGCGGCAGCCCCAGATCCAGGTGTTGCGGAACCACAGCGTCGGCAGCACGTGGATTGCCGCCGGCGCCGGGCCGCGATTGGCAATGGTCAGGTTGATCAGGATATCGTCAGGCGCGTTCTTGGCATATTCCGCCGTGACGTCGAAGTAGCGGCCGTCATCGAAGACGCCGGTATCGGCCAATTCGAACTCCGGCTCCTCGCGTCCCCGGTGCCGGTTTACGCGTCGGAGTTCGTCGTACGGGAATGCCGCCTGGGGGTAGCGGTAGAGCGCCTTCATATAGGAATGCGTCGGCGTGGACTCGAGGTAGTGGTAGCACTCCTTGACATCCTCGCCATGGTTGCCTTCGTGGCTGTTCAAGCCGAACAGCCGTTCTTTCAGGATCGCGTCGTTCCCGTTCCACAGGGCGACGGCGAAACACAGGCGGCACTCGCGGTCGGTGATGCCGAGCAGGCCGTCTTCGCCCCAGCGGTAGGTGCGCAGATGAGCGTGGTCAAAGGGGAAGTAGTTCCAGCAGTTGCCGTCTTCCGAGTAGTCCTCGCGCACGGTGCCCCACTGGCGTTCGGCCAGATACGGGCCCCAACGCTGCCAGTTCGCCACCCGGTTGTGACCGTCGCGCAGTCGTTGTTCTTCCGCGTTCATGTGTGCCCCGCTGCGTTGTTCTCCTTACCATAGCCAACAGCCGGCGACAGTCGACTGCAATCGACGACAATCCATCTGCCGCACCCGCGTGATCCCCCCGTGAACTACCGGTTCTGCCGGCGGAACGCGGCCGGCGGAACATGCCATTGCCGGCTGAAGGCGCGGGTGAAGTGGTTCCGGTCCCAGAAACCGCAGGCGGCGGCAATCTGCTCGATACTGTCGTCGGTGGTCATCAGCAGATGACAGGCGTGCTCCAGCCGCAAACGCCGGTAACGCTTCTGCGGCGGCTCGCCCGCGTGCTGCCGGAAGTAGCGGACAAAACTGTTCTCCTGCAGATTCACCGCGGCCGCCAGGTCGGCATTGACCAACGGCGTCGCCAGGTTCTGTTTCATGAGCGCCACACTGGCACGGATGCGTTGGTCGCCGGACACGGGCGCAATCACGCCGGCCGGTAACTGCCGCAAACCGTGACACGCCTGTTCCAGCATCAGGCTGATCAACTGCAGCTCGACCGGCCGCGAGGATTCGGCCCCGGCCAGGTCGCGGAGCACGCCAAGGACCTCCTTGCCGACGTCGAACGGATAGACTCCCGGCTCGATTCTGGCTCGCGGCACGTCGCAGTTGAAGTGGCAGTACGCTTTCACGAAGGGTTGCCGCAGGTCGGCAGCGAACGCCGTGTAGGGAGCAATCAGCATGCTCCGGCCGGGCGTCAGCAGGATCTCCTTGCCGTTCCAGACGACAAGACCTCCGGCCGTGATCGGGCAGTAACATCGCCAGAACGGGGCGCGCAGCGAACGAACACGCCAGCCCTCCAGTCTGGAGAGTTTGCACAGCGACAGCTGCAGCCCGGCCGGGCCGGCATCAACGAGAAATGTCGGTTTCGGCGGCATGTTAGGAATATACATAGATCGGAATAGAAATTCTATAGCCTTTGTGTTGGTCGTGGATATTTTGTACACATCAACCTGAACCATGGAGTGTCGAGATGAACGTTGTACCAAAATACCTGGAAGACTATGCCGCGACTTGGGAGACGGACCCGCACCAGGCCAATCTGGACTGGTTTGCCGACGCCAGGTGGGGTCTGTTCATGCATTACGGGCTGTACGCGCAGATGGCTGCCGGCGAGTGGGTGCAGTTTCGCCGGCCGGTGCCGATCGCCGAATACGAGAAACTGTACGACACCTTTGATCCGCAGAACTTCGATGCCGACTTCATCACGGACCTGGCGCTGGAAGCCGAGATGAAATACGTCAACATCACGGCATGTCATCATGAAGGTTTCTGTCTATGGAAGTCGGACGTCGAAGCGTGGAACAGCTACAACGCCTGCCGCCGCGACCTGGTACGGGAGCTGGCGGAGCAGTGCGACAAGAAGGGGCTCGGGTTTTTTACGTACTTCACGCACATCCTCAATTGGCGGCATCCGTATGCCATGACGACCGACATTCTGCCGATGGCACGGCCGCCTTACGAACACGACGAACCACGCTACGAACTGACGGATCCCGCCGAGTTCAGCAAATTCTGGGAGTGGTCGCACGGCTGCATGAAGGAGCTCCTGGAGCTGGAATACCCGCTGGCGGGCATGTGGCTGGACATCATTATGGGCTATTACCAGGCGCCGGACCTTATCCCGATTGAGGAGACCTACCGGATCATCCGCGAGATGCGGCCGGAAGCGTTGATCTCGTTCAAGCAGGGCGCCACCGGCACGGAGGACTTCGCGTCGCCCGAGCGTTCGTTCCATTCGATGGCCGATCGTCTGCGCGACCAGGGCAACGATCGCGGGGCAGAGATCGCGGCAAGTGCATTCGCGGGCAACCGAAACAAGCACAACGAAGTCTGTATGACCTTGCAGGAGAACTGCTGGGGCTACCACCAGGAGTCCCGCCACTTCACGGCGGCCGAGGTCCGCCAGCGCCTGGCCGAAGCCCACGTGAACAACTGCAACATGCTGGCCAACGTCGGTCCCCTGCCGGACGGCTCGATCCATCCGGACGACATTGCCTGTCTGCGGGCGTGCGGCAAACGCATTCGCGAGGACGGCTGGCCGACGCCGACAGAAGCCGCAGCCGACACGACGCATCACCCAACGGCCGACGAGCCCGCGGCGGGTTAGCCGAAGATTTCATGCGTTCTGTCGCCAGTCGGCGCCAATGGTCTGGAGTTCCAGGCAGCCGAGGGGCGATTGCCGCCGGCGTCGTTGACATATTGTCAGCGGATCCGCCGCGGCGGCAGCTATGGCCAAGACCGGCTGACGCAGCCATTGCAGCCAGTTGCAACAGCGCCGCAGGAAGTGATGAATCTTCGGCGCCTTCTCCGTAGAAACTGCAGCCGCAAAACGAGCCAAACCCACGGCAACGCCTTCCGCGTTGAGCCGTATCGCTACTCATCCCTGGGGCAGGCTTCGCCAACGCCAGACTTGAACCGATCACGCCCCCAGCGGGCGGAGTTCCGGCCACAGAAAAACGTAGAATGCCCGAAGCAACTGATTCACCCTCGACACGAGGCCGTGGGGGTCTGCAGAAGGCCTTTCGCGGGAGATGCAGCTACTGAATCAGCAACGTCATGATCCCGTGTTTATGCAGCTCGGCGCGGTAGCCCATGCCGGTCTCGCGGTCGCCGATGGGGCGCTCCAGCAGGTCGGTCGGGGTGACGGACCGTTTCTCGTCGAAGGCCAGATTGACGTCTGTGCCGCGGCCGCCGGCGTCCTGCAGGCGCAGGATCCAGCCGCTGCCGTCTTCCGCCGGTTTCCAGGCGGTGACAACGACGTCGCCCTCGATGAAGAAGGGGACTTCGAGATGTCCCGGCAGGTTGTATTCGTAGCCGGTGCGCGTCAGGTCGCCGAAGCTGAGACCGTCGTAGTAGGGGTAGATGGAGTACTCGAACCGATGCCAGCCGGTATCTCGCTGGCCGTCGATGTCCCAGAATTCATAGCCGGACGGTTCAACGATGCAGAAGTGCCATTCCGGCGACCGCAGGAGCGACAGGTCCAGGCGGTTCGGCATCCAGCGGTTGCACGGCAGGCCCTTGTTGAGCAAGGCAACGCCGCGTTTGTCGTCGACGGCTTTGCGGACCCAATGCAGCGTACCGAATTCGCGGTGATCGGCGTTCCACTGTGAGAAGTCGAGTTTGTCCGGATCCCAGTCGCGGTCGATGAAGCCGAAGGGGACCTCATAGGTGGCGGTATTGTCCCGGGCGTCCACCGGGATGACGACGCGGAGTCGGCGGCTGCAGGTATCCCAATCGGTATCGACGACGAAGTCGATTCGTTTGCCGTCGTCGGACAGCCTGGCGGTGACGATCCAACTGAGTTGTTTGACTTTGATGTCGTTGCCGGTGTAGGTGCCGCGCCAGCGCAGGATATTGTTGCCGAGCCAGCAGATTTCGTTGAAGCGGCCGAGTTGGAGGTTGGCGCCGGGCGCATCCTTCGGGATGCGCTGGCCCCAGGCGTCGCCGACGTCCCAGTCGAGTGCGAGTTCGCCGATCCGCATGGGCCGATGCGTGCGGTTGGTGTGCGGGCATTCGCCGAACACATCGTTGCCGTCCTTCAGGATTTTGCGGATGCCGTCGCGATCAAAAGTTATTTCGAAGTCGCCGAATCCGGCCGTCGCCGGGAAGTCGGTCACTTCCTTGAGCGACAGCTCCATACTGGCGTCCGGCACCAGGTAGTGGCGGTTGGCGATGGTTTCGGCTTCATCGAGGAAGCGCTCGATTTCGCGGGCCGCACTGTCGATGTGCGTCCCGGTAACGGCATCGTGGAACTGACAGAACGTGACGTTTTGCCAGGCCTTGGCAAAGCCCTTCGGCAAGGGCTCGGGCTGCCCCTGTTTCCAGGTGCGCGTGGCCTTCTGGGCCTCGGCCAGGACGAGCCAGTAGCTGATCTTGCGGATCCGCTGTTTGACATCGATGCGGGAGACCAGGCAGCCGGGCATGGCCGGGTTGAGGTCGCGCGACGGCGTGTTGTCCCGTTCGGCCAGGGCCTGCTCGAGCCGGGCCTTGTCGGCCTCGTAGACTTCGACCGGGCCGGCAAAACGGGCCGTGCACTTGCCGCCGTGCCCGGCATTGAATTCCTTGACAACTTCCGGAAGCCAGGTGGGGGTGGGCACCTCTTCCGAGCCGAGACAGACACGGACGACATCGGCGTCGGCAGCCATTGCCTCGGCCAGAAGGGCCTCGACGTGGTCACGCTGGAAATCCTCCCAGACGACCATGCCGAGCTGATCGCAGGCATCGCAGCCGGCGCCCTGGCAGACGTCGCACGGCGGGTGCTTGGTATAGGTGCCCGAAACGAAAGATTTGAGCCGGTCGGCCTGCGGCAGTCTGGTGCCGTCGATTCCGACCCAGACGTCTTCGTCGAGGGTCTGGTAGGACAGACAGCTGACGGCTTCGGCGCCGACGCCCTTGAGGACCTGCGGCAGGTTCGGGCTGTTGCCGAAGGCGTCTTCGAGCCAGGCGATCTTCAGTCCCGGATGGTCGTCCCCGACGAAATCACGGTAGAACGGCTGGGCCACGAGGAAGTTGCGGACCAGGCCTTCGGCGGTCGGCATGACGGAGTCCTGAACGGTTTCGCCGGCGAGCATGACGGTGAGCTGACCGTTTTTCGCGAGTTCCTGCAACAGCTCTTTTTTGTCCTTGTTGCGTTTCAGGAATTTGCGCCAGACGACGGCCTGCCCCTCGCTGAAGGTGACGCCCTGCGGCGCCAGTTCGAGGAAGCGGTTGATGGCGAACGCCTCGACCTCGGCGTAGCTGCGGACGCTGACCCCCTTGAATTTCGCGGGCTTGTCAAAGCACCGCCGCCACGTTGGGTCCCAGTGCATATGATGATAGATCAGGATCTCTTTCGCCATGGTAGATCTCTCCTCGGTAGCGGAAATCGCCTGGCCCGGCCCTCCGCAGATTCTCCTGGTATCCTGCGGCTGGATTGTACATGAACTGAAAGAAGAGTCAAGGAACAGCGAGGCCGAGATGTCCTGCGTCAGTCACGGGGAGCGGCTCCCGCGTGCGGCCTTCCTGCCGCCATACGCTACACCCCGTCACTGATGCATTACGCCGAGGTCACCCCGGGTCAGGCATTCTCGTGGTCGGGCGCATACTGATCCAGGGTTGCCTTGGTGATCAGTCCCTTGGCGTGCAGGTTTTTCAGCGCCCGGGCCATTGTGATCATGCCCAGTTTGGCGAAGGTCTCCATGCTGGCGACGATCTGGTGCGTCCGCGAGTCGCGGATCAACGCCTTGATCGGGGTATTCGCCATCATGATTTCAAAGGCTGCAATCCGGCCCTTGCCGTCGGCGCGCGGCACCAGCCGCTGTGAGACGACGGCGGCGAGGCAGCCGGCAAGCTGGGTGCGCACCTGATTCTGCTGGTAGGGCGGGAAGGAGTCGATGATGCGGTCAACGGTCTGGGGGCAGTCGTTGGTGTGCAGCGTGGCGATGACCAGGTGACCGGTCTCGGCCGCCGTCAATGCCGCCGCAATGGTCTCGGGGTCGCGCATCTCACCGATCAGGATGACGTCCGGATCCTGGCGCAGGACATACTTGAGCGCACTCGCGAACGATTTGGTGTCGGCAAACACTTCGCGTTGTTCGACCACGGCCTTCTGGTTGCTGTGGACGTATTCGATCGGATCTTCGACGGTGATGATATGGCAGGGCCGCTTGTGGTTGATGTAATCGATCAGGCAGGCTTGCGTCGTGGACTTGCCGGACCCGGTCGGACCGGTAACCAGGATCAAGCCGTACTGGCGGTCGGCCAGCCGGACGACGGTGTCCGGCAGGTTCAGCTCGCGGGCCGCGGGGATCTCCTGCGGGATGACGCGCAGGGCGACCGCAATGCAGCCTTTCTGATAGAAACCGTTCACCCGGAAACGATGGCCCTCCAGGCCTTTCTTGTCTTCGTCATCCTTGCCGAAACGGTTGACGCTGAGGGCAAAATCGATTTCGCGGCTGGCCTCGAACTGGACGCGCTGTGCCGGATTGAGCAGACTGAACAGCAGCCGCTGCGTGTCGTGCGGCCCCAGCGACGGCAGATCCAATTCGGAGAGATCGCCGTTCAGCCGCAGCAGCGGCGGGCTGCCGATTGTCAGGATCAGATCGCTGGCGTGGTGTTTGACTGCCGCCCGCAGCAAGCTGCGCATACTGGCGCGGCGGCCGTCGCCGTCGACGGCCTTGCGGCGCAGACTTTCGATGCCGGTCTCCATGCCCTGAACGGCCAGGAGGAATTCCTCACGGTTGGTGGCGGCGGCGGCGGCGGCTTCGATCGCGACTTCGCCGCGCTGCACCAGATCGGCCAGACTGCGGGTAAAGGTGATCATCCCTTCGGTCCCGCCGGCACGCAGGAGATCGCTGACTTCGTCCAGCTGGCGGGCGGCGATGGCGCGGCGGATCAGCGGGGTTGCGACCAGGATTTCGAAGGCGGGCAGCAGGCCTTCTGCTTCCTTCTTGTGCAGGAGTCGCTGGGAAACGATGCCGACCAGCGAGATGGAGAAATCGAGCGCCAGTTGATCGCGTTGTCCTTCCGGGAAGTAGCCGATGATGCGTTCAATGGTCTGGGCCGGGTCGACCGTGTGCATGGTGGTCACCACCAGATGGCCGGTCATCGCGGCTGAGATCGCGGTTTCAATCGTCTCGGCATCGCGCATCTCGCCGATGAAGATCACGTCCGGGCTCTGCCGCACCACGTGGCGCAGGGCGGAGGCGAAGCTCTGCGTGTCGTTGCCCACTTCCCGCTGGGTGACGATGCTTTGGTCGTCCCGATGAACAAACTCGATCGGGTCTTCGATGGTGATGATGTGTTTCGACTGCTCGGAGTTGATGTGATGCAGCAGCGCCGCCATGGTCGAAGACTTGCCGGACCCGGTCGAACCGGTAATCAGCAGCAGGCCGCGGCTGGCCAGCGAGAAGTCGCTGATGACCTTCGGCAGGCGCAGTTCCTCAAACGACAGGTTCCCCAGAGGCACGCGCCGGGCGACCATCGCCAGCCGCCCGCTCTCATAGAAGAAATTCAGCCGGTAACGCTCGGTGTCGCTGAGCGAGATGCCGACGTCGACATCGCGTTCCGCCTCGATGCGCGCCTGCATCCCCGGCGGCAGGCAGGCAGCCAGGAAGGCCTCGAAGTCGGCATCTGCAATTTCTGCGGCGCCCAGTTCCTCGACCTCGCCGAACACTCGGTAACACGGCGCCTTGCCGACCGTCGCAAAGAGGTCGGAGGCGTTCTTCTCAAGCATCCCCTGCAGATAGTCAACAATTCGTCCGGATTCGCCAGTCACCAATCAGTCCGTTCTAAATGGGGAAGTCATCGATCTGTTCGGCCAGTTCATCAATGGCGTCGTGGGCGGTATTCCCGGCCACCGGGATAACGCTGACGGCCGCGCCGACGACCCGCAGCGGCACGGTGACGATCTTCGTCAAGACACACCCGGTGCTCAGACAGAGCGCCAGAGCCATCACCAGGATCATTGCTGTACGTTTCATTCTGTGTCTCTCTTGTTTGCTGTGTCTGCCGCGGTCGAACCGTGATACGAAAGACGAATCAGGTTTCGACTTCCGGCACGTCAGCCAGAATCTGTTCGATTGCGGCATCGGTCTCGAGGCCTTCGGCCTCGCCTTCGAAGTTCAGCAGAATGCGGTGGCGCAACGCCGGGCCGGCGGCGCGCCGGATGTCCTCAAAGCCGACCTGCAGCCGGCCGTCCATAGCAGCGTACACCTTGCCGGCCACGGCCAGAGCCTGAGCGCCGCGCGGACTGCTGCCGTAACGGACATACTTCTTGACCAGCGCCGGGGCGAACTCATTGTCCGGATGCGTCGCCAGCACCAGCCGGCAGATGTAGTCTTTGATGTTATCCGCGGTCAAAAGCTCTCGGATAAACGTCCGGAACCGCACTGCAGTCTCCGTCTCGATCACCTTGTCAGACTCGATTTTGACGCCGTCGGTCGTTCGCGAAAGGACCTCCTTGAGGTCGTCCTTGCCGGCCATGACGACCTTAAGTTTGAGCATGAAGCGGTCGAGCTGGGCCTCGGGCAGCGGGTAGGTGCCTTCCATCTCGATCGGGTTCTGGGTGGCCATCACGTAGAACGGCTGCTGCATCCTGTAGGTCTTGGTTCCCGCCGTTACCTGGCCTTCCTGCATCGCTTCCAGCATGGCCGACTGCGTCTTCGGCGTGGCGCGGTTGATCTCGTCGGCCAGCACGATCTGGCTGTGTACCGGGCCCGCCCGGAACTCAAACCGGCGCTGGCCGCTGTCGTCCTCGTAGACGACGTCGGTACCGATGATATCCGCGGGCATCAGGTCCGGGGTGAACTGGATGCGGGAGAACTTCAGATCGCAGGCGCGCGACATGCTGTTGACCAGCATCGTCTTGCCCAGTCCCGGGACGCCTTCGAGCAGCACGTGGCCGCCGGCAAAAAAGCAGGCCAGCGTATCCTGGATGATGTCACGCTGGCCGACAATGACTTTGCCGATCTCGGCCTCGAGCCGGTTGAAGCTTTCCTGGAATTCCGCAACGGTCGTCTCTACCGACATAAAATCCCCTTTTGGTCATAACTCCGGGTGGACCCCGTAACATACGCTGCCGCCGGCGGAATGCAACGCCGCCGCAGCCGCGGCCGGACCCTACGGAATCAGGTCCTGGCTGGCGCGGAAGGCGCGTTCATAGCGATGCAGCTCCAGGACGCTCAGGAGATACGCCAGGGTTGACTCGGCGCCCTGGTTGGCCGAGATCCCGGTCTCGCTCAGGCCGTCAAAGCCGCCGCCGGTATTCGGGTTGTACATTGGTTTGCCGGCGTCATTGCGGCCGGTGAACCACTCAAAGCAGCGTTTGGCTTCATTCGTCCAATAGACATCCCGGCTGATCAGCGCCGCGGTCAGACAGGCCTGGACCAGCGCTTTGGCCTCGATCGGCTGCTGGTCATAGCGGGCCTTCTTCTTGCCGCGCACATACCAGCCGTCATTGCCGATGACGGACAGTTGCCCGTCATCGCCGGTCTGTACATCCAACAACCAGCTGAGCGATTTGAGGCCGGCGTCCACGATGTCCTGACGATCCAGCCGCAGACCGGCGATCAGGAGGGCATGCGGCAGTTTGGCATTTCCCCAGCTCAAGACATTTTCCCACCACGGCCATTCGTCGTCGGCGCCGCGTGTCCAGCGCTCCCACAGCCGCTGTGCCAGGAGGTCCCGGTATTCGCAGGCCGGTTCGGCTTCGACGTCGCGGGTGCTGCGCAGGTATTCGTCGATGCCGAGCAGGGCGTAGGCACACGGCCGCAGCGAATAGAATTCGGGAACGACCCGCAGCGCTTTGCGGAAGATCTCGTCGGCCAGCATACAGATGTCGTTCATATGCCCGCGGCGAACGGTGATGCCCAGGCCCCACAAGGCCCGCGCATGACTGTCCTCCGAGCCGATTTCCTCGAGCCACGTCCGGTCGTAATTCATAAAGTTGCGGAACCGGCCGTTGTCTTCGTTGAAGGCATAGGCGAGGAACGCGAGGTAGCGGTGCATTGCCACGGTCAGTTGCTCATGGGCCCCTGAACCGGCGTCGGCCACCTGCGGTTTGAGGTCGTAGTAGTAGACGCCGGCGATGAGCGCCCGCGCCGTGTCATCCGTGCAGTACCCATGATGCAGATTGGGGGTTGCACTGGTTGCGTGCTGCAGGATGGTCGTGTCATCCGACAACACCAGCATATGCCGCAGGTCAATCGGCGGCAGGGGGTCGACGTAGAGCGGCGGTAGTGCCTTCATAAGCGCTCAGCCCGGGGCTGAATCTCTCCTTGTCCCTTTGGTTTAGAGCGGTTCGAACCTGCGCCCAATACTACACAGCAGACCCTGCGGTGTCAACTGACAACGGTTGGATGAACGGTGAAGACGAACCCGTTAAGTCCTCGCTTGCTGCCCTTCGCGGTCCGCATAGAGATCCCGCACCCTTGCAATGCGTATCAGGATCGGTCACCGGCAACACACGGCCGCCTTGAACCCCGTTTTTCTGCCGCTCTGGTCGGCGTGCCGACCAGAGCGGCAGAAAAACGGGGTTGGGTGTGCCACGGATTCATGTCAGTGACTGATCCTCAAGTGGCGCGGGTCAAGCCTGCGGGATGCGAAGGAGGGCAGTAATCGAGGACTTACCGAACCCGCCGGACCGTCTTGCAGAGACTCCCCGGCGACGGTACATTTCAGGACGATTGCGAAGACAATGTGGAGGACACCATGCGATATATTCATCTGCTTCTGATTGCCGTGCTGACGGGGCTGGCCGGGTGTGCCGGTTACCAGCCGTCCGAAGGCGTCCGCGAGAAAGCCGCAGATCCCGTGCCGGTGGAGATCAAGTTCCTGAAACGCCGGCATGTGATTGCGGACTACAAGTACAAGGACTACTACTTCGATCTGAAGATCACGAACCACTACAGCAGCCCGATGTGGTTTGTCATCCGCCATATCGGCAACGAACCGCTGCGGGAGGACGCGATGTTCCACGGCAAGAAACTCGGCAAGCAGCCGTTTGCCGGATGGGTGTTCGACGGCGCCCGCACCGGCGGCAAAGGCAAGGTGGTCAAGATCGACCACCTCGGCCGGCACAAATTCACCGCGTTCCATCTGCCGGCCAAAGGCACCGTCCATTTCGCCCGTTACCACATGGTTTCGCCGCTGAACTTCCACGAGTTCGACGTCTGGGTCGCCCCGACCATCCTGGTGAATGCCAAAACCCCGTTGCGCCGGTGGCTGCCCTACAAGACCCTCTCCGACGCCGAGGTGGTCCTGTCCAAGGACGCCAAAGGAAAAAGCCTTGACTGGAACCCGGAGCGCATGGGCTCGCGTCAGGACTATCCCAAGGAGAAGGTCAAGATGGTCTGGGTCGAAGCCAAACGGAAGTACAAACTCGACCTCGACTACTGACGGGAACGAGCCGGGATCCCGGCGCCGCCCGCCGGTCCGGATTTTGCCGCGAATCCGAACCGCATCCGCCGCCGGGGCGATCACGTACCGGGCCCGTGAGGGATTCCCCGTTCGCCTGCGCCCCCTGCCGCAGTTGGCGGTGATCAAGCCGGGCCACGCACGTCTCCGGCAGCCGTCGGCTGCAGCCGAACGAGAAAACCCCGGGCTTCGGACCGGAATGGTCCAAAGCCCGGGGAGGGGGCCAAGGCCTGCCGGAGCGAGAGAGGGTTGGGTTCCGGCAGGCCGAGAGAGAGATTGACTTCCGGACCGACGCTGAAATCCGTTGATATTCTGCCGGGAGTCGTTCCGGTTCTCAGCCCGGCATGGCCAACGATCACGGCGGGCTGTTTGAGGAGGAGAACAGCCAGGCTGAGAGCCGAAGATGCCCCGGCGCAATCAAGACCATTGCGGCACAGAACGCCGAGTCATCCCGGGTTGGCCCTTACCGCCAGTAGCCGGCTTTGTAGCGCCAGCCGCCGGAGACGACAACATACTTGCCGGGAACCCAGACAGCGCCGCGCCGCGGCGGCCGGGACCACCGGCCGGCAACCCAGACATACCGCCCGGCGCGATACGTCCAGCTTCCCGGCACCCAGACATGGTGCCCCGACGGCCGGCGGGGCCGGACCTCGACGCGCGGCTTCGGCGGCCGCTTCTTGATGACCACGATCTTCGGCGCCGGCGGCACCGGCTTGACCACCGTCACCTTCGGTGGCGGCGCGGGCGGTTTCACCACGACCGTCCTGCCGGGACCCGGCGGGTTGACCACTCGAACCCGGGCCCGCCGGCGGCGCGGGACCACAACACAACCTGCCAGCACGATGATCACGCTGCAGCTCAAGACCAGATTCGCGACTCTCCAGACCATAGTTCCTGTTCCTTTTTGATTCTCCGGTTCACGTTTGGACGAACACCCCTGCAACGCAGGAGGAACGCCGTTTATTGTGGCGAATTCCGGTTCCTCACCGATTCAATCGCGGATCGAGACACGATCTCACAGCGTTCAAGAAGGTCTGCCGCTGGATCACACCGGCCTCCGGATGCACCCGCCGCAGAACGCATTGGCGAGTGAGGTTCCGGATTCGGCCGGAGGCCGCGAGCGAATTACGCTGCCCGCCGCGGAAAAGTCCCCTGGCCGCGCCCGTGGGGCGGCCTGCCTTCAGTTCAACGGCGACACCGGCAGCCCGCGAAAACATGGACTACCGCCGCCGTCTCCCGCGACGGCGGCAGGCCCCCGGCGTGACGCCGTAGGCTTGTTTGAACACGGCATGCAGGTAATGCGCATCGCCGAAGCCGGTCTGCTTCGCCACCTCTTTCACCGTCAGCAGGGGGTTCGTCTGCAACAGAGCCCGGGCCTTGCGAAGCCGGAATGTCTGGATGTAGGCCTTCGGCGTCTGGCCGGTATACTGCCGGAACAACGTCCGAAAGCGCGCCTCGCTCAACCCGGCGCGACGGGCCAGGTCGCGAACCGTCAGCGACGACGCGTAGTCGGCCATGATGTCGCGCAGCGACCGCCAGAGCCGGGGATCGGCGATGCTCGGGGCTTCATGCATCGGACTGCCCCGCATGACCTGGTGCAGCAGGAGCCGGCGCAGCCACGGCTCGCCGAAACGCCGGCCGAGTTCCTGGTTGTGGCCCATCAGGTGGGTCAGAAGTTCCAGCTGCTCGAACCACAACTGCGGCGCCTCCAGACGTCCGATCGGATCCCGGAAGATGCTGAACAGGGGCATGCTGTGCGCCGTGTAGGCGTGAGCGTGGATGGCGAAGGCCTCGAAATACTCGCAGCCCTCCGCCAGACGGGCTTCATGCTCGACACCCTCGCTCACCATCATGAACTCCCCCGGCCCGATGGTTCCTTCCGTCTGGTCGATGCGATAGCAAAGCCGTCCTTCAACCGGGAAGTAGAGATAGCTGTCGCCAAGCCGCCGCGGGGCGATCACCCGGCGGATATCCAGGCGCCAGAAGAGGCAGGAGATGAGGGCGACTTCGCTGTTGTCGAGGATTGTCCGGACCCGCTCGCGCTGCGCCCGGCCGAGGCGCTTCGGCAAGTAGCTGTCTTCCTGCATGGTTTCGATTTCCTTACAAATACCCGTGGTTTCCGTACTGGCGGCTAACGAAAAAACTGACATATTAAGAAATACCCTCAGAGGAGATCATTGTCATGCGGAAACGGCATTTTACGCTCATCGAGTTGCTCACCGTCGTCGCCATCATCGCCATCCTGATCGCCCTCCTGCTGCCGGTGCTGGGGCGGGCGAAGGAGAGCGCCAAACGCGTGGTCTGCGCGGGGAATCTGCGGCAGACCGGGATGGCCGTAACGATGTATGCCGAGGAATTCGGCAATCGCCTGCCCGCGACCGAAATCGGGACGTTCTCTGAGAACAAGATCCACCACACGCACTGGACCTACTACATCTACGCAATGTCGGAATTCCATGGACTGGGGCGCCTGTATTCCGGTGATGTGGTCAGCGATGGTCAGATTTTCTACTGCCCCTCGCAGGAGAGCAAAGGCAACCAGTACGAGACCTTCACGCCCTGGTTCACGCCGGTCGACAAAATGGACGGGTTCGGTCCGCGCGGCCGCGCCGGGTTGACCTATAACCCGCACGTTGACACCGGCACTCGCATTCGCCTGTACGACAAGCTGCAGGAGTTCCCGCCGGAGTCCGTGCTGGCGCTGGATCTGCTCGTCAGCGTCAATCTGCTGTCACACCTGCAGGAAGGCAGCAACGTGATGTACGGCGACTGCAGCGTCGCGTTCCAGCCGGCCGAGCCGCTGATTGCGATCATGCTCAAAGACCCCTCCGGCTTTGCCAGAACCCGCTTCGACCTCTGGGAGCAGGCGCTGACAACGCTGGAGCAGTAGCCCGGGTCTTGCTGATCTCCTTTCCCCTGCCGCGACGTGTCGCATTGCGGTGTCGCCGGCAGCGGCTGAGACGGCACTCACGGCCGGTTGCGCCGCCGCCGCAGAGGGTCGTGAACCCTTCGGGTTAAGGTCCCGCCAAAAAACGATTAGGAACGGTTGCCAATCGTAAGCGGGCGACTATAGTCAGGGCTCGCGCTGTTGTCGGGAATGGGCCGTGGTCTGTCCTGATGCGGCCGCCTTCCCTGTGCGCAATCGTGATGAAGCCTTTTCGTAACGCGACAATACCAACCCATAAAGGAGCTATCTATGGCAACCAAAGTCGGAATCAACGGATTCGGACGTATTGGCGGTCTGGTCTTCCGGGCTTGCCTGAACAACGACAACGTCGACGTTGTCGCCATCAACGACCCCTTCATCCCCGTCGACTACATGGCGTACATGCTCAAGTACGACACCGTCCATGGCCGGTTTGACGGCACCGTCGAGGCCCAGGGCGACAAGCTCGTGGCCAACGGCAAGGAAATCACGGTCTACAGCGAAATGAATCCGGCCGACATCCCGTGGGGCGACAATGCCTGCGATTACGTTGTCGAAGCCACCGGCGTCTTCAAGGACATCGAGAAGGCCAGCGCGCACCTCAAGGACAGCGTCAAACGTGTCGTCATCACGGCTCCGAGTCCGGACGCGCCGATGTTCGTCATGGGTGTCAACGAGGACAAATATACTCCGGACATGAAGGTCATCTCCAACGCCAGTTGTACGACCAACTGTCTGGCCCCGGTAGCCAAGGTGCTGAACGACAATTACGGCATCACCGAAGGCCTGATGACCACCGTTCACGCCGTCACCGCGACCCAGAAGGTCGTCGACAGCGCGAACAAGAAGGGTTGGCGCGACGGCCGCGGCGCCTGCTTCAACATCATCCCGGCCAGCACCGGCGCCGCCAAGGCCGTCGGCAAGGTCATCCCCGAGCTCAACGGCAAGCTCACCGGTATGGCGTTCCGCGTCCCGACCGCCGACGTGTCGGTCGTCGACCTGACCGTCCGCCTGGAGAAGGGCGCGAGCTACGAAGACATCTGCGCCGCCATGAAGGCCGCCAGCGAAGGCCCGATGAAGGGCGTCCTCGGTTACACCGAAGACATGGTCGTCTCCAGCGACTTCATCGGCGAGACCTGCACGTCGACCTTCGATGCCGGCGCCGGCATCGCCCTGACCGACAACTTCGTGAAAGTCGTCACCTGGTACGACAACGAGATGGGTTACTCCACGAAGGTCGTCGACCTGATCGAATTCACCGCGAAGCAGGACTAGTTTCCTTCGCGTTTATGATCTCAAGCGGCCCCGAGCAATCGGGGCCGCTTTTCTTATTGGTCATTGCCGAAGTTCCGGAGCGAAGTCGACGGGGGCATCCGTCTTCGCCCCGATCTCTTGCGACTCGGGGCTGCGGCGCGTCGGGCGGGGTGACCGCATCCCGCACGGCTCGTATCCGGCGGTATCCGGGGGGGCGGTCATCTGCAAGTTCCGCGTCCAACCTCTGCTTCCCGGCCGCTCTCTGCGGCTGCTCGCGGCGGAGAGTGGCCGGCACGAGGAGGAAAGGGGGTGCTCCCCATGGAGGTGACAGATCCTCGAAACGTCGGATGGTTGGCCTTGAGCTCGGGCCCTATCCCTTGAAATAGCAGATCCCGCGCTGGTTCACGCAGTCGGCATGAAGGCAGAGCTCGCCGGCGGCCCGGCGGCTCTCGCCGTTGAGTACGATGATGCCGTCTTCCCACTCGGCGACTGCCGGACAGAGCTTGGCAAGCTGGTTCGGCAGCGAGTGCAGGAGTTCCTTGTGGAAGACGACGCCCTCGTCCATCGGCGAGATCGCCAGGTAGATCATCTCGAGCTCCACCAGGTCGTTGAAGAAGTGCGTCCCCAGCGAGATGTCCGGGATCAGGCCTTCGTGCATCACGGCGAGTTCGCAAATGATCGAGACATTGCTGATTTCATTGAACGACACCGGCACGCCGAGGCTCGGCGATGACGTGCCCCAGCGGCCGGGGCCGATGAGCATGATGACCGCATCGGGGTTGTTGTCGGCGGCGGCGGCAGTCACGCGGCCCAACGCCCGGGCCAGGGCATAGCGCTTCTGAACCGGCAATTTGGAGTAGACTTCCGGCACGATGTAGATCAGCCAATCGACTTCGGTGGCGATGCTGTGGCCGATAATCGGGCCATTGGTCTCGACCAGACGGTGGTCGTCCGGCACGCGTTCGGGGAACTTCGCCAGATGGCCGCCGCCCTCAATGCGGGCCTGGAACGGGCGGCACTGCACCAGGTTGATGCGGTATTCGCCTTGTCCCACGAAATTGAGGGTGAACTCGACGTCCACCGGGTTCTGGTAGGCGTCGTGCAGGGCGCTGAGCAGGTGCTGCAT
This sequence comes from uncultured Lentisphaerales bacterium, assembly GCA_964384625.1. Classification (GTDB taxonomy): domain Bacteria; phylum Verrucomicrobiota; class Lentisphaeria; order JABSQK01; family JABSQK01; genus CAYLNH01. Next base: position 30,986 of record CAYLNH010000027.1, read on the forward strand.
GTCGGCGATGAACTCGGTTTCGTGCAGCAGTTTGTCGAATGAGATGTACCTGGCGAAGACATCGGCGACGCCGTGTTTCCGGGCGCGTCGAGCCAGGGCGGCGTCGTAGGTGAAGAACATGTCCTGGACATGCTCGGGGAGATAGCCGGCCATGTCCTCGACCGGCATGGCGGTCTGGCTGTTCGTCTGCAGGTCCAGCATATCCATCTGGTTCTGTGTGTGGCGCGGCGCATCGGGGTGGCTGTCTTCCGGGCGCCGATCCGGCGCGCTGAGGGCGACCAGTCGCGTATAGTCGCCGCCGACGCGATCCACAGCCCGCGTCCCGAGGCCGGCGACCAGGCGCAGCATGCCCATATCCGGATCAATGTCTTCGGACCAGCTGAAGGGGTTGAACGAGTACCCGACGCCGGCGCCCTGGGGGAAGAAGTGGTTGCCGTAGACGTCGCCGGACACCCGCTGTACCAGCAGGGCCATCTGTTCGTCGCGATCGAGCAAGCCGCGGAGCTTCCGATAGTTCAGGGCGTCCTCGCTCATGGCGCTGGCGTAGACTTCGCGGACGGCATCCATAAAGGCTTCCAGACGGTCGTCCGGCGAGCCCTGATTCGGACAGAAAACCGAGACGTACTTGCCCGAGAACGCGTTGCCGTAATTGTCCTCCAGCAGACTGCTGGACCGGACGATGATCGGCGACTGGCCGAAGTAGTTGAGCATTTCGACGAACTGCTGCCGGGTGTGTTCGGGGAACTCGCCGGCCAGGATACGCTGCCGCGCCTCCTCCGTACTGCACAGGTAGTTGTCTTCGTCGCGCTGTTCGCGCCGCAGCCACCAGCAATCGTTCTGGATCAGGTAGGTATAGAACACGTCCGACCCGATGAAGAACGAATCGTGCGCTTCGAGACGTTCGGCCCAGGCGGGATTGGATTTGAGCAGGATCGCCCGGGCCAGCAGCATGCCCAGCGATTTGCCGCCGATCAGGCCGGTGCCGATCATGCGCTTGAAGACATCGATCAGGTCCTCCAGCTGGAAGTAGGTTTCGGACAGCTCGATGAACCGTTCATCCCGCGTCAACGCCATACGCAGGAGCCGGTGGAAGCAGTCGTCGGCCTCCCAGTAGGTGAGCTTGCCGCTCTGCACGGCGGCCAGGGTCTCCTGGGCGTGGGTAAACGTCCGCGTCCAGACGCCCGGCCGATGGATGCGGAAATCGAGCCAGGGCTTGGGCAGGTCGGCCAGGATCTCCGACAGAATGGCGCTGTTGGTCACCGGCCGGAACCGGCCGCCTTCCCAGCTGTGCAGCATATACATGGTCGGCGAGTAGCGCTGCCAGACCTTCAGCGGCTGGACGTAGAGCTGGCTCCGATTACAGAAGACGTCGATCACGACCTGGGCGGTGTTCGTGATCGACTCGACCGTCCGGGAGATATGCCGATTCCGCAGGATGGCGAAATACGCGATCGTATCGAGCCTATAGAGAAAGGGACAGGTGATCATAAAGAAGTTCGCCAGCATCTGGTCGCTGTACCAGTCGACGGCGAGGTCGGAGAGGCAGTCGAACAGGTAGTCGGCGCCGAGCCCGCGGCGCTCGACGACATCGAGGATTTCCATCAGGAAGCTCTCGAACCCCATCTCCGGATTGAGTCGGATGATCTCGATCCCGTCCATTTTGCGGACGAGTTCGGGATGACGCGCGAACCGGAAGTAGGTCAAGGTCTTGCCGGCTTTCAGGACCTCCTGAACATAGGCCTCGACAAACGGCTGGTATTCGGCGATCGACTCCACCTGGGAAACGACGTTGTCGCCGGCGCGCAGGCCGTGTAGTACGTGATCCAGCCCCGGCAAACCGGTACTGACCCAGTCTTCATGTTCGCTCATCGGTGGCTTTCTTTTTCGTTTGCGCTACGGGATAACGCCGGCCCTGCTGCGGCTCTGCGGCGGCGGGTTCGGCCGGTTGACATCCCGCTCGCCCGGGGGCCGGGTCCCGTGGTCACAATGGATTACCGCATGCAGGCCGGTTTGTTGCCCTTGGCCCGGTGGCTGGTGATACACTCACAGCAAATGCCGTGGTTGCCGCAATCCGTGTTCGAGCAGGGGCAGTCCAGTTCGTTGATCTCTTTGTTCAGGCAGGCTTTGCGTTCTTCGCCCTTACATTCCTTACAACTCTCGCTTGCTGCCATCGGGTGTCTCCTGAGCTTGGTGCGTAGCTTGCGCCAGTTCACGGGTCAGTTTCACAAAGGCGTCCCGGTAGTCCGGCTGGTTGTCGGTGATGCAGCGCACCAGGGCACTGCCCACGACAACCCCTTCAGCCGCCGCGGCAACGGCGCCCGCCATCTCGCCGTTGCTGACGCCGAACCCCATGCAGACCGGCAGTTCGGTTAAGGCTTTGGTGCGCGCCACATTAACCAGCGCGTCGTCGGCCAGCGACGTGCGCTCACCGGTGACGCCCTTCAGCGCAATCTGATAGACAAAGCCGCCGGCCGTCTTGAGAATCTCGGCGGCGCGTTCATCGGGCGTCGTCGGGGCAATCAACTGGATCAGGTACAGCCCGTGCTCCTGCAGGACCGGCAGCAGCTCCTGCTGCTCCTCCAACGGCAGGTCGACCACCAGCATGGCGTCTCCGCCGGCAGCCGCCAGTTGGGCCACGAAGACCTCCGTCTCCAGGTGGAATACCGGATTGAAGTAGGTGAACGCCACAATCGGCGTCTCGTTGTCGTCGGCGCGGAATCGACGGATGATGTCGAAGTAGTCCGACCGTCGGAAACCGGCTTCCAGAGCCTGTTGGCTCGATGCCTGGATCACCGGGCCGTCAGCCGTCGGGTCCGAAAACGGAAAGCCGAGTTCGAGAATATCGCCGCCGTTCTCAACCAGCAGTTTCATGATCGTCAACGTTTCGTCCACGGACGGATGGCCCGCCGTGATGTACGGGACGAAGGCTTTCCTGTCCTTCGCAAAAAACGCGTCAATACGATTCATCGCGTATCTTCCTTGTGATTGGGCTCAGTGGTCTTCCGGGTGGATACCGTTGAGGAAGTCGGTGACGGACATCATATCCTTGTCGCCGCGGCCACTGAGGTTGATGACAACCAGGTGGTCCGGCGGCAGGTCCGGGGCGATCTTCACCACGTGGGCAACGGCGTGGGCCGACTCCAATGCCGGGATGATGCCCTCGACCTTGGTCAGCATCATGTAGGCATCCACGGCTTCCTGATCGGTGATTGGAACATAGGAAGCCCGGCCGGTCTTGTGGAAGTAGGCGTGCTCGGGGCCGATGCCCGGGTAGTCCAGACCGGCGCTGAGTGAGAAGGCGTTGACGATCTGGCCGTCATCCGTCTGCAGCAGGTAGGTTTTGTTGCCGTGGAGCACACCGACTTTGCCGCCGGTAATGCTGGAGGCATGCAGCCCGGTTTCCACCCCCTTGCCGGCCGCTTCCGTGGCGATCAGGCTCACCTGTTCATCAGCGATAAACGGGATGAAAATGCCCATGGCATTGCTGCCGCCGCCGATGCAGGCGACAATCGTGTCGGGCAGGCGGCCCTCCGCTTCGAGAATTTGTTCCTTCGTTTCATCACCGATAACGCGCTGGAATTCACGCACCATCGCCGGATAGGGATGGGGGCCGGCAACCGTGCCGATGCAGTAGAAGGTATTGTCGACCGTCGCCACCCAGTTCCGGAGCGCCTCATTCATGGCGTCTTTCAAGACGCCGGTGCCGCTGGTCACCGGGATCACCTGCGCCCCCAGCATTTTCATGCGCTTGACGTTTTCGACCTGGCGGCGGATGTCTTCCTCGCCCATGAACACGTCGCACTCGAGCTTGAACAGCGCCGCCGCCGTGGCGGTCGCGACCCCGTGCATGCCGGCGCCGGTCTCCGCGATCACACGCGGTTTGCCCATGCGTTTGGCCAGCATCACCTGGCCGATGGTGTTGTTCACCTTGTGCGCCCCGGTATGGTTCAGATCTTCCCGCTTCAGGTAGATCTTCGCACCGCCGAGTTTCGCGGTCAGATTTGCGGCAAAGTACAACGGCGACGGCCGGCCGACATAGTGCTTGAGGTAATAGCGGAATTCCTGCTGAAACTCCGCGGTCGGCCAATGCTGCAGGAAGGCGGCTTCGACCTCCTTGATCGCCGGCATCAACGTTTCGGCCACATACTGGCCGCCGAATTCATCAAAACGGCCGTTGCCTAACTCAAATGTGTCCATGATATCTTCCTCACCTGAACTGAAATCCTCGACTCTGTGTGCCATTCGATCCGGCCCGCTCAGGCCTCGATCTCGACAAAACTGCGGACCGCCGCTTCCGGATCCTCGGCCCGGACAAACGCCTCGCCGACCAGAAAGCGCCGGATGCGCCGGCCCCACAAACGGCGGACGGCAGCCGGACTCTGCAGGCCGCTTTCGGCCACCAGTCTGTCCCGGTCCGGCACCAGTTCCGCCAGCTCCAGAGTGACCTTCTCGCTGGTCGCGAAGGTCTTCAGATTGCGATTGTTGATCCCGATCAAATCAAAGTCCACGTGTTCCACGGCCCGCTCGATTTCGGCGGCATTGTGGGTCTCAGCCAAGACGTCCATGCCCAGTTCGTGGGCGAGATCAGCCAGTTCAGCCGCCTGTGAATCGCTCAAAATGGCCATGATCAGCAGGATACAGTCGGCGCCCAACGCCCTGCTTTCGTATATTTGGTACGCCTCGACCATAAAGTCTTTGCGCAGCATCGGCAGTGTCGCCGTCTGCCGGACAGCGCGAAAGTCAGCGTCGCTGCCGAAGAAGAAATCCTGATCGGTCAGGACCGACAGTGCCGCGGCGCCGCCGCGTTCATACCTCTGCGCCTGCCTGGGGGCGTCGAGGTCGGGCCGGATGCAGCCCAGTGACGGGGAGCCGCGCTTCACTTCGGCGATCACCGCCGGCCGCGCGGCCGCAACGGCAGCCAGATTCCGGGCGAACCCGCGCGGTTCACCGGCTTCCGCAAGGAGGTCCTTGAGCATCGCCGGCGAGCATTGCTCACGGCGTTCGGCCAGTTCTTCCCGTTTTCGGGCGACAATTGTATCAAGTATGGTCGACATCGTGGTTTCCGGTGGCCTGCAATGACCTTCCAGCCGCGTTCAACGTCGCGGGACACAAACTATAGGGCGGTTTCGCCTGATGTCCACGCTGCGCCCGGTTGCTCGTATACCCTCGTCCACGGCCGTCTCTGTATTCGACCTGGAGATCCCGCACCCTTGCGGGGCGGAGTTTCAGGATCAGTCACCTACACCAAACGGCGGCCCTTCAGACCCCGTTTCCCTGCCGCGAGCCGGTCCCGTGGGATCGGACCGCCCGGCGCCGCGCCAACGGCGCCGATATCGGGTGCGACCGGGTTCGCGCGCGCGCGCGCGGGCCCGAACGGCCGGAACGCCAGGAATTTGCGCGTAAATGCCTGTCTCAGCCGTTCTAGTCGGTATGTTGCCGGATCCGGTTTGGCCGGATTCGGCAGAAAACGGCCGGAAACGCCCGGTTTTGCGACACAACCGTTTGTATTGAACTGTTGCGGGGATAGCGTAAACGGAATGTCCGCGCCGGGCGCGGAGGAACACTCGTGCAACAGAGGATAGCATTTCATGTCTGATGCAGAACAAAACGCCGCACCGGAAGTCAAGGGCAATCCCGATGCTTCCCATTATACCGGCGATAACATCAAGGTCCTCGAAGGCCTGGAAGCCGTCCGCAAACGGCCGGCAATGTATATCGGCGACACCGGGGAAATGGGCTTTCACCACCTCGTCTACGAAGTCGTCGACAACAGCATTGACGAGGCGCTGGCGGGCTATTGCGACACCATCAGCGTCACGATCCACGTCGACAACAGCATTACCGTCCGCGACAACGGCCGCGGTATCCCGGTGGACATGCATAAGACGGAAGGCATACCGACCATTGAGGTCGTAATGACCAAGCTGCATGCGGGCGGCAAATTCGACAAGAGCTCCTACAAGGTCTCGGGCGGTCTGCACGGCGTCGGCGTCTCCTGCGTCAACGCGTTGAGCGAATGGCTTGAGGTCGAGGTCCACCGTGACGGGGAGGTGCATCACATGCGCTTTGAGCGGGGAGCTACCGCCGAGCCGTTGAAGCGGGTCCGGCCCAGCGACGAAAACGGCACGGAGGTCACTTTCAAGCCCGACAGCGAGATCTTCGAGGTCTCCGTCTACAAGTACGAGACGCTCTGCAACCGCCTGCGCGAACTGGCGTTCCTCAATCGCGGTGTGACCATTACGCTGACTGACGAACGCAATGAGGAAGAGGAACGTTCCGATAAGTTCTATTACGAAGGCGGCATCGTCGAATTCGTCCAGCACATGAATACCGGCAAACAGACGATCGGCGAGGTCATCTACTTCCAGACCGAGAAGGACAACGTCGAGGCCGAAGTCGCGCTGCAGTACAACGACAGTTTCTCGGACAACATCTTCAGCTACGCCAACAACATCCGGACCAAAGAAGGCGGCACCCACCTGACCGGCCTGCAGGCCGCGTTGACGCGGACGCTCAACAACTACATCAAGAGCATTCCGGCGCTGAAGAACGAGAAAGCGCTGAGCGGCAACGACGTCAAGGAGGGCCTTGCCTGCGTGGTCTCCGTCAAGGTCCCGGAACCGCAATTCGAAGGCCAGACCAAGACCAAACTGGGCAACAGCGAGGTCCGCGGCATCGTCGAGAACATTGTCAACGAGAATCTCGGCACGTATCTGGAGGAGCATCCCAACGAAGGCCGGGAGATCTGCAACAAGACTCTGCTTGCCGCCCGCGCCCGCGAAGCGGCCAAACGCGCCCGCGAGCTGACCCAGCGCAAGGGGGCCCTGGAAGGCTTCTCGCTGCCCGGCAAACTGGCCGACTGCTCCGAGAAAGATCCGTCCAAGTGCGAGTTGTACATCGTCGAGGGCGACTCCGCCGGCGGCTCCGCCAAACAGGGCCGCGACTCCAACACCCAGGCCATTCTGCCGCTGCGCGGCAAACTGATCAACGTCGAGAAGGCCCGGCTGGACAAGCTCCTGAACAACAAGGAAATCCAGGCGATGATCGCCGCTGTCGGCTGCGGTATCGGCGCCGATGAATTCGATATCTCCAAGGCCCGGTACCATCGCGTCATTATCATGACGGACGCCGATGTCGACGGCAGCCACATTCGAACGTTGCTGTTGACGTTCTTCTTCCGCCACATGAAGCAGCTCATCGAAGGCGGTTACGTCTACATCGCCAAGCCGCCGCTGTACAAGATCAAACGGCGCAAGAAAGAGCAGTACATCGAAACCGAGGACGAGCTCGACCGGTTCCTGATCGAACAGGGCATGGAGGATCTCAAGGTCACCCACCTGGCTAACGACGTCCGCGCGGAAGAGGAAGTGCCGACGGAAGTCGTCAAGAAGCTGGTGGAAATCGTCCGGCAAGTCCGGCAGCTGGCCACCAGCCTGACGCGGCACGGCATCCAGCCGGAGGACTTCATGGACTGGCGGATGCCGTCGGGCAAGTTCCCGATCGCGCGGATCACGGTACGCAACAGCGACGGTTCGCTGCAGGAGCATTTCGTTTATAACGACGACGAGGAAGCCCGGCTGATTGAATCGCTGACCGAGCAGTTGGAAGCCGAGGAGGGCCCGCGGGAAGCCCCTGAAGAGGAAGAGGACTTCGACGAATCGCAACTGACGCAGACGCAGGCGCTGCGCCGGCGACTGCATCCGGCGATCGACGTGGCCCGGATCTACGAGGCCAAGGCGTTCGAGGAACTGTGCCTCAAGCTCGAGGAGTTTCAGATCGATCCCGACGAACTCTACGGCTCCGATCAGCCGTTGTTCCTGGTTAACACCGGCGGCGAGGCGGACACCCAGATCTTCTCCGTGCTGGATCTCTTCGACTGCGTTCGGGAATGCGGCCGCCGCGGCATCCAGATTCAGCGTTACAAGGGCCTGGGCGAAATGGACGCCGATCAACTGTGGGAAACCACCATGGACCCGGAACGCCGCAAGATGCTGCTGGTAACCATGGAAGACGCCTACGAAGCTGAACGCATCTTCACCCTGCTGATGGGCGACGACGTCGAACCCCGTCGGCATTACATCGAGCGCTACGCCCAGACCGTTAAGGATCTGGACATTTAGCCCGCGAACTGATTACTGCTAACCGATTGCTGATTACTGAAACATGAGTGACGAAACCAGAAAACTGCAGCAGCACGACTACCCGGTGAGCATTGAAGACATCATGCACACCGCGTACCTCCAGTACTCGCTGAGCGTCAATGTCGGCCGCGCGATTGCGGATGTGCGCGATGGTCTGAAGCCGGTAAACCGCCGCATACTCTATGCCATGCGCCAGCTCGGCCTGGGCCACACGCACGCTTTCACCAAGTGCGCCCAGGTGGTCGGCGAGGTGATGGGCAAATACCATCCGCACGGCGACCAGGCGATCTACGACACCCTCGTCCGCATGGCCCAGAACTTCTCGATGCGCCATCCGCTGATCTGGGGCCAGGGGAATTTCGGCAGTATCGACGGCGACCCGCCGGCCGCCTACCGATATACCGAGTGCCGCATGCAGCGGCTCGCCGAAGAACTCCTGCAGGACCTGGAAAAAGACACTGTCGACATGGTCCCGAACTATGACGACAAACTCCAGGAGCCCTCCGTCCTGCCGGCGCGCTTCCCCAACCTGCTGGTCAACGGCTCCACCGGTATCGGCGTCGGGATGGCCACGAACATCCCCCCGCATAACCTGGGCGAAATCATCAACGCCACGATCCATCTGATCGACAACCCGAAAGCGCAACCGCTGGACCTGATGCAGTTCGTCAAAGGTCCGGACCTGCCGACCGGCGCCACGATCCGGGGCATCGGCTCCATCCGGAAGCTCTACGAAACCGGCCGGGGCAGTTTCGTCATGCGCGGCCGCGCCGCGATCGAAGAAACCAAGACCGGTGCCGAGAAGATCGTGATTACCGAAATCCCGTACATGGTGAACAAAGAGAGCCTGGTCAAGAAGATCGCCGATCTGGTCAACGACAAGGTCATCCCCGGCATCTCCGCCATTCAGGACCTCTCCAGCAGCCGTGTCGGCATCAAGATCGAAATCACCGTCAAACGCAATGCCATGGGCAGTGTGGTGCTCAACCAGCTCTACAAACATTCCCAGCTGCAGACATCCTTCGGAGCTCAGTTCCTCGTGGTCGACCGCAATCGGCCGCGAACCATGAACCTGACGCAGTTGCTCCAGGCCTACATCGACCATCGCTTCGAAGTCATCACCCGCCGCTGCCGCTACGACCTGGCCAAAGCCGAAGACCGCGCCCACATCCTCGTCGGTCTGATCATCGCCGTCGATAACATCGACGAAGTCATCAAGATCATCCGCGGTTCGCGCACGCGCGAAGAAGCCACGGAAAACCTGATGGAACGCTTCGAGCTGTCGAAACGCCAGTGCGGCGCCATTCTCGACATGCGTTTGAATCAATTGACCGGCCTGGCCATCGACGAACTGCGCGCCGAACACGACAAGATCATGGAACTGATCACCTATCTCAAGGACCTCCTGGCCCATCGCGAAAAGCTCATGGCCGTCGTCAAGGAGGAGCTGATCGAGGTCCGTGATCGCTACGCCGAAGATCGGCGCACTGAGATTGTCGCCAGCAATGACGACATCAGCCTGGAAGACCTCATCAAACGCCACATCTGCGCCATCGCCGTCACCAATACGGGTTACATCAAACGCACCGAGACCAGCGAGTTCCGGTCGCAGCATCGCGGCGGCAAAGGGGTCTCCGGCATGCAGACCAAGGAAGGCGACTACGTCCAGCACCTGTTCACGGCCTGCACGCATGACTACATCCTGTTCTTCACCAATCACGGTCAGATGCATTGGCTGAAGGTGTACGAGATCCCCGAAGGCGGCCGCAACAGTCGCGGCAAAGCGATGATCAACCTGTTCGAAGTCGAACAGGACGAACAGATCCGCAGTATGATCACCGTCGACGAAGTCGACCAGGAGGACCTGTTCCTCGTGTTCGCCACCAGGAACGGCCGGGTCAAGAAAACCAAACTCAACGAGTTCAAACATCTTCGCCGCAAAGGGATTCGCGCCATTGTGCTCGAGGAAGACGACCAGCTCATTGATGTCCGCCTCTGCCGGCCGGACCAGGAGATTATGCTCTTCAGCCGCCGCGGCATGGCCTGCCGGTTTAAAAGCGAACAGGCCCGGAGCATGGGCCGGGCCACCCGCGGCGTCCGCGGCATGAAACTGCAGAAGAAGGACGACAGCGTTGTCGCCATGGCCATCGTTGATCCCAACTGCGATATCCTCAATATCACCGAGAAGGGCATGGGCAAGCGCAGCAATATCGGTTCCGGCGACTCGCAAGTCGACAAGGAAGCCGGCATCAGCGGCTACCGCCTGACCAACCGCGGCAGCAAAGGGGTCATCAGCATCAAGCAGAAAGACGGCGATCACCTGGTCGGCGCGCTGCGCGTGGAACACGGTGACGAAGCCATGATCACCACGATCTCCGGCCAGATCGTCCGCTTCAAGACCGATGAAATTCGCACCATCGGCCGCGCCTCGCAGGGCGTCCGCGTCATGAACCTCAAGGACGATGACCGCATCATCAGCGTCGCCGTCATCGCCGAGCTCAAAGAGGACGACGAGGACGAAACCGAAGACGCTGAAGGCGGCGACGGCGAAGACCGGGCTGCCGACGACAGAGCGGCCGAAACGACTGACGACGCAGTTGACGACGGGCAAGAACTCGGCGAAGACGAGGACGAGGGCGACGGGAATCTCGACGAGGACGAGGGCGACGGGAATCTCGACGAGGACGAGGACGCGAAGGACGATCTGGACGAAGACGACCTCGACGAGGACGACCTCGACGAAGACGAGTCCCAGGCATAGATACATGGTCGGCGAAGAGCCTTCTAGATGGGCTCGGCGTACGTTTTCCAGCCAGGGACGGCGGCAAGGCGCCGGTCCGGCCAGACGATGCCGAATAAGCGATGCGAGCATCGTGTCCCGCCTTGGCAGCCTTCTTTTTCGGTTGATTGAT
>CAYLNH010000028.1:0-34591 GCA_964384625.1 uncultured Lentisphaerales bacterium
AAGGCGGGACACCCGGCTTGCCGCGCCGAAGCCTTGCGCGAAGGCGGGACACCCGACTTGCCGCGCCGAAGCCTTGCGCGAAGGCGGGACACTCGACCCGTCACCCAGTTCCGGCCCATCCGAAATCTGAAATTTAAAATTCAATGCCGCCGCTCCAGCCGCTCCAGGACGTCCTCGAGCGTGCCGGAGAACGGCCCCGGCGTCTCCATCTTCAGCGAGACCAGGGCCGCCGCAAACTTCAGTGCCGCGGCCGGGCTGAACTCCAGACGCCAGGCCATGTAGCCGGCGAACGTCGTATCGCCGCGGCCGGTGCGGCCGATAACGCTGTCGTTCGAAAACGGCTCGAACAGCGTCTCGCCGCCAACCCGCGCCAGGACACCGTCGGACCGGGTGATCACAACTTCCGGGCAACCCCAGTCGACCAGCCGGCCGGCGGCCTCCTCGAGATCATCGAAGCCGGTGAGCAGTTTGGCTTCCACCACATCCAATTTCACACGATCCAGCAGCGGCAGGATGTCGGTCTTGGCCGGCACGTCGGCAAACGAGATCTCGCGGGTCACCGGGTCCACCTGGCGCACAAAGCTCTGCATGTCCGCCGACAGACTGTGTCCCCGGGCGTGGAGCTCGCGGACCAGGTCCAGGCTGAACTCCTGATCGGTGATCCCGGCCAGGTGGACAAACGTGCTGTCGATCGCCGGCAGTTCAGCGGCCCGAATGCAGCCGGCGTTCTGTTCCTGGCGCATCTCCCGGACGTCCACATCGGCGTTGGGATGGACCACCAGCATGCGGGTCGTCTCGGGCGCGGGAATTATGCTGCAATCCACGCCGATCGCCCGCAGCGGATCAAGCCGGTGACTGTCGTTCTCCCGGCACGTGGTGATTACCATGACATCCCGGCCGACGCGGCCGGCGGCCATCGCGCCGCACAACACAGCGCTGCCGGTGGCAATCTGCGGCTCACCGCGAAACGGTCGAATCTCATCGATGCAGATATGGCCGATAAAGGTGATGTCGTATTTCGGCATGATGTCCTTTCCAGATGGCTCTCACACACCCCGTTGCCCACGCAGCAAAATACACGGGAACCACGGCGATTCAACCCGCATCAAGGGTCGAGGCACCCCCCTCGTTTACTGCCCATCTCTACAGCCCGTCCAGACGCTTAAGAAGTCGGGATCCGAAACCGTTAAGCTTAGCCTCAACGGGTGCCGTCCTGAGGCCCAAAGGGCCGGCATTGATATAGCCCGGGCTGCAGGCCCGGGTCTTGGGTTGAGCCTGAGACACAGGCCTGAAGGGCCGAATTACAGCCTCGCCTGAGCATAAGTTTAACGGTTTCCGGGGACCTGGGTACTTGAGGATCTGGCACCTGTGAAGTCCGTGCCACAGGCCTTACCTTCTGCTGCCACTCTGGTTGGTGCGCAACCAGAGTAGCAGGCGAAGAGGGCTTAGGTAACGGCCGTTTGGCGTAGGTGAGCGATTCTGAAACTCGGCGCCGCAAGGGCGCGGGATCTCGCTGTTCCCCGAGCTCAGCCAGCCTCAAACAGCCGCGGCATTCTTAACATTCTCTTAACACAGCTTTAATCGACAGTTCACCGTTGCTGCATAGCCTATACACGAGGTCTGAGTAGCTTCTCCGACGACGGCAGAACCCTAACCTATCGCCTGTCAGAGAAACGCAAACGGAGGAACTCCACAAATGAAGAAGCTCGCACTGGCAATCGCAACCACCGTACTGTTTGGTGCGTCCCTGCACGCCCAGACGGTCAAAGTCGACCGAAAAATCCCGGCATACAAACCTGTATCCGGCGTCTCCGGTCGGCTGAGCGCGGTCGGTTCCGACACGCTGAACAACCTCATGACCCTGTGGTCTGAGTCCTTTCAGAAGATGTACCCGAACGTCAAGATCCAGATCGAGGGCAAAGGCTCGTCCACGGCGCCGCCGGCCCTGATCGCGGGGACCTCGCAACTGGGTCCGATGAGTCGTCCGATGAAGTCGGCTGAGATTGACAAGTTCGAGAAGAAGTTCGGCTACAAGCCGACCCGCGTTCGCGTCGCGATCGACGCGCTGGGCGTCTTCGTGCACAAGGACAACCCGATCAAGGGTCTGAATCTGCAGCAGCTGGACGGCATTTTCTCCAGCACCTACAAACGCGGCGGCAAGCCGGTAGAGAAATGGGGCCAAGCCGGGCTGACCGGGCAGTGGGCCAATATGCCGATCTCGCTGTACGGCCGTAACAGTGCCTCCGGCACCTACGGTTACTTCAAGAAGGTCGTCATGAAGAAAGGCGACTACAAAGCGACCGTCAAAGAGCAGCCCGGTTCTTCCGCGGTTGTCCAGGGCGTGGCCACCACGCTGGGCGGCATCGGCTACTCCGGCATCGGCTACAAGACCAGTGGCGTGCGCGCCCTGCCGATCGCTGCCGAAGGCAAGAACTACAAAGAGCCGAACATGGCCAACTGCATCAGCGGCGACTACCCGATCGCGCGTTTCCTGAACGTCTATGTCAACAAACGCCCGAACGAGAAGCTCGACAAGCTCGCCTATGAGTTCATCCGCTTCGTGCTCTCCAGGCAGGGGCAGGAAATCGTCGTCAAAGACGGCTTCTTCCCGCTGCCGTCGACCGTTGCCGGCGCTGACCGCAAGGGTCTCGGCTGGTAAGCTCCCGTTACCTGTTTAATCCCGGGCTCGGGGCCCTGGCCTCGAGCCCGGTTCCAGACTTAAACCGCAACCACAGCAGGCTGCCTCCCAACCGATGTCATCACAGCCGAATCCCAGCCGCTTTACCACAGCCAGAAGCACCTTGTTGTGGGACCGGATCATGACCGGGTCGATTACGGTCGGCGGCATTGGCGTCATTCTCGCAGTGCTGCTAATCTGCTTCTTCATCGTTGTTGAGATCATCCCGATTGTGCGCGGCGCCAAGGTCGGTGAAAGCAAGGTCTACGATCTCCCCGCCAAAGACTTCGCCGTCCTCGCCTGCGACAGCTATACCGAACTGCCGCTGCTGATCGAGGCCAAAACCGGCAAAGGCTATGTCGTCAACCTGCTCGAGGACGGCGCCGTCACCGAACGCGATCCCGCCCTGCCCGACGGCGTCAGCGTCACCGCCATCCGCTATTCCCAGCGCCACCAGGAACTCACCTACGGACTGTCGGACGGCCGCTTCCAGGTTCTCAAGATCGACTACGCCAAAACCTACAAGGGCACCACCCGGCAACTCGAGTGCAATCTCGATCCCGGCGATCTGTTTGCCGTCGGCGTCGAGGGCGCCCCGATCATCGATATCGATTTCGCCGATTCCGGCCGCGAAGCCGGCGGTATTTCCGGCGGCGAAAAGGTCGTCGCCGCCATTCAGACCATAGACGGCAGGAAACACTTCCATGTCGCCGTCCTTAAACAGGCCAAAGGCCTGCTGGCGGACAGCTCCAAGCCCGAGATCGCCGCCAATCTCGACTTGACCAGGGACCTCCTGCACCCGCCGCACAAAGTTATGGTCGACGCCGCCGCTGAAACCGTGATTGTCGGCGACGAAGGCGGTTACATCTACTTCTTCCAGCGGCACGGGGAGGACGTCAATCTGATCCAGCGCTTCCAACCGTTCCCGGAAAGCAAGCACGGACATATCGCCCAGATGAGTTTCCTCTTCGGCGATTCCACCATTATCGTCGTGAACGACGCCGGGGAATGCCGCGCCTTCTGCCGCTTTGTGCCGGACGACCACACGCAGCGCCTGTTCGGCCTGACCAAGCAGTTCCCGTCGTTGCCCGGCCCCGCCGATGTTTACGCCATCAGCACCCGGAACAAATCGTTTCTGATCGGGTCCGGACAACACCTCAGCCTGCGCTACGGCACCAGTGCCGAGGTCCGCTGGGACGCCGACGTCGCCTACGATCCGGAATTGGCCCTGATCTCCGGCAAATACAACAGCATCCTGCTGACCGACGTCAACCACAAGCTGCGCGTCATGGAACTCCGCGACCGCTACCCGGAAGCCGGTTTGCGGGCGTTTTTCGCCAAAATCTGGTATGAGAACCAGTCGCAGCCGAAGTGGAAGTGGGAATCCACCGGCATGACCGACGAGTTCGAGCCGAAGCTTTCGCTGGTCCCGCTGATTTACGGCACCGTCAAGGGGACCCTGTACGCCATGATCTTCGCGGTGCCGATCGCCCTGCTGGCGGCGCTCTACACCGCCCAGTTCCAATACGGTCCCTTCCGCAAGGTCGTCAAACCGACGATGGAAGTGATGGCTTCACTGCCGTCGGTCGTCCTGGGTTTCCTCGGCGCCCTGTGGCTGGCGCCGCTGATTGAAACCCGTGTGCCGGCGATCCTGATCTTCGGCGTCATGCTGCCGGTCACGGCGATCCTGATCGGCTTCTTCTGGGGACAACTGCCCCGCCGGTATCGCCGCTTCATCCCCGACGGCTGGGAGTTCCTGGCGTTCGCCCCGTTGATCATCATCTGCTGGCTGCTCTCCGACTATCTCGGACCGATCGTCGAGGCCATGTGGTTCACCGTGAAAGACCCGTACACCGGCAAGATCACCGCCGATTTCCGTCTCTGGTGGCCGCAGATCACCGGCACGCCGTTCGAACAGCGCAATGCTCTGGTTGTCGGCTTCATGATGGGATTCGCGGTCATCCCGATTATCTTCACAATCACCGAGGACGCCTTGAGCAACGTACCCAAATCCCTGGTCTCCGCTTCCGACGCGCTGGGCGCCAGCCGCTGGCAGACCGCGATCCGGGTCGTGCTGCCGACTGCCTCGGGCGGCGTCTTTTCCGCCATCATGATGGGTCTCGGCCGCGCCGTCGGCGAGACCATGATTGTCCTGATGGCCACCGGCAATACGGCGATCATGGAAGTCAACCCGTTTTCCGGCATGCGGACGCTGTCGGCAAACATCGCCGTCGAACTGCCGGAAGCGCCCCAGGGCGAAACGCTGTATCGGACCCTGTTTCTCGGCGCCCTGATTCTGTTTCTGATGACCTGGGTCATCAACACGTTCGCAGAAGTCCTGCGACAACGACTGATCAAGAAATACCGGACTCTCTGATATGCTGTTTTCCGTCGGCAAAGGCGTCTTCAAATTCCTCCGCGACCAGCGCGGCGAAGGCAAGGTATGGCTCTGCGGCATGGGCCTCAGCCTGGGCCTGATCATGACCATCTTCCTGCTCTACATCATCGTGGTCAACGGCATGGTCGTCTTCTGGCCGCGCCGCGTCATCGAGACCACCATCGACGGTGACACGACGCTGATCGGCGAAGTCGTCAAGAAACAGAAGAAACGGGCGGCAGCCGAAGCCGGCAGGCACAAGATCGAATGGCAGTTCTACACCGGCAACCGCGAGTACGTCGGCGTCCCCTTCAAATTTGTCGACAAAACCGCCCTGGGCGAACTGCGCCGGCCGCCGGATATCATGAAGATCGAACGCTACGAGAACAGCTACGCCATCGGCTATCCCATCAAACTCAAATACAAAGACGGCCGTGAAATCGAGGCGGACGACGAGGCGTTCGCCGACGCGCTCGCCAAGGAAGTGGAATTGGCCGAAGAACGCCGGGAGGAGATCAGGAAGCTGGCAAAATTCAAGATCGGCGCGGTCAACCGGAAAATGGAAAAGCTGCGCATCAGGATTCGGGCGGAAGAACGTGATGAGAAGGCCGGCAAAGATCATGACGAGGACGCCGTCGCAGGCTGGCAGCGGGAGATGGCCGACCTGGAAGCAGATTATCAGAAACTGCGCGCGGAACTGTCGGAGATCGAAGCCAAACAGGACGAAATCCATCTGGTCTACCGCATTGCCGGCGGCCAGGAGGTGGAACTCGCCACCGGCGGCATCATGCGCTACTACTACCCCAACCGCATCGGCTTCGGCTCACGCCTCGCACGTTTCTTCAGCAATGCCTGGCATTTCCTGGTCGAGGACCCGCGCGAAGCGAATATGGACGGCGGCGTCTTCCCCGCCATTTTCGGCACCGTCGTGATGACTGTCATCATGTGCATCTTCGTCACGCCGTTCGGCGTCATCGCCGCCGTCTACATTCACGAATACGCCCGGCAGGGCTTTCTGCTGCAGCTCGTCCGCGTCGCAGTCAACAACCTGGCCGGCGTGCCGTCCATCGTCTTCGGCGTCTTCGGTCTGGCGTTCTTTGTCTACGTCATCGGCGGCAGTATCGACAAACTCTTTTTCTCCGACGCCCTGCCCTCGCCGACCTTCGGAACCGGCGGCATGCTGTGGGCCTCGTTGACCCTGGCCCTGCTGACCCTGCCGGTGGTCATCGTCGCCGCCGAGGAATCCCTCTCGGCGGTGCCCAAAGGCGTGCGCGAGGCCTCCTACGCCTGCGGCGCATCCAAATGGCAGACCATCTGGCGCGTCGTCCTGCCGGCATCATTGCCGGGCATCATCACCGGCATGATCCTGGCCATGGCGCGCGGCGCCGGCGAAGTCGCACCGCTGATGCTGGTGGGCGTCGTCAAGAGCGCCCCCGAACTGCCGGTAAACTCGGTGTACCCCTATGTCCATCTCGAACAGAAGTTCATGCACCTTGGATTCCATATCTTCGACCTGGGCTTTCACTCGCCGGACGCCGAAGCGGCCAAGCCGATGGTGTTCGCGACAACCTTGTTGCTGATCGTCCTCGTGGTCATGATGAATCTGGCCGGCATCATCGTGCGTGACCGACTGCGCCGGCGAAACATGCTTGGAGCATTTTAGCGAAGCGAAGGCAGTACTATGAGTGATGATGATCGACGAACAGTGCGGGCGGAAGACGCCATCATCCGCATCTGTGACTTCAACTTCTACTACGGCAGCAAGCAGGCGGTGTTCAACACGAACATGAACATCCCGCCGCAGGAGATCGTCGCCCTGATCGGACCGTCAGGCTGCGGCAAGTCGACGCTGCTGCGCAGCATCAACCGGATGAACGACCTGGTCGACACAGCCCGGTACGAGGGCGATATTCTGATTCGGGACGAGAGCATCTTCAACCCGGATCTGGAGGTTATCGGCCTGCGGCGGCGCGTCGGCATGGTCTTCCAGAAATCCAATCCCTTTCCGAAGACAATCTACGAGAACGTAGTCTACGGCCTGCGGCTGGTCGGCCGCCACCGGCGCAGCGAACTGGACGACACCGTCGAACGCTGCCTGCGGGCCTCCGCCCTCTGGGACGAAGTCAAGGACCGCCTCCAGGAAAGCGCCTTCGGCCTGTCCGGCGGCCAGATGCAGCGCCTGTGTATCGCCCGCGCCATCGCCGTCGAACCGGAGATTGTGCTGATGGACGAACCGTGTTCGGCGCTGGACCCCATCGCCACTGCCCGCATTGAGGAGATGATCCTCGAACTGCGCAAGCAATACAGCATCGTCATTGTCACCCACAACATGCAGCAGGCCTCGCGCATCTCCGACCGCACCGCCTTCATGCTGCACGGGCGCATGGTGGAATATGCGCCAACGGAGGATATTTTCGGGAATCCCAGGGAAAAGGAAACCGAGGACTACATCAGTGGCCGAATCGGCTGACCCGACAACCAGAAGAGGCTGAGGACTGGATCATGTTTACCACAACCCATATGCAGCGCGCCATCGCCAAGCTGAAAAACCATCTGCTTGAACTGGGCGCCGAAGTTGAACGCGGCCTTGAAAACGCCTTGGAAGCATTGACTACGATGGACCTGGACGTGGCCCGGAAGGTCATCGACTACGATCGCGAAATCGATCAGCACGAAGTCGATATCGAAGAAGAATGCCTCAAGATCCTGGCACTCTATCAGCCGGTCTCCACCGACCTGCGCCAGGTTGTGGCCATTCTGAAAATCAACAACGACCTTGAACGCATGGCCGATCTCGCCGCCAATATTGCTGAATACGTCATCGAGATCCACCAGCGCGACCCTGACGCTCAGGTCTCCGGACGCTTCCAGCTCATGGCCAACGAGGCCCGGTCGATGGTCCGCCAGAGCCTCGATTCCCTGGTCAACGCGGACTCCGAACTCGCCCGGCAGGTCTTCCGCCGGGATGATGTGGTCGACGACCTGAACGTCGAAATCATCAACGAAGTCTTTGAAGAGATGAAAGCAAACCCCGACCGAATGAATGCCCTGCTCTTTCAAATCAGCGCCTCACGGAACATCGAGCGCATTGCGGATATCGCCACCAATGTGGCTGAGGATGTCATCTACGTGGTGAGCGGTGAAATCATTCGGCATGACCGTTCCAAACGATAGGTGCTATCATGGCGAAGCAACGAATACTGGTCGTCGACGACGAAGACGACATTCGCGAACTTGTGAGCTACACGCTCAAGCGCGAAAACTATGATGTCCTCTCCGCCGCGGACGGCGAGACGGCGCTGGACAAAGCCCGCACCCGCCGGCCGGATCTCATCGTCCTCGATCTGATGCTGCCCGGCATGGACGGGCTCGAAGTCTGCCGCCGCATCCGGCAGGATGACGAAACCAAGAACATACCGGTCGTCATGCTCACGGCGAAGACCGAGGAGTCCGACGAGGTCATCGGCCTCGGTGTCGGCGCCGACGACTACATCACCAAGCCGTTCAGCCCGCGGGTCCTCCTGGCCCGCGTCAATACCGCCTTGCGCCGACGCGGAATCGACGACGAAGCCGGCATTCAGCCGACGCTCAAACGCGGCGACCTGACGATCAACCCCGGGCGTCATGAAGTTCTCTGGCGTGAGAACGAGGTCCATCTGACGCCGATCGAATTCAAGATCCTCTACTGCCTTGCCCGGCGTCCAGGCCGGGTGTTCACCCGTAATCAGATTATTGACGAAGCCCAAGGCGAAGATGTGTACATCACCGAACGCACCGTTGATGTGCATATCGCCGCCATCCGCAAGAAACTCGGCAGCGACGCCGGCGTCGTCGAAACCGTACGCGGCATCGGCTATAAGTTTCGAGGATAAGTAGACATGCGCTATCGCGGACTCTTCATTCAGATCATGAAGCGCTTCGGCTGGCTGGTGTTTCTGCCCATGGCCGCGATCTTCATGGGCCTGTCCTCCTGCAATCTGCGCGAACTCAACCGCAACCGTGCGATCCGGATCCTCCAGGAACAGGCCAAGAGCGCCGCCGTTGAGGTTATGGAGAACCCCAAGACCGCCGGTTTGACGGCCGGACCGGATTACAACCGCATCTGCCGCGAACTGGCCCGCGAGAACGAAGCGCGCATCATCCTGATGACGACGGACGGCAACGTGTTGGGCGACTCCAGGTACGGCAGCTATGAACTGTCGGAGCCGAAGTCCCGCAAAGAAGTCGCCTTCGCCATGGACGGCGAGACGAATACAGCGATCGACGAAGACCGGACGACCCAACGCGACTTCATCCGCGCCGCCGTCCCGATCCGCGGCGACGGCCGCGTCATCGGCGTCCTGAGCATGATCCAGCCCTGGCACGGCGTGGCCGGCATGATGAACCAGATCGCCGCCAACTCCATCCTGCCGCTGATCTGTCTGCTCGCCCTGATCGGCGCCGCCGCCCATGGCGTCTCGGCCAACATCGGCGGATTGGTCCGCGACCTCTCCGTCAAAACCACGACCATCGGCGGCGGCACCGGCGAAGACGAAGTCCACACCGATGAGGACCCCTTCCTCCAACTGACCGCGGACCTGAACGCGCTCGATCGCCGCGTCGACCAGCAGATCTCCGAATTGACCCGGCAGAAGCGGCAGTGGGAAAGCCTGTTCACCAATATGCGCGAGGGATTCCTCGCCGTCGACGGCAACATGCAGATCATCACGATCAACCGTTCCGCCCGCCGCGTCTTCGGACTCGACAATACTGCCGGCGTCGGGGGCAGGCCCCTGGCCGCGACCATCCGCAACGCGGATCTGAATACCTTTATCAACACGCTGCTGGACGGCGGCCCTCCCTTTCGGGAAGAAGAAATCGAGGTCCGCCTCGAAGGCGGTCGACGCTGCCAGCTCCGGCTCTCCGGCGTTCGCTTCCGCGAGAACGAACAAGGCGTGCTCGTGGTCCTCCACGACATCACCCAGATCAAACGCCTCGAACAGATGCGGCGGGATTTTGTCGCCAATGTCTCGCACGAGCTGAAAACCCCGCTTACCGCCATCAAGGGATTCCTTGAGCCGCTCGAAGACTGCCTCGATGCCGATGCCGAACAGGCCCGGAACTTTGTCGCTGTCATCACCCGGCATGCCACGCGGATGAACGCGATCATCGATGATCTGCTGATGCTCTCCAAACTCGAACAGCTCGATCTGCAGGGCGATGACGATATCGAGTCGCGCGACCTGGCCGAATGTATCCGGCAGGCCATCGTCCTCTGCCGGCCGAAGAGCGAAGAACTTCAGGTTGACGTCGATCCCGAGCTTTGCGAAGCTGTGGTCGCGGGGAACCATCGATTGCTCGAGCAGGCCATGGTCAACCTGTTGGACAACGCCGTCAAGTACAGCCCGAGCGGGTCAACGGTGAAGATCTCCATGACAATCGTCGACGACCGGGTGCAAGTCGCCGTGACCGATCAGGGCATCGGCATTTCTCCGGAACACCTCGCCCGCGTCTTCGAACGCTTCTACCGCGTCGACAAGTCGCGCGACCGCAAGACGGGCGGCACCGGCCTCGGCCTCTCCATTGTGAAGCACATCGCGATGCTGCACGGCGGCACCGTGACCGTCGAGAGTGAACGCGACAAAGGCTCAACCTTCACGATGTCCATCCCGCTGGCCACGGCGCAGGACTAGATGGTCTCGGCGGAAGTCTTTCCGCCACGGATTGCCCGGGGTTCGGGGCTCGCGGCAGGCGGCGGAAGGGTTGTGTGCTGAAGCACACAGCATTTTCGCCAACGCTCCCCGAGCCCGAAAACGGGCAACTCGGAGAGCGGGGCCAAGCATCCGGCCAACGGCGTTGCCCCCGCAAAGCGGGGCAAGCACGAAATCTATCCCGCCAAGGCGGGGCACGATGCTCGGTACACCCGCCGCGAAAAGGGTTGCGCGATCGGTTTTCGTTTCGCCGAGAAAAATCATTGCTCTCACCGCAACTGCAGGGAGGTCATCGACGCGATGATCTTGCTCTCATCCTTCTCCAGTGCTCCGGTCGGTCCCCAGGCCTCGTAGACGTAGACCCGCTTCTTCGTGCGGCCGATGGCGATGCGGTAGGCGAACTCGAGTCGCCCGAGTTTCTTCGAGCCCTTCACCAGGATCAGCTTATCGCCGCCCTTGGTCTCGAGTTCCTTGCTCTCGCTGATCGTCACCACGCGCTGCTCCTGCAGACTGCGCTCGATGATCTCCTGCCAGAACTCGAGGGTGCCGCCGTCGAGATTCTTGTGACGAGCGACTTTTACGAGAACCGCCGACCCGGACATCCCGCGGCTGTAGTTCCTTTCCTCGTCATACTTAATGTAGTTCGCCGGCATCGTGAACCTGATCTTCGAGAACCACTTGCTCTTGGTATCGACGTACTCCGGGGAACCACGAGAAATCTCGGACCCCAGCGCCCGAACCCAGCGGAACGGCACTTGGCGCAACGGCGCCGGTCCTGTTGCCACGCGGACCACGCGCGGCTGTGCGAGCGATACCCGGATCGATGAGAACGCGGCGTTGTGCTCCAGATACTCCACCTTGCCTTTCATAACTTCGATGGTCTCGGCGATGCGCGCCAGCTCTTTCTCGATGCGCAGGGCCTCCTCGATGTTCCGCGTGCGGTCCAGCAACTTGGCCATGCGCTCACGCATGTTCTCCGCGTTCTTCAGTCGCGTCTTCAGATCGTGCACCTTCTCCGTTACGTCCTGGCCGTTGATCTGTTTCGACTGCACGGCGCCGAGCTTCGCAATCGCAGTGACCACATCCTGGAAGTTCTTCGACGGCACTTTGACGGCGATCACATTGCCGTCGAGCGACTGCAGGAAGCCGCCGACGCCGGTGGCCGCATTACGAATCGCTTCCAGCGCCTGTTCGCGCTCTTGGACGACCAGGTGCATCATCGCCGAGTAGACTACGAGCCTCTGCGTTTGGGCCGGGTCCTTGCCGAGGGCCCCGCCACCGCCGTCACGCGTCAACGCGTCTTTATCGGGGCTTACCATCTTCTTGGTTGCCTTGCTCTTCTCGGCCGCACCACCGATTGCACGATTGCGGACGGCCTTCATCTCCGCCTTCGCGTGTGGCGTTTGAATGGCATCGCGGGCAACGCTATCCGGGAGGATGCCGTGCGCCACCGGCGTAGTGACAGATCGGCAGCCGACAGCGACAACCAGGCTCAGAACGGCACACAACAAGTGCATGGGTCTAGCGTGAAACTTCATTTCAGACTCCTTTGTGAGAGGCGTTTCTATCTACTTCACGGATCCACCGTGGTTTCGTACTTCACACCGTCGGGCACCGGTACCGGGACCTTCGTGGTGTATCCTTCGTTTCCCTCTGTCCTCTCACTTCCATCCACGGCCAGGAAGGCAGTGTACTCGCACAGGACGCTCTGCTCGGTCGAGAACCGGATCATCGCGTCCCTCAACTCCGCCGAAGGCTTGTGGATGTTGGCCATCGCCAACTCCGCCATCTTGCTGCGGGCCCAGACAAAACGCACCCCGTCGTTCTTCGCTGAGTATCCCGCGACACTTACTTCATAGCTGTTCTGCTTGCCGCCCATCATGCCGTTGACCTTGATCGACTGCGGCAGCTTCCCGGTGTACCGACCGGTGATTACCACCGGACGACCAACCAGCAAATCCGGGATGCGCTTGGGAAAGACGTCCTTCACACCCATCCCATTCCAGTCGATCTTGACGTCCACCAACGCGGCGTGTTTGGCCCGTGCGTAGAACGCGTCCACCGCTTTCGCAGACCCCTCATCCAAGCCGACATACGCCGCCGCGCCGCGGCCCTCGCGGGCCATGGCTTCAATGAGATATCGGTTGACCGAGTTGCCGACGCCGAAGCTGAAGATGCGCGCACTGCCAAGCTTCTGACGGATGGCAGCGATGATCTGGGCTTCGTTGCCGATGTAACCGTCGGTCATGAATGATACAATGCGAAGCTTCTCCTTGTCGTGCGGCATGTCCAACGCAGCCTTGATGCCCTCGATCATCATCGTGCCACCGGTGCCATGGAACTTGTCGATGTAGTCCAGACCGGCCCGAACGTTCTTCTTGCTCGCCGGGACTGGAGCCTTGCCAAACTGGAACGCCGTTTCCGAGAACCGGATGATCTGGAAGCTGTCGCGTGGGTCCAGGTTGCGCAGGCACCGGCGCATCGCGTCCTTCGCCGCCGCCATCGGGCGGCCGGACATACTGCCGGAACAATCCACGACGAAGATCATCTCCCGCGGCTGCACCGGCACGTCAGTCAACTTCGCCGGCGGCACCAGGACGACACTGAAGGTCTTGCCGTGCTTGTCCTCGTGATGGAGGAACGCGGTCTTCATTGTCTTGCCGGCGACCTTGTAGCGGAAGACGAAGTCCTTGTTCGGGATCCGGTCGTTCGGTTTCAGCGACGCGGTCAGCTTGTGGTCGTCACGCCGCTGCACATCGATCGCGTGCGACGGGCTCTGGAAACTCTCGATCGGCACGCCGGCGTCGATGCTCACCTGCAGATCGATCTCGTGACCGCTGCGCTCGTTCGGCGCCAGGTACTCGACGTTCGTCGGCTGGGCGGAACTGTCGCCGACACCACGGGGCTTGGCACCAATCCCGTCGGTGAATCCCGGCGGATTGAACCGTGGTCCGACGACCATGGGAAAGACGAACTCGTACTCGCCCTTCGCGTACTTCAGCGTGTTGAAGTAGGTGATGTTGATGTCGATCCGTTTCCCCGGTTCAATGTTGGCGACCTTCTGGGTAAAGATGTTCGGACGTTCCTGCGTCAGCAACGCCGCACGGTAGCCGGCCTTCTTGGCTTCCTCATAGATCTTCTCAGCCTCCTTCCGCTCACGGATCATGCCGCGGATCTTGCGGTCGCCGATGGTCATGATGAAATCGGTTACGGCCGAGTTCTGCGGCAACGGGAAGACATAGACCGCTTCGATCTTCGCTTCGTACGGATTCTGATACTGCTGCTCCACCATCACCTTGGCGACATAGGCTGAAATCTGGCCGCGCACCTTGGTCTGCTTCAGCGGCATCGGCACCAGTTTCTTCGTCTTCGGATCCCGCGCACTCAGCCCTGGATCAATCCGCGAGGACATGCCCTTCTTGGCGGCCCGTTCCGAAGCGGCAGGCTTGCTGATGACCCAGACCTCGTCAACGCCGGCAGATATCTCTCTGAGATCTTTGCCGCCCCATTCGCCCTTGATTTTGGCCGCTCGATGCCATCCCGATGCAGGACTCTTGAGGACCGTAAGAGGCGCGTTAAAGCCGCGTCCTGCGCGTGCGTCAGCCGGCATTTCCCGCGATGTCAAACGCCCAAGTCTGGGCCCTGTGCACGCGGTCAGCAACAGCAAGCTTCCGCCAACAGCCGCACTCAACACAATGGTGATCAGGTACCTCATTCGAATCCGTTGTCTGTCCCTCAATGTCTTGCCTCCTCTCCTACTTCACGGTCGTCTCGTATGCCACGCCATCGGGCATCGGCACCGGCATATGCATGGTCTCGGCAGTCCCCTCCGTCCGCCGGCTGGCGTCGACTGCCAGGAATGCTGTGTAATTGCACAGCACGTTCTGCTCCGTCGAGAAGCGGACCAGTTCATTCTGCAGTTCCTTCGACGGTTTGTGAGTGTTGGCCATCGCCAGCTCACCAATCTTGCCGCGGGCCCAGACGTAGCGAATACCTTCATGCGTGTCCGCCCGGTCCTTGATGCGCACCTCATAGCTGACTTGCTTGCCGCCGGCCATCCCGGATACCGTAATCCTCTCCGGCAGCTCGCCGGCGTAGCGGCCGGTGATGGTCACGGGCCGACCAACGAACAGATCCGGCAGACGCTTCGGATAGACCTCCTTCACGTCCAGACCGCTCCAGTCCACCTTCACGTCCGTGAGAGCCGCGTGCTTCGCCCGCTCGTAGAACACGTCGACCACGCGACTGGGCTTCTCGTTCAGCGTCACGAACGCAGCAGTGCCGCGCCCCTCGCGCGCCATGCCTTCGATCAGGTAGCGGTTCACGGATGAGCCTACGCCAAAGCTGAAGATACGGGCACTGCCGAGCTTCTGCTTCACAGCGGCAAGGATCTCCTGGTCATTGCCGATGTAGCCGTCCGTCATAAATGACACGATGCGCAGACGGCCTTTATCATGCGGCATATCCAGTGCTGCTTTGATGCCTTCGATCATCATCGTACCACCGCCGGAGTGCAGGCCGTCGATGTACTTCAGACCGCTTTCGATGTTCTCCTTCGTGGCCGGCACAGGGGCTTTGCCGAACGTGAAGGCCGACTCCGAGAAGCGGATGATCTGGAAACTGTCGCGCGGATCCATGTTCTTCAGGCAGCGCCGCATGGCCTGCTTCGCCTTTTCCAACGGCCGTCCGGACATGCTGCCCGAACAATCCACCACGAAGATCATCTCGCGCGGCTGCACCGGTACATCCGTCAGCTTCGCCGGCGGGACGAGCACCAGACTGAAGGTCTTGGCTTGCTTGTCCTGCTGGTGCAGAAAAGCGGTCTTCAGTTGCTGACCGGCGACCTTGTAGCGGAACACAAAGTCCTTGTTGGGAATCCGGTCGTTCGGTTTCAGGCCGACGCGAAGCTTGCCTTTGCCGCTCTGCTGCACGTCGATCGCGTGCGTCGGGCTGGCATAGCTCTCAATCGAGACACCGGCATCAATCTCGACCTGCAGATCGATGTCGTGCCCGCTGCGCTCGTTCGGGGCCAGGTACTCGACCGCCGTCGGCTGGTCCGAGTCCTCGGCCGTGCCGCGGGCGACCGCACCGATGCCGTCCTTGAAGCCCGGCGGATTGAACCGTGGCCCGACGACCATTGGGAAGACAAACTCATACTCGCCCTTGGCGTACTTCAGCGTGTTGAAATAGGTGACGGCCACATCGATCTCGTCGCCCGGCTCGATGTTGGCGACCTTCTGTTTGAAGATGTTCGGGCGCTCCTGCGTGAGCAGCGACGCCTTGTAGCCTTGCTGCAGGGCATCGTTGTAAACGCGCTTGGCTTCTTCCTTCTCGCGGATCATGCCGCGGATCGTGCGCTTGCCGATGGTCATCACAAAGTCGGTCACGGCCGCATTCTGCGGCAATGGGAAGACGTAGACTGCTTCGATCTTCTCGGAGTACGGGTTGTCGTACAGCTGTTTCACCTGCACATGCGCGACGAACGACGAGACCTTGCCGCGGACAACGGTTCGTGTCAGAGGCAGCGGAATGTGCACCTTCGTCTTCGGGTGCACAGCAACCATCGCCGCGTGCGGCTGCTTCGACATCAGTTTCCAGAACGCGCGTTTCTCCACGACCACGACTTCGTCCGGCTTCACCTTTCCCCCGCCGGCCGCCGCCGCTGCGGCAGCCAGATGCGCCAGAGCCAGTTCCTTGCGGGTAGCATCCAGGTCGTCGTTGACGGACTTGCTGGACTTGCTCTGCTGCTTCAGAATTGTCTCCGCCTGCGCGAACTTGTCGACCGCCTGCTTGTGCTTGCCGGCCTTCGCCAGTTCCCTGCCCTCTTGGCGCCATCGCTCAACCAGTAACTGCTGGCGACGACGTAGGATGATGGCGTCGACGTCGATCTGCTCCGGCTTCTTGTCCGCATGCACGCCGCCCTTGCCGTCCTTGGCATTGCTGCTCGGGACCGGCTCCATCCACTTCCATTCGGTCTCCGCCATGCGTTCTGCTTCGCCCGCGCGGCGACGGAGCTTCGCGGCCTCCTGCAACGTCTCGTACAGCTGGCGTAGGCCGTTGATCGCGTCTTCGTCGGCGGGGTCTTTCAGCAGGACATCCTCGTACGCATCACGCGCCCGTTTCCAAACGTTGTGGTCCATGAACACTTTGGCTTCAGCCTTCTTGACCAGGATCTCCTTGATCCGTTCCTGGTAGTCCGGGTCGATAACGTCCGGGCCGGTTCGTTCCTGGATTTCGATGGCAACGCGCAGTTGCTCGATGCGCTTGAGCAATCGCTCAGCGTCCGGAATCAAAGACTGGTCAAGCTCAATTGCTTTGGCCAGGTGTGACTTCGCCCGCTCGAGTTTCGATGTGTCGACCTCGCCCCGGGCCTGGTCGATCAGCTGTTTGGCATATTCCCTGAGCGTGTCCGCTTTCGCTTTGCGGATTTCCTGGAGCCGCTTTGCAGCGGGTTCCGGGGAAATTCCCGCTTTCGAAAGGTCTACCTTCCAAACCTTCTGGCGATTTGCCGGAACATCCGGCTTCTCGGCGGCCCTCTTGGTGTCCAGAGCCAGGTATGGCTTACCTTTTTCGAAGGGGATCTTGAGGAAACGATAGGATACGAGATCTTCGCCGTATACGGAACCCGCCTTCCGCCGCAGCAACTCGTATCGCTGCTGGAGCTCTGCCAGGTCCTCTTCCGTCACTTCGTTGACGGCCTCGCGGCTCGGATCAGCTTTGGCGGCCAACCACTTCATCCGTCGCGCCACCAGCTTGCGTTGGAACTCCTGTTCGACGTTGCCGAGCTGTCGCAGGATCACGCTGGGGCGGGTGCGGATCTCAATCTCGATCTGGAACTCGAGCCGTTTGATCTTCTTGTTCAGCCGTTTTGCCTCGGCCGCCAGGCTGTTGTCGTATTCAACCGCCCGGGCCAGGTACGTCTCTGCCGGCTTGAGCATGCTGATATCCAACTCGTCCCTGGCCCGTTCGATCTGGCGCTTCGCCTTCTCAATCAGGAACAGCGCGTAGCTGCGATAGGTCGCTGCCAGCAACTGCCGGACATACTCCAGATCTCTCGTTGCGGTCGGTGTGCTCAGCGATACGGCGCGCAACTCAACTTCGGCGCCGGTGAACTGGTCGATGGCCTTCTTGTACTCCTTGTCCGAATAGTTGCGGCGACCCAGGACTACCTTCTGCCGGGCCAGCAGGACCTGTTGCCGACGCCGCTGACGTTGTTCGCGGTCGATGCGGTCCAGGGCCGGATTGTCCGAGGGCTGCGGCGGCCGGACGGCCGCTTCCGTGCCGGTCTCCCACGGCGGCGGCTGCAGCAGGATCATCTCGTGCCGGGACAGCCTCGTCGTGCCACAGCCGGCCAGGACCAGAGCAAGCGCGGGGAGCAGGACATAGATCGACTTCTTCATCGTACGTCCTCCCCGGTAGACCGATGCCACGTCGACGGCGGCGTAATCGCCATCAGCAGCTTTTCGGCCTGGTGATACTTGTCGAGGGCCTCCTGAAACTTCTGCTGCTGAAACAGCTCAAGGCCCTCAGCCATCAGGGTTCGGGCGTAGGCCTGATTGCGCCGGCGCCGGATGATCTCGAGGACATGCGCGTCATCAAGCTCCTCCTTCACGGTCGACGATTCAGCCTTCTCCTCGGTCGGTGGTAAGACTGGCAGCAAGTTGCCGCCCCCGTCGGCAACTTGCCCGTCTCTTGGACCCGGTTGATCCACGTTCCCAAGGTCACTGGGCAGGCGTGCGGATGAACAACCGGTGAGGAGGAGTAAGGATGCGATGGCAGCTATTGCCGCCACGGCGATGGTAGATCGGATTGGGGGGGCGTTGGTCTCTCTCGTCATTCTCTCTCTCCCGTCTGCGGTGAAGTGATGATCTTGGCCGTGAACTTCTGCCCCTGCGAAGTCGCAGCCGTGATCAGTTTGGGTGACAATTCCGGCGCCTTCGCGCCGACAACGCGCAAGTGCAGGCGGCAAACCCGCACGCGCCCTTTCAAAAGCTGCTCTTTCGACGTACTGAAACCGGCGATGATGATGCGGCCGGCTTTCAGCCCGCGGCGATCGTAGTACGGCGGCTTGCTGTCGCCTTCGAGACCGACGATCTGGACCTGCTTCGGGTCGTAGCGCAGTTCCATCTGCCAGGCCGCCAACTCATTGTCGCCGGCGTCAACCACAAGGTTGTAGACCACGAACCGCACTTTTTCGGCGTCGGCCTGACCGCAGGCACAGCTCCCGATCAGGATCAGCAATGCTGTGAGCCAGTACCGCATCAGCCGCCCTCCCCGAGTGCAACGATCTCCTGCGCCAGCGCGTCGACATCGCCGCCGTCGACGTTGCCGTCACCGTTGAAATCCCAGTCCCCCGGGATGGCTTCATGGTCCTCGAGTTTGCGCGCCAGCAACATGGCATCGACAATATCGACCTGGCCGTCGCGATTAATATCCCGGCGCCGGGCGGCCACCGGCGGCAACGGCCTGGCATCGTCCAGCATGCCGGTCGGGGCGTAGTACCAGAACATCCCAAGGCCGATGATGACCACAGCCGCGGCGGCCCAGGCAACCCGCTGCCAGACAAGCAAACGCCGGCGTGCGGTCGAGATCAGCGCCGACCGTTCGTCGATGAAGCCAAGGACCTCCTTGTCGGTCTCCGGCGTGGATGCACAGGGAACCCGGCCGAGATCCAACTCCCCGGAGAAAGCGCCCAGTTGCGCCAGGACCTCCTGACATTGTCGGCACTGCGCGACGTGTTCCTCTACGCCTTCGGCTGCTTCGTTGGTACGCAGCAACTCCAGTTCCAGGAGGTCCGGGTGCGGATTCCGTTCGGGTTGATTCTCGGCCATGGTTCTACCTGTGTTTACCCCCTTAAGCGGGGCAGATCCGGAAAAGGTTCATTGACCCGCAAAAAAAGTTCACGGCAACTCCTTCAGAGTTGCACACCAGCCGCCCGATACCTGGGGTAGGCCTGGCGGCCAAACCCAGGCTGAACACTGTCACGCCGTCAGCGTAAGAAACGCCCCCCCGGCCGCCGCCCTGTTCACAACGGGTGCTGCTATCCGGCGCGACAGGGCGTATCGCCGACCTGCTTCTGAAGCCGATCCAGCTCGGCGGTCAGTTCTTTGACGACATCGGCATAGACCGGGTCATCATAGACGCTGAACAGCTCGCAGGGGTCCTTCTCGAGATCGAAAAGTTCCCATTCCGGCTCCTTCGGGTCGTCGATGGCGCCGGCCTGGCCGAGGGCTTCGGCGTAATAGTAGATAAGCTTGTAGCGCTGCGTGCGCACGCCGTAGTGGGCGTAGACGCCGTGGTGCGCCAGGTGCATCCAGTAGCGGTAGTACATACTCGTCTGCCAGCCTTCCGGCGTCTTGCCCTGGAACAACGGCCGGCCGCTGCAGCCCTGGAACGACGCGGGGATGTCAACCCCGGCGTAGTCCAGGAAGGTCGGCGCGAAGTCGACGTTCAGGTAGAAGTCCTGACATACAGACCCCGGCTTGATCTCTTTCGGGTACCGCACGACAAACGGCATGCGCAACGACTCCTCGTACATGAAGCGTTTGTCGTACCAGCCGTGATCGCCCAGGTAGAACCCCTGGTCGGAGCAGTAGATCACAATCGTGTTCTCGGTCAGTCCGGTTTCATCCAGGTAGTCCAGCAGCCGCCCGATGTTGTCGTCCACCGAGGCAACACAGCGCAGGTAGTCCTTGATGTAGCGCTGGTACTTCCACTTCTTCACCTCTGCCGCCGACAGCCCTTCGGGAGGCGGGCCTTTGGTGTCGTTGTCATTCAGGTCGCGATCGATGCGCATCGTCGCGGCCGCCGCGGCGGCGGCGCGGTTGGCATAGTCATCGTCGAACGTGACCGGATAGGGGATTTCTTCGTCTTCATACATGTCGGCGTGCTTGTCGTCCGGCTCCCAACGTCGATGCGGCGCTTTGTGATGGCAGCACAGCAGGAACGGTTTGTCCTGGTCGCGGTTCTTCAGCCAGTCCAGGCAGTAGTCGGTGATAATGTCGGTGACATACCCGGGGAACTGCTTCTCTTCGCCCATCTCGATCATGACCGGATCGTGATAGGCGCCCTGCCCCGGGAGCACGTTCCAGTAGTCGAACCCCGTCGGCTCGTGCTCCGGCCCGCGGCCCAGATGCCATTTGCCGACGATGGCCGTTTCGTAGCCGGCCTGCCGCAGCAGCTTCGGGAAGGTCAGAATGCTGTTGTCCATGTGCGTCGCGAGCGTCGTCACCCGGTTGACATGGCTGTAGGTGCCGGAGAGGATATTGGCCCGACTCGGCGTGCAGATCGAGTTGACGCAGAAACAGTTGTCGAACCGCATGCCTTCGTTGGCAATGCGATCCATATTCGGGGTCCGGTTGATCTTGCTGTTGTAACAGCTCATGGCGTGCGAGGCATGGTCGTCGGACATGATGAACAGGATGTTCGGGCGTGGGTCTGGCATGTTCATTCCCGGCTGCTGAGGAATTCTCGTTCGGTCGGTGGATCATCTACAAGGATCCCGGAAAACCGCTTGTCAAGTCGCGTTGCCGGCGACCGGCAGGCACTCGCTCACGGCGCTCCCGGGGATCTGACCAGCGCTGCCGCCGGACACACACTCCAGGCACCGCGATCTGAGGCGGATGCGACTCTCTCCGGCGCCGGCAGGCGAATGGCTTCGCGGCGCTGCAGACGGTTGCATGACCGGGCCCCCGCACTATATTACCCGCTCTGGGGCGTGTTGGCTGGCTGGTTGTTTTGAGAAAGGAATGAAAAGGGTCAGACATATGCATCGGTATTTCCGATTTTCGCGGGGGATCATGGTGGTCGCCGCCGGCCTGTTGCTCGCGGCCATGCTGCACGGTTGCGGCGGCTGCAGCAGTGAGTCGGACGGCAACGGCAACGGCACGGGCAACGGCGGCGGCGCCAACGGCGGGAATGACGCCGGCGGCAACGGCACGACACAGGCAGACGACCTCGCCGTGATCGCCGCGAAACCAGCCGGTCTGGACGCCGTCGACCGCAAGATCATGGAGATCGAGAGACTCGAGAACAACGCGCAATTCAGCCAGGCCCGCCGACTGACCCGCGAACTGCTCGACGAAATCGCCGACGACCCACGGGAAGCCGATGTCGAAGCCATCCAGCAACGGATCCGCGAAGAAGAGGATGCCGCCGTCGAGCTGGAGTTTGCCGTCGAGAACCTGACGGCCGAGAGCAGTCAGGCACGGGATGTCGCCCGCGAGCAGATTGCCGATGCCGGGCCTGTCGGGCTGATCCTCGTCCGCAAAGCCTTTCGCAACAGCTCCGGCATGCGCCTTCGTCTCGAAGCAACCAGAATCTTCCGCGATAAGGTTGACCCGAACGCCGCCCCGCTGATCGTCGATGCGTTGAAAACCGTCCCGAACGAGCCGCTGTGGAGCGAGCTGCTCAAAGCATTGACCATCATCATCCAGCGCCACTCGCAGTCGAGTCTGGATATTGCGACATTGGCGGAATTGCTGGCGGTCGCCGAGACGATGATCAGCCCGCTGCGCGCCCGCATGCTGCGCGCCATCGCCGCCAACTGGGAGTTCGGCCAACTGAATCGGACCCAGCTCAGCGAGTTGTTCCGCCGCCTGCAGCAGGACACCACCTATGAGAAGCGGAACCTGGCCAGCCTCTTCTGCATTCTCTATGTCAAAGCCGCCAACCGCGATGACCAGGCGTTCGCCGACCTGGTCGGCGGGCAGGAACGCCTGCCGTGGCTGCAGAATTATGTCGGCGCCGCGGTGAAATCCGAGGATGAGATGATCAGGACCTGGGCCGAACAGATGGGCCCGATGCTGGCACTCGTCGATCTCGTCGCCCTGAAGAAGGGACTCCTGCTGTACTTCGACTTCAATGAACCCATCTACCACCCGCGCTATCCCGGCCAGAAACGCCCGATGATCTATTGCCGCGACCAGTCCGGCGAGGAAGTCACCCCCAAGACCCCGCGCGTCATCCTCAAGGGGGTCCTGCGCGAAAACAGCCGCGTGCCCGGCGCCGACGGCAACGCGATTCGCTTTCAGCCGACCGGTCTCATCGAACTGCCCGCCAACTGGAAATTCCGGCAGGTCATGAAGACCAGCTACAGCTATGCCGCCTGGATCAAGCCGCAGGGCACCCCCGACGGCACCTCGGCAACCCCTTACTGGTTGATCATCGGCAAACGCAACGGCGATGTCGGCTTGAAATACCGAACCGGCAATGTCGCCGCGTTTACGCATCGCACCGCGCGTCGTGAAACTGTTACCGCCACCGGCACGACCACGATACAAACCGGCCGCTGGCACCACGTGGCCGGCGTTGTCGATGTGAATGCCGGTTCCGTCAAACTCTATGTCAACGGCAAACTCGATGCCGAAGGCCAGTTCGAAGCCGGCACCGAAGGCGATCCTGCCATGGGCACGCTCTTCGGCGCCATCGGCGGCGTCTCCACGGACGAGTCGAACCCGCGCACCTTTGACGGCGTCATCGACGAGGTCCGGATCTACGACCGGGCGATCACTGCGGATGAGGCCTTCGACCTGTATCGGGCGATTCTCCCGAACTGACTGCCGATGTTCTATGAGGTGGCAACATGAAATACTGCATCCTGACTTTGCTCTTCGGCTGCGTGCTGTGGACCGGCTGCAAGAAGGATGGTGACAGCAACCGTCCGCCGCCGGAGCCCGCCCCCGAGCGGTCGGAAGACGGCGCAACCACCTCCCTGCCGCCGCCGCCGGAACCGATGCCCGCCGAACTCAAAGAGGCCATCGAGGACATCCTGGAACTCGAACGCAAGGCGCGCTTCAGCCAGGCCCTGCGGGAAGCGCAGGAGATTCGGCCGCACGTCGAAGCAGCCGAACACCAGAAGGAAGTCCAGACGATCATCAATCGCCTGGTCGAAGAGGAGTCGGCCGCCGCCGAACTGGAGTACGCCCGGGAAAACCTGGCCAGCAGCAACAGCAGCGAACGCCGGGTGGCCCGCCAGCAGTTCGTCGACGCCGGCGAAGCCGGGCGCATCATCCTGCGCCGCGTGTTTCAAACCAGCGACAATCCGGCAGAGAAGGAGGCGGCCGTCGAGATTCTCCGCGATATCGGCAACGCCGAAGACGCCAGAGTGTTCCTGTTTGCCCTCCGCGGCGCGACCCTTCCCGCCCGCCGCCGGCGACTCTACCAGACCGTGCAAATTCTGATCGACAAAAACTCGAGCAGCATGAACGAGAAGCTCCTGATCGACGAAATCCTGAAATACGGTACCGGCCTGAGCGACCCCGACGAGTCCGCCCGGTTCCGCGTCCTCGGCCGCCACTGGAACTTCCCCAAACTCTCACCCCGCCGCCTCGACGCACGCTTTACCCAGGTCGCCAACGACGACAACTTCAGCAAACGCCACATCGTCGAGTACCTCGGGCTGGTCTACCGTAATAAAGCCGGCAGCGACGCGCTGCACTTCGAGGACATGTTCACCAACGGCGCCGGCAATCTGGGAACTTTGCGCAAGTATGTCCGGAAAGCCAAGGCCAGCGGCAAACCCGGTCTTGTTCGCTGGGCCATGGAACTGCAGCTGCTCCTCGGCAGCGGCAAACTGTCGATCCCCGGCGGCCGCATCGAATTCTATTTTCCCATGACCGACAGCAAGGCCTCGACCGACAAAAGCGGCCACGGCAATGACGGGACGAACCACCGCTTCGATCTCAACCCGGTGGCAGGCGTCCTGAACCAATGCCTGACGTTCACCGGCGATCAGCATATCGACGTCCCCAGCCGCAACGTCATGAACGCGCACGACGACAGCTATACCTACTCGCTCTGGGTCAACCCCGAAGTCCTGCCGAAACACAAACAGCCGGACCCCTATTATATGTTGATGGGCCGGCCGCAACCCCACTCAGGACTGGTCATCACGCGACGCGGTACGCCGGCGTTTCAATACACGGTTATCGGCAAGAAAGCCAGCAAAGAAGTCGCCTGTGAATCGATCCGACGGCTGAAGCCGGGCCAATGGACCCACCTCGTTGTCGTCGTCGACCGACTCAAGAACGAAGTCCGACTCTACGTCAACGGCGACTCCAAAGACCGCCTGCAAATCCGCCGTCACTGGCGCATCGGACCGCGCAAGACCCTGCTGCGCATCGGGGCGGCCTCGCCGCAATCCGACCGGAACAAGTGCCGCTTCCGCGGCAAACTCGACGAGGTCATCTTCTACAGCCGCGCCCTCGATGAACACGAGATCAAGACGCTCTACTACCTGCCCAAGGTCCGCCAGTATTATCAGCAGGGACTCTGAATCCCGCCGGCCCGGAATGGCACTTACTTAAGGACCTCCTGAACTACGTTTCCAACCGCCACGGAGTTTGTCTCCGTGGCAGCCGGACAGGAGAATCTGGATCATCCCAAATCTGCTTGAGCAAGCGCCATTCCAAGCTTGTCCGAATCCCTGGAGCTTGGTGAAAAGCCACCGTCGAGATCGCGGCGTATACGCTGATCTGTCCGGCAACCAGGCGATCTGTCTGGGCAAACGTCCGACCCAACGCCTGAGGAAGGACTTTGTCAAAGAAGGCGGCTTCACAGGACGCCCCTGTCGCGGGCGCAGCGAACACCGGCGCAGAAACCGGCAGTCTCCCATGAGCCAATCTCGGGAAAACTGCGCGAACCCGGTTGCATCGCGTGTTTTCCGAGCTTTAGTTAAAACGTTTTAACTGCTTCGCCGGGAACCGCCTTGAAAACCGAAGGAGATCGCGTCATGGCCTACAGAATCGGCTTGATCGGCATGATCAAAGAACAACTCGAACAGGACCTCTGGGGTACGCTTGAAGCGATGGCGAAGCTCGGCTACCAAGGCGTCGAGAGTTGCTCCGCGCTCGTCGCCGAGTCCAGGGACGAGACGAAAGACAACCGCAAAAAACTGAACGACCTCGGCCTGGAACTGGTCGCCTTGCCCTGCAGCCAGTACCAGGAGGACAACCTGGAAAGGGTCATCGAGAACGCGCAACTGCTCGGCGCCCAATATGTGGTGACCTACTGGTCCGGGCCGGAAAGCAAAGACGAAGCCCTCGCACTGGCCGAGCAGTTCGAACGCATGGCCGTCAAGTGCGAGAGCGAGGGGCTCACCTACCTCTATCACAATCACGAGCACGAGTTTTTGCCGAAGCACGGCGAGAAAGGGAACGAGTGCATCCACGAGATCTACCTCGACAATACTGAGAAATTGAAGTTCCAGCTCGATGTTGCCTGGTGCCACTTCGGCGGGGTCGACCCGGTTGCGTACCTCCGCCGCATCGGCGCGCGCGTCCCGGTGCTGCACGTCAAGGACCTTTGGGACGACCGTGTGCGCGGCCACTTCTGCGCGGTCGGCATGGGCAAGGTCAACTGCTTCAGCGCCATCGAAGCAGCCGCCGCCAAAGGGACTGCATGGATGGTGGTCGAGCAGGACAAACCTGGGTTGCTGACGCACTACGAAAGCGCCATGGCAAGCATCTTCAACCTTCGCGAGGCCGGCCTCCGCCAGCCCGCCCTCTAAAGCCACAGAAGGGAAAGAACAATGAGCAAGACATACAGAACCGGCATCATCGGCTGCGGCAAACGCGGCCATGTCCACATCCCCGGCCTGAAGGCCGACGAACGTTGCGAAGTCGTTGCTGTTGCCGACGTCAGCCAGGAAGCTGCCGAAGCGATGCGCGACGAGTTCGACTCACATCCAGCGGTCTACACCGACCACCTGGAGATGCTGAAGAACGAAGATATCGACTTCATCGTGGCCTGTCTGTGGACGCCGCTGCACCTCCCGGTGTTCAAGGACTGCGTGGAGGCCGGTATCAAGTTTGTGCATTCCGAAAAACCGATGGCGCCGACTTATGGCGAGTGCATCGCGATGGCCGAGTTGGCTGAGAGCAGCGGTACGCAGCTGACGTTCTCGCATCAACGCCGCTACTGCAAGGGCAATCGCGCCGTCCGCCAGATGATCGCGGACGGCCTGTTCGGCGATATCAAGCGACTGGACCTCTACTCCCCACCGAATCTGCTGGACTGCGGCACGCACACGTTTGATCAGGCCATGTCCTTTATGGACGAGACGCCGGCCAAGTGGGTGCATGGCGCCGTCGACACCACAGACATGGTGGACTGGTTCAACGTCAAAGCCGAAGGCATGTTCACCGGACTCGTCTACTTCGAGAACGGCGTGCGCGCTCCGGTCCAGATCGGCGGTCCCGACAAGGACCTCCATACCGGCGTCCGCGTCATCGGCGACAAGGGTTTCATCGAGGTCCAGTGGGACGGCCAGTGCGACCACGGCGTCATCTACAGCGATCCCGAATGGAAGCCGCCGACCTTCGAGCGCGATGGGGAAGCAACGATGATCGCGATGATGAAGGACATCTTCGACTGTGCCGAGACCGGCAAGCAAGCTGACGTCGACTATCGCAAGGCCCGGCGCGCCGCCGATATCATCTTCGCGTTCTACGAGTCGGTACGTCAGCACAAACGCATCGAGCTGCCGACCACAATCCGGGACAACCCATTCCTGGCCATGCTCGAGGACGGCCGCTTCAAAGATTGATTGCGCCGATCGAGCGGATCGAGCGGATTGGCGCCGGCACGATGACACGATGACTCCATGACCCGACATCTCCACCGGGCAATTCCCCGCGTCATCCCCTCGTCGCGATTCGTTCCGCCGCCCTCAGACCGTAAATTCCCCGGATCCAACGGAACCTTTCCCTTGACAGGCGGTCTTATCTGGTATAGCTTTTGGTATACTTCCCAATAAGACCATAAGACATGCCATGACGAACAGCGCGAAAAAGACGAACAACGGCCACGGCGGCAGTGAGGGCATCGTCAGCTTTATCAAGCACGAGATTCGCGACGGCAAGTTGCGCAGCGGCGATCCGATGCCGTCCGAACGGAAGATGGCGGATCAATTCCAGGTTGCCCGGGATACGGTGCGCCGCGCTTACCAGGAACTCGCCCGACAGGGCTGCATCCTGATGAACGGCCGGTCCCGCCGGACGGTGGCAGCCATGCAGCCCTCGCCGCACTCGCTGCTGCAGAACACCTTTGCTGTTCTCGGTTCGTCCGTGTTCAACCCGGAATGGCTGGAGCGGATCGACGCCGAAGATCACTATGTCTTGGCCAACGCGGCACACCATATCGAGCAGCAGGGCTTCCACGTCATCTTCGTCAACGCCCAGACCCTGCTGCAGCACGGCGTCGATTCAATTCTGTCCGCCCGCCCCCGCGGCGTGTTGCTGGCCACCCCGCTTTTGCGGATGAACGAAATCCGCAATCTGGTGCAGACGCTGAAGGACACCGACAGCGGCGTTGTCATCTACGGCGACGAAGAGATCGATGTGGCCGGCGACCGGCTGTACTCCGATCATGTCAGCGGGGCCCGGCAGTTGACTGCCTGGCTGCTGCAACAGAAATGCCGGCGCATCCTGCCGGTGGTTCCGGGCGCGAGAATGCAGGGCTTTATGGAACGACGGATCCAGGGATATGCAAAAGCCATGAAGACGGCCCGCCGCAAAGCCATGGACCCGCTGTTGATCTCCGCCCTGGATCATGATGCGCGCGTCGACTGGCCGTTCGACGAACAGGTCAGGATCGCCACCGGCTATCTGGCGCCCTACCTGACCTGCGACAAGCCCGTTGATGCCTTGATGGCCGTCAATGATCCGGACGCCTACCTGCTTGCCGCCGCCTGCCGCGCCTTGGGATTGACCCCCAACAAGGAGGTCCTGATTGTCGGCTACGACAATTCCGGCAGCCGCGCCGGCGAGCGCGAGTGGGAGAGCCAGGGACCGGCGGCAACGGTTGACAAATGCAACAGCTGTCTGGCCGCCGAGGTGGCCAAACTCGCGTTGGCGCGGGCCCGTCGAGAGCTTCCCGATGACCCGCAGGAGGTCGTCCTGAAACCGAAGCTCATCGTGCTGAACAAGTGAAGAATTTCTGGGGAAGAAAGGTAAAGAAAGAAATGAACATACTCCGCCCGCTCCAGTTCATCATCCTCGGCCTCGCCGTTCTCCTGCCCGCAAGTGCGTTGGATTCGTTCCGCCCGAGAACCAACGACGCCCGCAAGGTCGACCTGACCGGATCCTGGCTGTTCAAACTTGATCCCGGCAGCAAAGAGGGGGTCGGCCGGAAAGAGAACTGGCAGGCGACCGACTATGACGACAGTCAGTGGCAGACCATCAAAGTCGGCGCCTCCTGGGAATCGCAGGGACACAACTACAACGGTATCGCCTGGTATCGCCAGCGCGTATTTCTGCCGAAGGCCTGGGCAGGCCAGACGCTGTCGATCGACCTGGGCAAACCCGACGATCGCGGCACGGTGTGGATCAACGGCAGGCAAGTGGCGGAAGTGAAAAAATACGGGCCGCATTTCAGTTTCGTGCTGACCGGCGAGCCGTTGAAGTTCGGCGCCGAGAATGTCATCGCCATCCGCATTGCGGACTGGTACAAAGGCGGCGGCCTGGGTTCCGGAAAGTTTGCCGTCGAACGCTTTCTACCATTCAAGGCAGAGAACGACAAGGCACGAACCATCAGCCTGAACGGCGCCTGGCGTTTTCAGACGGACTCGGCCAATCGCGAAGGCGTCGGCCTCGAGCAGAAGTGGATGGCGCCTGAGTTCGACGACCGCAAGTGGAATATTATCCGCGTCGGCCAGTCCTGGGAACGACAGGGCTACAACTACAACGGGGTCGCCTGGTATCGGCAGCGCGTCATTCTGCCCAAGGCCTGGGAAGGCCAGTCGTTGGCGTTCCGTCTCGGCCGGCCGGACGACAAAGGCGTGGTGTGGGTGAACGGCGTGCAGGTTGCGGAAGTGAAGAAATACGGCCCACACTTCAACTTTGTCCTGACCGGCGCCCCGCTGAAGTACGGCGAGGAGAATGTCATCGCGGTGCGGCTGTCCGACTGGTACATGTACGGCGGACTCAATGCCGGCAGTTTCGATATCGAACGTTTGCTGCCGTTTGCCCATCGCGCCGAACAGGCGGAAGCCAAGCCGAAGCTGAAGCTCAGTGTCACCGACAGTCTGAAAGACGACATCCTGTCCGACACCCGCTGGGAGTATGGCTGGCGCGACGCCGGCACCAGCGATACACGCCCGAAGATGAGCGCCGCCCGCAAGGCGTTCCGCGGCGAAGACGCAGTCGCGATGAACGTCTGGTATCCGAATTCCAGCGGCGAGTTTGTCGACTACACGTTAAAGCCGGACGAGAAC
Organism: uncultured Lentisphaerales bacterium; assembly: GCA_964384625.1. Lineage (GTDB taxonomy): Bacteria > Verrucomicrobiota > Lentisphaeria > JABSQK01 > JABSQK01 > CAYLNH01. The sequence goes on from CAYLNH010000028.1 coordinate 29,958, forward strand.
GGTTCAGTCTGGCGCGAACGCGGCGACCGCTATTTGTCGTTCTGGTATAAGACCACCGACACCGAAGGCGAGATCCAGGTACGCATTAACAAGGGCAAGAGCCGGTGGAAATCCCGCGGCGTCATCGTCTACGGCGCCCGCGTGTTCGTCAAGCCCGGCGACTGGACCCAGGTGATCCTGCCGTTCTCGACCTTTCATGGCCGCGGCAAACCCCTGACCGACACAGCTGGACTCGACACGATCTCGCTCGGCTATCGCAATCACGAGTTGCAACGGCCCGGCACCATTCTGTTCGCCAACTTCGAAGTGGGCTCGTTCGCCATCGACCCCGCCGGACAGCCGATTTCGTTGGACGGCCTCTGGCGGTTTAAACTTGACGACCATCGCCCCGACGGCACGCCGCGCGACATGAAGGACGAGACCGACAAGGCCGGTTACGGCGTGCGGCTCGGCTGGCACAAGCCGGAGTTCGACGACGCGAAATGGGGCGTCATCCGCACCGGCAGCGACTGGGAAAGCCAGGGCTACAACTATAACGGTCCGGCCTGGTATCGCCAGCAGGTGATGATTCCCGCCGACTGGAGCGGTCGCGACCTGATCCTGAAACTCGGGCAGCCTGATGACCGCGGCGAGATCTACTGGAACGGCGAGATGGTGCAGGAGATCAAGAGCTACGGCCCCTACTTCCACGTCCGCCTGAAGCCGGAACAGATCAAGTACGGCGCCCTCAACACCATGGCGGTGCGCATCGTCGACTGGTACGTCAAAGGCGGCATGACCAAGAGCCCGTTCACCATTGGCCCGGAAGTCGACCAGATCCTGATCCGCGAAAAGGGCAAGCCGGACACCACAACAGCGCTGGACAATTTCGAGATGGGGCCGCGGCCCGGGAAAGACCTGGAAGTGGTGATCCGCCTGTATGGCCGGTTGTCGGCAGAGGAAGACCTGGTTGTTGACTACCGGCTGACCGAGTGTTTCCATCGCAGTATCAAGGACGGCACGATTCCTTTGACCCGGCTGGAGAACGGCGATCTGCAAGGCGTCATCACCCTGACGCCGGACGAGGCGCGGATGATGTACTACGGCGAGTGGATCAGCACAAGGGGACTGCTGCGTAGTCCCGCCAAGGGCCCCATCTTCGCCTTCAGCCGATCGCGTGAAAAGCTGCAGTACGAAGAGCGCGACAGACTCGCCCTGCCCGTTCTCCCGGAAACCTACGAGGACACACCGTACGGCAAACTGAAACTGATCGACGTGATCGACTGCAGTGTCGATCCGGACAAAGACCCGCACCCCTACAAAGAAGGCGGGATCCGCGACGGCTGGGTCGGGCGCCGCGCCTACGCCACCTGGAAACGCGGCATCACGATTAAGGAACACAAAGGCCGGAAATACCGGGAAGCAAACAACAACGAACACTTTCTCTATCGCGTCGGCCGCGGCAAGCTGAAACCGCATCAGGCCTACCTGTTGCGCGTCCTCTACCCGGACAACGCCATCCGCTATCAGGCGATGCACATCAAAGCCGGCCGCAACTATCAGGGCACGGGGTTCCGCTCCGGTGCCGGCGCGGATGATCCCTGGGTGCACTATCCGCAGACCGGCGAGTGGCAATGGTACGACCACATTGTGATGAACGACTGGGTCACGTATGGCTACCAAGGCGCGCGCCGGGTGTCCAGCGAGAACGGTTTCTGGGTCGCCTTCTACGACGTCGGCCGTTGCTATGCCGCCGGCTATGATGTCGGCCCGGCGGCCGCCGAAATCCGCTTGTATGAAATCGAGCAGGTCGAGCAACACTACCCGGTGATCCGCAAGCCGGACGGCCTGCCGCAGCGCATTCTGATGTCGGACTGGGAACGTTTGCCGGATCGCGTGCCGTACGACATGGCGCGCAGCGCGAAGTTTCTCGGTCTCAACGCCGTGGGCCAGGTCTTCCTCAAGTGGGGCGGCGGCTGCTACTTCGACGCCCCCGCGAGCGGCTACGGCGCCCCGAGTCCGAGCAAATGGAACAGCGCCAAACACAGTGCCGAGCCAGGGGAGCCGCGCGACAATGCGCAAGTCTACAACGAGTACCTGGCAGCGACGAAGAAAGCCGGCATGTCGATCATCCCGCGCATGGAATACGGCGGCGGCCCGAAGCTGCCGAAGGAAGCGCGCGTCGTCGGACCCGACGGCAAGATCGATCGCTGCGGCCGCTACTGCAGTTGGGGCGCCAATCTCCTGCACCCCGCCACCTGGAAGGAAATGGAGTGGCTGCTCGACGACATGATCGGCAACAAGATCAAAGAGAACCCGCATATCATCGGGCTGCTCTATCGCATGCGCCAGGACCGCATGAAATGCAGCTACGGCAAACGCGACGTCGAACTGTTCTGCAAAGAAACCGGCAGGCAGATGCCCAAGGGGGACGCAAAAGCGATCGCGCAGTGGGCCGCAAAGACCATGAAAAAGGAGTACGATCTCTGGTGGCAGGGCAAGCACCGAGATTTTCTCATTCGCATCCGCGACAAACTCAAAAGCTATCGCCCGGACCTGCGACTGTTCTACTACAACTGGGACCCCGACGGCTGGAATCTCGGCGGCTATCGCAATACGCCCAAAGACTGGTCCGACTACTACAACGTCAACCGCGCCCGGGACTGGTACCAGCGCGTTGTCCGCGCCAACCAGAAGAAGTATGCCGACGCCGACTACCTGAAGATGGCGACCTCATTCAAGGAGGTCCATTGGAATCTCAACACGTCACTCTACAAAGACGTCAAGGACATTCACCTGTTCGCCCCCGTGCACTGGCGCTATCTCGCCGACAACCCGACCTACCTGAACTACTTTCGCACCGGCAGCGGCATGGCCATGTGCAATATGTTCAATTACGAAGAGAAAGTCCGGACAAACATACAGAACGACAACTTCCAGACCAGCGAAATGACGCCCGCCGGGAAAGACTTCGCCATGGCCGAGGAGATCCTTGCCTGCTTCCACGTAGACCCGAATGTAATTACCTGGACAACGTACACCTATGGTCGCGGCTTTGCCGATGTACATCGCCGCTTTGCCCAGGCCTTCCTCGCCCTGCCGGACATGCGCGGAAAAATTGTCAGCGACGCAACGGCTCCGGTTGACGACGATGTTCGCGTGCGTACGTACGACACGAAGAACGGCGTCTATGTCGGCGTGGTCAGCAAGAAGATGCGCGCCGCTGATTTCACGGTCTCCGTCCCGGCAACCGGGACGACCATTGTCAACTTGGTCACCGGCACTGAAACGCCAGTGGAAGCAAAGGATGGCAAGATCTCCTTTGTGGTAAAATCCAACGCCATGGAACTGAACAGCTTTCTGGTGGAATAGCTTGAAAATGCGAACACGGAATTACTAAAATCAATGGTGTCCGGCGTCGCTCACCAGCGACGCCGGACCGTAAACCTTCCGACCCCGCTCTAAGGTAATCACATGAGAACCAAGCAGGAGTCTTGTACATTGACTGAACTCGTGACCTGCCGCGGCGTGGCCCCGCCTTCGCTGGAAGTCGCGGCGAAGCGCTCAACAGCGTTCACGCTGATTGAGCTCCTAGTTGTGATTGCCATCATCTCGATTCTGGCGGCGCTGCTGCTCCCCGTTTTGTCGCAGGCCAAGACCAAGGCAAAAATGGTTCTGTGCGTCAACAACCTGCGACAGATCGGGTTAATGACCAACATGTATGCCGGCGACCACAACGACTATTATCCGCATCGCGGCGGCACACGCTTCCGCTGGCCGCGGGCACTGTCCAACGCGTACGGCGGCAACGACCGCCCCGCCATCCGGCCGTACGGCGAACTGAACGCCTTGTTCAACTGCCCGTTGGCGCCGGCGCCAATCGATTACGAACAGAACTTCGATTCGATCTACTGCAGCTACTCCATGTTCTGGAGTTTCTCGTTCAACGTCTTCGAAGACGGCGGCGACCGCAGCATTCGTTACATGAAGAAAGTCGGCGACCGCCAGATCGTGAAGGGCACCGAATGGGACGGCATGGAATTCAGCGTTCTGGCTGCCGACTTTCTGCGGCACGGTACCGACGGCGTCAGCTACGCATCGCACTCGTGGCCGGGCGCCGACCGCCACGTCAACATCGACAGTAACGATTTGAGCAGTCTCTGGATGGGACCGCATCCCATTGGTGCCGTCGATGTGAACTTCCTCGATGACGACGGCTCCGTACACTGTATCTACGGCATTGAGTGGACGGATCCCCGGGTCGTCAACGTGCCGCGCATGAACTACCGCTGGAACTGGCCGGATCGCTACCTGCAGTTGCCGCCGGATTAGGCGGCCCAACCCGAACCTTCACAACGAGCGGGAGTTCGCCCCCTGCGGGGACGCATCAGGACACGATCCGATCCCCGGGTTCCCGTTGGTCACCCGGGGCTATTCATGTTGGTGCCCCGTCGGGGCACGGAAAAGATCAGTAGCCCCGGATGACCAGTAGGAACCCGGGGTGTATTGCAGCAAGACGTGCGTCTCTCTCCGCGTTCCAAAGAGGGCACCAGCATGAGGGCTATTCATGTTGGTGCCCCGTCGGGGCACGGAAAAGATCAGTAGCCCCGGATGACCAGTAGGAACCCGGGGTGTATTGCAGCAAGACGTGCGTC
>CAYLNH010000028.1:34691-41032 GCA_964384625.1 uncultured Lentisphaerales bacterium
AGTAGCCCCGGATGACCAGTAGGAACCCGGGGTGTATTGCAGCAAGACGTGCGTCTCTCTCCGCGTTCCAAAGAGGGCACCAGCATGAGTTGGGCGCAGCAGAGCGCTCTTGTTCCGTATCCGCACCCCGAAGGGGTGCTGACATGAGTAGCCCCGGGTGACTGAAAGGAACCCGGGGTGCACAGGGCCGTGAATTCCGTCCCCGAAGGGGGCGAACTCATTGGAGAAAACGCTCATCATATTCAATCCCCTCGGCTTCCAGGAGGGCCTTGAACTCCTCCATGAATGACACTTCGCGATGGTGTTCTTCCTGGCCTTTGATGTAATCAATCACCGCGTCCTTGTCAGAATGTGATTTGGTAAATGCCCCGTATCCGTCTTGCCATCCCGGGAACTCTTCGAACACGCCCTCGCGTTGAATCCACGTGGTGCTGGTCGTCTTCAGGTCCCGTACCAACTCGGCAACTGACACGGTTTGATGAACGCTGGTGAAAATGTGGATGTGGTCTTCCACTCCGTTCATCCGATACAGATGACAATTCTTGTTCTTCAGCACACCCCAGATGTACTGGAACAGGCGACGACGATTGCCGGCATCCAAGGCGGGGACACGGTTCTTTGTGGCAAATACGATGTGGTTGTAGCTCTGGATATAGGACACGGCAGTTTCTCCTCTCCTCTTGTCTTCGCCCCCCTTCGGGGACGCAACCCATTGCTACAATACACCCCGGGTGACTGAAAGGAACCCGGGGTGCACAGGGCCGTGAATTCCGTCCCCGAAGGGGGCGAAGAAGAGAGGAGAAGAGAGGAGAAGAGCGCGGCTGATGTCCGGAAACGCGCGCAAATTCTGCCGCTGCCCACGACTGCCATTGCCTCCCCGAAAACCGGATGCAATCCCTACTCGGGTTCCGGCTTCGCGTCACCGGCTTCACCAGGCACATGCGACAACACGCCCCGCCGCACCAACGTCTTCCTGAACTTCGGCCCGGCCCAATTGACCTCCAGCGAGTCACCACCGCGAGCTTCGAAGAAGTGAACCTCAATAGCGTGTTTGCCGGCCCGCAGACCGATCATGCCCTTTTTCTCGATCGGACCGTGAGCGCCGTCGTTGTCGACCACCAGACGATCGCCGATATACAGTTGAGAGCCGTCGTCGGACTTCGTATAGAAGGTGTAAGAGCCGTCGGCCGGGATGTCGATAAAGCCGGTGTACGTCAGGGCGAAGTAGTCCTTCTTACTTCTCTCGGGAAAGGTAAAGCCGTCGCTGCTGATCACGGAAAAGGTGGGTTTGAGTTTCGTGAAATCGGGAAGTTTCAGCCATTTCCCTTCGTAGTGTTTGCAGACGAGTCCCGGCTTGGTCGCCGCCGGATTGTCCGCGGATCGGGCTTGCTTGACCACGCAACTGCCGATGCGGCTGGGCAGCAGTCCATCGACGACGGCGAGCGCCTTGACCGTGCACTCCTTGTCAACGGCGATCGGCTCTTTGTATATCTGCGATTGCTCCGTCGGTTCTGTGCCGTCGGTCGTGTAATAGATCTTGGCGTCCTTAAGAACGTTGCTGATGGTGACCTTGGCCGGCTCGCCGAAGATGAACGCCTGGCTCGGCGTGAACTCCGGGGTCGGGACGCGGCCGCCGTAGACGCGGACGTAGTCGACCCACATGTCGGTACCGTTGCCGTAACGTTGCAGATCGATCTTCCAGCCGCTGATGCCGCCGATGGCATAGTTGATCAGGAAGAACGCCGGTTCGTTGGCGCTGATGGGGCCGGACGGATGACGCAGGACTTCCATGTTGTCGAAGTAATAGACCGTCTCCTTCTTGCCGATCATCACGGCATAGGTGTGGAACGTGGTGGACCAGAAACTCTTGCCGCCCATCTCCATCATCGGCACGCGGCGATGGAAACCTTTCTTCTTCGATCCGTCCGGGTTCTTCTGTCGCCAGAAATGGCTGACGATGTGATACTTGTCGGAATTCGGGTTACCACGGCCAACGCCGCCGTAGCCCTCGATAATATCCAACTCATCGCACTCGTCGCCTTTCGGCGCCAGCGTCCAGAAGGCCGGCCAGGTGCCGGGCGCCGACTGCGCCGTAAAACGGCACTCCAGATAACACGGTGCATCAACCCAGAAGCCGCTGCCGTCAAACCTGGCCGAGGCCAGGATGCCGCTGCCCCATTTCTTCCTGTCCTTGCCGGGCGCTCTGGCTTTGATGCGCAACCATGTGCCCTTCTGTTCGAACGGGTCGTGGGCGCCGGCGAAGTCGGCCTTGTGCGAAAACCGCCAGCCGCTGAAATCACCGCGAGGCGGCTTGTGGGCGGAATAAGCGGCACCCGCACCCCGCGGCGAGATCTTCGGCATCTTGTCGAAGTCGTCGGCAAACAGCAGGCGCATCCCCTTGGCCCCCGGCGGGACCTCCTCGGGAATGCCCTGATTCCATTTCACGCCGCCTTCGTTGAAGAGCTGCAGTTCGCAGACATCTTTCTTGCCTTTCGAATTCCTGGTGCTGATCCGGATATTCGTCGGACCGTGCGGAAAGGCATCCGCCGGAAAGTCAAAGCTCGTCTCTTTGCTGCCGTCAATCTTCCGGGCTTCCATGACGATGGCGTCATAGCCCCACTTCCCGGGATGCGCTTTGTCCGGCTGGTGCCAGCATCGGGCTTCGGCCAATTCCATCCCCGGCGCCTTGAAGATAATGGTCGTCTTGCCTTTGATCGTGCTGCGATAGGCGGGTTCCACGACCTTGATGGACTGCACCCATTCCTTGCCCTTCTCTCTCGTCTGGCCGTAGTTGAACTGGCCCGCGTACTCATCGTTCTCCGCCGCTGTACTCAGGCCCAGAGCCGCCACCAGAGCGGACAGCCACAGACCACCTCGCAACCACGCAAACGTCCGTTTCATCGACATAGCGACTCCTTCACGTCGTAGACTGACTGCACACCCGAACCATACACTGATTCTCACCGATTTTCTCTTCTGATATATGCAGTCTATTCTAATAACGCTCGTGCATCATTCAACAGAGTTAGAACACCGCCGGTCGGAGAAAGTTCCGAGTGCCAGAGCAGTTTCATCAGTCGTGGCTGGGTTGCAGCGTTGTCGCTCCACGGCCAGGCGGAAGCCGCCGATGAAACCAGGTTCGCCAACGGCGGCGCCAATGGTTTACGCAAAAATGCCGCCGGCTTCCAATACTGCCTGACGAAGAACAAAATCCGCCTTGACGTGCCGCCGTCAATCCACCCAGATCGGACTGGACCAACACAGATTTGTGTCTTCCTGCTGCATGCGGATGTAGAAGTAATGCCCTTTCGCCTCGTCGCTGGTCAGTGTGTCCGTCACGTCAAACAGGTGCCCGAAGCTCGGTTCCCACGTGCGATACACTTCGCTGTCGCGAAGCAACGCCACTTCCCGGATCGGCCCCGTAGCTTCGATATGCACGACCACGGGCAGGTCGCCGCCCGGCGTGGCAAACTCCTCGCCCATGAAAGCGTCCGCCAAACGGAACTCGCAGATAATCCGGTCGGTTGCCGCATAGGTGCGGCGCTTCAGGAGGGCTTCCATCAATGCCTGACGCGTGTTCTCACGCGCATAGACGCAGGCATACGACTGGTGCGTCGACATGTGATCGCTCGACGCAATGAATCCCATCCGCAAGCCCTGCCGTAACGCCGTGCGCACGGTGCCGTCTTCCACCGTGAACGAGTTTCGGTACTCGCCGCTGCGGCTGAAGTGATTGAGTACGGTCGGCGCGCCGATGTACTCACTGGAGCCGCGCGAAGCCTGGAAGATCTCGACCAGCGGTTCGTAGTCCACGTCGGCGGCTTCGCCGGGATCCTTCCCCCACAACAGGCTCATGCCGCAGGCGGTGTGGTGCGGGATGGTGACCGCCGTTCCTTTTGGCAGGGACCGCCAGAGGCAGGCAGCATCTCGGTGTTCCACGCCGTTGGCCTCTACGGCGTCGAACGGCGGCGGCGGAATGCGTTCTGCCGAGACGATGTTGCGATGCCGGCGGTTATCACTGCCGCCGATCCATTCATAGCCGAAGAACCCGGTAAACACGCCGGGCGCGTTGTAACGGTCGGCCGCCTGCATAACCTCCAGCCACATATCCGGCGCCTGCTCCTGGTAGTCGTGGTCGGCGGTCATGACGAAATCCATTGCCGCCGCATCACGGGCATAGCGATAGGCTTCCTCCAACGAGCCGTCGATGGACGTACGGCAGAACGAAAACTCCGTGTGCCGATGGGTGTCACCGAAGAACACCGTCAGTTTCTCGCCCTGGTGGTCCACTCGATGCGGGACCGGCGGCGAGTCGGAGATCGGTGCGGCACACGCTGAGGCGGCGACCGGAGGAGTCGCCCAGTTCATCGGGCCGCCGGCAGACGCCGCGGCGACGACATGAACCGTCGTCTCCAGATTCTTTTCGCCGCCTTGGGCGCCCTCCCCGGCAGCGGCAACCAGGAGGTCCTTGCCGTTCGCGATCAAGGAGATCCTGCCGGTACTCAAACCGTGCGCGTCAAGAACCTCCTGCAGGGCGGACCAGTCGCTGCCGTTGTACGACGTGAGTATCGCCTGCCAGCGTTTCGCGTTGCGGTGGCCGCCGCGCCGTTCGCCCTCGTTGTAACGGAAAGTCAGGTGCAAACGGCCGTCGTCGCCGGTGCTCAATTGCGGACGCTCATGATGCTGCCCCGGCAACTGCATGTCGAGTACGTCGCACTGCAGGTCCGGAAAGACCGGGTAGACAGTGTTGCCGGATACCCGGCGGACCTCCAGAAAACGGCGGACATGCAGGTAGTCGTTCTCAAGAATCCGACCACGGCGGTACGGATGATTGTCCTGTCCCCAATTCTCCGTGCCGCGATTCCACGCCACCCAGACGTCCCCGCCGGCGGCCGGCGCCAACGATGCGTGCGCGTGAAAACAGCCGTCGTCCGTCAGCCGCATGATGCCGGACAGGGCGCCGTCCGTTTCGACAAAGCGCAGATAGATGTCGTAGGACCCGGCGGCATAGCCGTCCCAGGCGATTGCCACCCGACCGTCATCGGTGACGCAGATTGCCGGGCACCAGTTGTTACCGGGCATCGTACTGATCAACTGCGGAGATCCCCAAATGCCGTCAATCCGATGCAGGTAGAAGATGGCGCAGCGACCTTCGTCGTCTGTTGCCTGATACACCAGGTGGATGCGGCCGTCGGTTCCTGCAGCCATTGCCGGGTGGATCGCCGAGGTCGCCGGTTCGACGATGCATTCAGCGCCCTGTTCGCCGTTGCTGAACAGGACGTAGCGTCCGTCCAGCAGTTCGTTCCAGACCGCACAAACGCGATCGCCGCCGACCGCGCACAGGTCAGCCGTGTCGACCCCGGCCCGGGACAACGAGGTCGTCACATCGCTGTCCAGCGAATGCAGCACGATCGTATGCCCGTCGCCCTTTCGTTTCTGGTAAACCAGAACGTGATTCCCCGCTTCCCGCACCAGACACGGCCGCCGACCGCGATCACTGCAGACAGATTCCATATGGACCTCCGAATATCTTTTATTGTTTCAATCAGGTAACCATGACCGCAATTTTACACTTTGAAAATTCCGTGAAATGACCAAATCATACCATATATTGACTTAAACTAAACCAGCGGGAGGAGCTGCACTTCTCGCCGCTGGACCATAGATATCCCTGCCGATGGACGCTGCCCGAGCAGGTATAAATGGAGAGGGACCATCGGCCGCCAACACTCGAAACCTGGAAACCGGGACCGTTCAGCATGGCCATCTACTCGATTGATGAGCAGTTCTTCCCGCAACTGCCGACGGATGACATCGAACTGGGGTTCATTCGGGTGTCGCACGAGGTCTGGTCTCCGGGGTATTGTGTCTTTCGCAAACCACAGCTCAATCAGAAACTGATTCTTGTCGTGGCGGGGACCGGGACATTTCAGCTGGACGGCGTCGAACACCTTCTGGAACCGGGAAAGGTCTGCCTGACCAGTCCCGATCACACCACCCGGATGGCTGCCGATGCCGATCGTCTCGAAGTGTTTCTGCTCGCCCTGACCGGACATGATTGCGCCGCTCTGGTCCGCCGCGTCGTCGGCATCAATGACCGAACCGTGTCTCTTGCCAACCCGCTCGCAGTACAGACAGTGTTCGAGATGCTGATCGACGAAGCCCGGCAAGCCGGTCCTCACAGCGACGCCGCCGTCGAACATCTCCTGCATGTGCTGCTCCACCGGATCGCCGGCAATCGGGCGGTAGAGTCAAGCGCCCCGCCGGCGGCCTACGACACCTTCTGTTGTGTCGTGTCTAGCTCCGGGGGTGTGATTCTCAGGGGGTTGAATCAGATAGTA
>CAYLNH010000029.1:0-40767 GCA_964384625.1 uncultured Lentisphaerales bacterium
TGGAATTACACAATCGAAACAAAAAAGACCGCGTAATTTATGAGCACGCACTTAGACCCCGCAAGGAGGCGGTGGCCCCCTTGACCCCACGATTTCTGCGCTTCGTGCAGGGGATGGGCGCTTCGCGTTGAGAATGCGCATCAACTGCCCACAATCCGCCGGTACATCGTCGGCGATACCCCCAGTTGCCGACGGAATGCGCGGCTGAATTCTGCCGGGTCCGCGTAGCCGCAGGCCAGCGCAATTTCCTTGATCTGCATATCACGGTCGTGCAGCATCGCGGCTGCGGCTTGCGCACGGAAGTGGAGCACGTAGTCGTGCGGTGACCGCCCGGTCTGCTCACGGAAGCATTTCCGAAAATGGCTGTAGGACATCCCATGGCGTTGGGCGACCTCCGCCAGGTCGTGATCTTCACAGGCGTGGTCGCGCAGATACTGCGCCGCCGCGGCGATCGACTCAAACAGTGTTGACACCTCCTTCGGCGCGGGCGTTGCCAATACCAACAGGATACGCTCCAGCAGCAACCGGGCTTCGGCCTGGGTTGTGGGAGTGGGTGTTTGCGGAATTCGATCCAGGGTCCGGAACAGTGCGTCGACTTCGCTGGGGCGATCCACGGCGATGAAGCCGTCTGGACTCAGACCGGCAAAGCCCTGAGACATTAACCTTGATCCTGCCGGCCCGCGGAACAGCGCGAGATGGCGGGCGTCATTGCCGTCAGCCCGACTGAGGAAGTAGTGATGCTCCGGCTCAATCCAGTACAGCGCCGGCGCCTCCAGTCGCCGCGGGACGTTACCGTTGCGGCCGAACAGCATGCTGCCGCGATGCAGGAACTGAATTGAGAACAGATCCGGCCAACTTTGGTCGAAGGAGTCCGTGTACACCACATCCAGCCCGCAGAGGAATACATCGAGTCCGTCAAAGTAAGAGATGGTCTTCATCATATTTGCTAAGTAAAGAATCAGATATCCCATGGAATAGGCATTCATTCTGCCTAGAATACAAGGAAGAGCTGAATCAGATATGCGAATGTTGATCTGGGCGCGGCTCTGCCGCGCAACCCGTGGCGGCGGTCGTCTCGACCGCTGCATGCCGCGAAGCGACTCAGAAAGTGCGCGGTCGGGACGACCGCGACCGCGAAAGACGGCTGTGCCGTCGAGAGAACGGAGACAAACACCATGCAGACCGGACGTCAAGCAGTTACCGCGCTCCTTGCCGGGGCGCAGTCGGATTTCATCCCCTTGCACGACAGCCCCTGGGGCGATACCATGCGGCTGTGGACCGAGCAGGGCATGCCGACCAACGGCGACGGGAACCCCGTTGCCGCCTGGGAGCACTTCGGCTTCGACATGGTCAGTTGCGGCGGCTGGTTCCAATGGATGGCCAGACCGGAAGCCCAGGAGGTCGTTGAGGAGACCGATGAATGGAAGACCGTGCGCAACGGCAACGGCGCGTTGCTGCGCTGGTGGAAGCAGCGTTCCGGCACGCCGGAGCACTTGGACTTCCAGATGACCTCGCGCGCCGTCTGGGAGAACGAGTACAAGCCGCATCTGCTCGACAACTTCGAAGCGCGCATCGGCGATACCGAGGCGTTCCGCAAGAATCTGGAACGCGTCCGCGGCCAGGGCCGTTGGGCATTCTTCGGGCACATGTTCATCTGGGAGTACCTGCGCGCGTCCCTGGGCGACGTCAATATGTTCATGGCCCTGGTTGAAGACCCCGAATGGATCCGCGACTTCAATCGCGTCTACACCGATCTATATAAAGCGTGCTACGAGATCATCTTCGAAAAAGCCGGTTTGCCCGACGGCATCTGGATCTACGAAGACCTCGGCTACCGCGACCGCCTGTTCTGCCGCCCGGAGATTCTGGCGGACCTGTTCTTCCCCTTCTACAAGGAGGTCGTTGATTTCTTCCATGACCTTGGCCTGCCGGTGGTCTTCCATTCCTGCGGCTACCAGGAGCCGATGATCCCGTTGGCGGTCGAAGCCGGGTTCGACGCGCTCAACCCGATGGAAGTCAAAGCCGGCAACAACATCATGAAGTACGCCGAGGAGTTTGGCAACCAGCTCTGCTTCGTCGGCGGCTTCGACGCGCGCGTCCTCGAGTCCGGCGACAGGAAGCTGATCCGGCAGAGAGTGACGGAACAGATCACCGGTTTGCGCGAACGTGGTGCCCGCTTTCTCTTCGGCTCCGACCACTCGATTTCCAGCAACGTCACCTACGACAGCTTCCAGTACGCGCTCGAGGTGTACCGTGAGTTGCGCGAGACAAAGTAGCCGCTTCGCTCCGGCCCTGGAGGCCGGCTTAGCACTCTTGCGAGTCCGCCACTCCGTGGCGGATCTGGTCACTGCCTGGATGAGCGTCCTTCCTCCAGACAAAGTAGCCCGCCTCTCCGAGGCGGAACCATTCAGCAGCTCCGCTGCGCCTGAGCGAAGCGCCCAGACAAAGTAGCCCGACACTCCGTGGCGGAACCCGAGCGTAGTGCAACGTTCTCCAGACAAGGTTGCCGCTTCGCTCCGGCCCTGGAGGCCGGCTTCGGACTCTTGCGAGTCCGTCACTCCCGACACTCCGTGGCGGATTTGGTAACTGCCTGGCGCAGCGTCTTTCGATGCTTCCCGATTGGCAGGCTAATTGGCGCGGCGGACCGCTTAGCTTACACCGCCTCGGAGAGGCGGGCTACTTTGTCGCGGAATCCGTTCCCCCGATTACCGTCTTCGGCGGCTACCCTCGCCGCATCGCCCGCTGCATGGCGCGATTATCCTCGCGGCGCTTCAGTGAATCCCGCTTGTCTCCCCGCGTCTTACCCCGGCACACGCCCAGGCTGATCTTCACCTTGCCCCGTCGCAGGTACATCGCCAGCGGTACCAGCGTGAGCCCCTTCTGGTTTACCTGCTGATGCAGCTTGCGGATTTCGTTCTTGTGCAGCAGCAACTTGCGGTCGCGCTTGGGTTCGTGGTTGAAGCGGTTGCCGGCCTTATACGGGCTGATGTGCATGCTCCGCAGAATCACCTCACCGTTCTCCACCACGGCAAACGCCTCCTGCAGCGACACCTCACGGGCGCGGCACGACTTCACCTCGGTCCCGACCAGGGCGATCCCGGCCTCCATCTTCTCCAGGACCTCGTAGTCGTGAAACGCTTTCTTATTTCGGGCCAGATCCGCCATTAGACAGTCCGTTATCGCGACGACAGGAGCAGCAAAGCAATCCGTCATCACCAGTGAGTTCCAGTTTCAAACCACCTGCTTGCAGGCGGCGCCTTCTACAGTAAATTCATAACGCGTTCACGCAAACGCTTCTTTCACGTGCCCGGGTAGCTCAGTGGATAGAGCAGTGGTTTCCTAAACCATTGGTCGGAGGTTCGACTCCTCTCCCGGGTACCAGTATTTGTCCCTGACGTTGTTCACTGCTGCATTGACAACGGCTTGCCGGCAATGTTTTCGGGGTTTCCTGCGTTGTTTCCGCGCCGATGCCTGAGAGCCACGGATGGCACTTGCACGTATGATTCCAGCCATAGACCCGAACCGAGTGTGCGGTCGCCGCGGCCGTGACCGGAGAAGGTCCGGTGGAACGAAAGCGGAATTTGGTCGAGGGAACATGACATGAACGATTTATCGAAGCGTTATCGGGAAGGTTGCGAGGCTGAACTCCCGCGGAACGAAGACGGCAGCATAAAGCATGAGACCCTGCATATGTGTGCAGATACGGAGGCGCGCTATGGCTTTGACGCGCAACTCTGGGATGGTTGGGAGGAGATCGACAGCCGGCGAGTGAAGCGTTGTTATCTGTTCCAGGCGTTCGGTGAGGCCTACTCCTTTATTTGCCGTTTACGTGGGTCCTCGACGAACCACAAGGACGGGTCGTTCCACCGTGTCGACAGCGATGCCGGTCCGCGGGTCGCGGCAATTCAGGTGTTTCCGGATCGCGTCAACTCCGTTGTCGTCGTGGTGGAGGTCAAGCTGACACCAGGCGCCGGTCTTGGCTGGTTCAGCATTTGATCGGCTGACTTCCCCGCTCGCCGCCGTCGACTTTCCGAGACATCGGGGGAAAGGGTTGTCTTGGTTTGTCAGGCGCACGGAGGCAAGTAGTGTTCCGGGGAATGCGAATATAACCCCAGGAGCAGCTATGGCCGCGAAAGAGAAGAAGGGCGAGAGTTCCCAACTGGCGGTTGGCGACGACAGCAAACCGACCGAGTTGAAGATCGCCTATATCGGCGGCGGTAGCCGGGGGTGGGCGCACGCACTGATGAAGGACCTGGCGATGTGCCCGCACCTGAGCGGGGAAGTCCGGCTCTACGATATCGACCATCCGATGGCCGCATTCAACGCGGACTACGGCAACTGGATCCAGACGCACCCGGATGCGTTGGCGAAGTGGAAGTACCGCGCCGTGAAGACGCTGAAGACCGCGTTGAAGGGCGTTGATTTCGTCTTCCTCTCGATCCAGCCGGGCAGGATTCAGATGATGAAGGTCGACCTGGAAGAGCCGCTGAAGTACGGCATCTACCAGCCGGTCGGCGACACCGTCGGCCCGGGCGGCTGCATTCGCGCGTTGCGCACGGCGAAGGACTACCTGGAATTCGCCGCGGCCATTGCTGAGTATGCGCCGAAGGCATGGTGCGTCAACTTCACCAATCCGATGACGGTCTGCACGCGGACGCTGTACGAGGGGTTCCCGGGGATCAACGCGTTCGGTTGTTGTCATGAGGTCTTCGGCACCCAGGGGCTGCTGGGCCATATCTACAGCGAGATGACCGGCGATACAGAGCCCGGCCGCGAAGAGGTGAAAGTCAACGTTCTCGGTATCAACCATTTTACGTGGGTCAACAAAGCGAAGGCCCGCGGGGTGGACTTGATGGCGTTGTTGCCGAAGTATCTTGAGAAGCGTGGGGTCATCAAGAAGTATACGAAGAAGCAAGTGGTCAACGGCGACAACTGGTTTGTCTCCAAACACCAGGTGGCGTTCGAACTGTATCGTCGGTTTGGCGTACTGGCGGCGGCCGGCGACCGGCATCTGGCCGAGTTTGTGCCGTGGTTCCTGAGCAGTGAGGATTCGTGCTATCGCTGGGGCTTCCGGTTGACGCCGTATTCCTATCGCATCACGCGTTTCCGTGAATCGCCGAAGAACTCGAAGAAGGCGATGAAGAACAACGACCTGCCGAAGCTCAGCGGGTCCGGCGAGGAATACATCAACCAGATGCTGGCGATTCTGGGCAAGACCAGTTTCCGCACGAACGTCAACCTGCCGAACCGCGGCCAGCACGGCAAACTGCCGGCCGGCGCGGTAGTCGAGACCAGCGCGTTGTTCTCGGAAGACAATGTCGAACCGGTGGTCAGCGGGTCGCTGCCGGACAATGTGAACGCGTTGGTTTTGCGGCATGTGCTGAACCAGGAATCCTTGATTCGCGCGGTCGTCGAGCGCGATCGTGATCTGGCCTTCCAGGCGTTCCTGAGTGACCCCTTGAACAGCCGCCTCGGCATGGATGACGCCGCGAAGTTGTTCGATACGATGCTTCGCAAGACGAAGTTCGAGTTCTGAGTTCCTTGTGCGAAGCGCCGCAAACCCGAGTCGGCGGCTGAAGCTCGCCGCCGGCTTCCGCCTGAAGGCGGTACTCATGCGGGGAGTCTTCCTCGGAAAAGGAGCTTTGATCAGCTGGCATGATGGCGTTTTGCGCCGTCCTTGAACTAGTTCCGCAGGAACAATTCAACATTCAACTAGCGCCTTCAGGCGCGATTCAACTAGCGAAGCAACGCGAAGCGATATGAAGATAGCGGTACTTCCCGGGGATGGGATTGGGCCGGAGATTATGGCCGAGGCACTGAAGGTTCTGGACGTGGTCCAGCAGCGCTTTGGCATTGAACTCACGTACGAAGAAGCCGATGTCGGCGGCGCCGGCATTGACCGCCAGGGCAAAGCACTGCCCGGCGATACGCTGGCTTTGTGTCAGTCCAGTGATGCCATTCTATTCGGGTCGGTCGGCGGCCCGCAATGGGAGAGCTTACCGCCGGAAGAGCAACCGGAGCGCGCGTCCCTCCTGCCGTTGCGCAAGCAGTTTGATCTGTTCTGCAATCTGCGGCCGGCCCGGCTGATGCCGGCGTTGACGGCGTACAGCCCCTTGCGGCCCGGTATTGTCGGGGACGGCTTCGATATCCTCTGTGTCCGCGAACTGACCGGAGACGTCTATTTTGGCGAACCCAAAGGCCGTGAAGGCACCGGGCCGGACGAACGCGGCTACGACACCATGACCTATACCCGCGGCGAAGTGGAACGAATTGCACAACTGGCATTCGAGTTTGCCCGCGGCCGGCAGAAGCGGGTGACGTCCGTGGATAAATCAAACGTGCTGACATCGATGGTGCTCTGGCGCGAAGTCGTGTCCGGCGTGGCGCAGGAGTTCCCGGACGTCGACGTGACGCATATGTACGTGGATAACGCGGCCATGCAATTGGTCCGCAATCCGCGGCAGTTCGATGTAATGCTCTGCGGCAATATGTTCGGTGACATCATCAGCGACGAGTGCGCGGTGATCACCGGGTCGATCGGCATGCTGCCGTCGGCCAGTCTGAATGTCGACGGCTTTGGTCTGTATGAACCGGCCGGCGGCTCGGCGCCGGACATTGCGGGGCAGGGCATTGCCAACCCGATTGCGCAGATCCTGTCGGCCGCGTTGTTGTTGCGCTATTCCGCGCACCGTGATGACGCCGCAACGGCGATTGAGCAGGCAGTGGAACAGGTGTTGAACGATGGTCTGCGGACCGGTGACATTGCCGAGGACAGCAGTGCGGCGGTGAGCACCAGTGAAATGGGCGATGCGATTGCCGCAGTGATATAGGAAGCCCTTTCAGGGCAGGTTCTCAGGTTCTCGGGTGAGACTCCGCAGGGCAAGCCTGCGGAGTCTTGTCACGATGAGACAGTAAAGCAAAATTATTGTGTGGCATAGGCGTTCATGAACGTTTCAGATTTCGATTACGAATTACCGGAAGAACTGATTGCGCAGCAGCCGCCGGCGGTGCGCGGCACGTCGCGCATGCTCGTGCTAGACCGGCAGTCCGGTGACTATGAAGCCCAGTCGTTCGCGGATTTCCCAAGTTATCTGCGGCCCGGCGACTGCCTGGTGATCAACGATACGAAAGTCATCCCGGCGCGGATCTTCGGGACGCGGGCGGGCACCGGCGGCAAGGTCGAGGCCCTGCTTCTGGAGGAAGTCGGCGAAGGTGAGTGGGACGCGCTGCTGCGGCCGGGGCGCCGGCTGAAGCCCGGCGCGAAGGTACTCCTTGAGGACAGCGCCGTACACTTCGAAGTCGTCTCGCGCGACGAGGAGGTCTTTCGCATTCGGTTTGATACGAAGGAGGTCCTTGATGTGCTGCGGCAGATCGGTAGTATGCCGTTGCCGCCGTATATCCAACGGCCGGCTGACAGCGAAGACGCGAAACGCTATCAGACGGTGTTTGCCGACGACCCCGGCGCCGTTGCGGCGCCGACGGCCGGTCTGCATTTCACCGACGGTATGCTGCAGGAGATTGCGGCGTCGGGTGTTGCGATTGTCCGACTGACGCTGCATGTCGGCTTGGGCACGTTTCAACCGGTGAGCGCCGAAACTGTCGAAGAGCATGTGATGCATGAGGAACGCTATGTGTTACCGGAGGACGCGGCCACTGCCATCAACGCCGCTCGCGCGGGCGGTGGCCGCGTGGTTGCAGTCGGTACGACATCGGTGCGGACATTGGAGACGTGTGCGCGGGAGGACGGCACCGTACAGGCCGGGGCAGGGCGGACCGATATCTTTCTGTATCCGCCGTACGAGCCGAAGGCGGTTGATTGTCTGCTGACGAATTTTCATCTGCCGCGGTCGACGCTGCTGATGCTGGTTAGTTGCTTTGTGGACCGCGAGGAGATGTTGGCGGCGTATGCTTATGCCGTGAAGGAGCAGTTCCGGTTCTACAGCTACGGGGACTGCATGTTTCTTCGTAGGTAGTTTGTGGTATGTAGTGGATCGGGATAAACGGGTAAGGCGGGTAAACGGGTAAGGCGGGTAAACGGGTAAGGCGGGTAAACGGGTAAGGCGGGTGTCGGGCGGTACGGACTCGGCCATTGCCCTATCGTTTCTGGCCGCCACCACCGGCCTGGCGCCCGCGGAGTGATGGTTAATTTTCCCGCCAAGCATTGCTCCCCCTCTCTGCCAGTCAGCCCCGGGCAAACCCGACGCTGACTGGCAGAGGGGGAGGAGGAGACTGCGGTCACCGTGTTGAGGCCAATCCCGGCCCCACGGGGATGAGCCCCGTGGGGGGACAGAGGGCAGCAATCGAGGGCTTGCGTCGGGTTTCGCTGGTCCATTGCGTGGAGCTCAAGGTGGGCTATAGTCTTTGTTTCATGATGAAGGGATTTGCTTGACCATGACGACTGGCTTTGTGTATCACCCGCAGTTCCGGGAGCACCGGACCGGGATTGGCCACCCGGAATGCCCGCAACGGCTGCAGTGGATCCTGAAGGTGCTCGAGGAGTCCGGGGTCGGCGACAAGGTCGAGCAGGTCGAGCCGGAGGCGGTCGCTGAAGAGTGGCTGACGAAGGTGCATACACAGGCGCATGTGGACCGCGTCCGGAAGGCCTGTCAACTGCCGGAGTCCATGCTGGACATGGACACCATTTGCGGGCCGGAATCGTGGGATGCGGCACTGCGTGCCGTTGGGGCAATGACACTGGCGGCCGACAAGATCATGGCCGGCGAATGGCAGAACGCGTTTTGCGCTGTACGCCCTCCCGGGCATCATGCCGAGACGAATACGGCCATGGGTTTCTGTCTGTTTAACAACGCGGCGATCGGGGCACGGTATCTGCAGCAGAAGCATGGCTTGGAACGCGTGATGATTGTCGATTGGGATGTGCACCACGGCAATGGCACGCAGGAGATCTTCCACGACGATCCGAGCGTGTTCTACTTCAGCACGCATCAGTTTCCGTACTATCCCGGCTCCGGCGCGGACACGGATACCGGGAAAGAGGCCGGTGCAGGTTTCACGCGCAATGTGCCGCTGGCTGCCGGCAGCGGCGATCGCGAGTACTTCGAAGCGTATGATCTCGTCCTCGTACCTGCGGCCCAAGAGTTCAAGCCTGAGTTCATCATTCTGTCGGCCGGGTTCGACCCGCACATCGACGATCCGCTGTCGCAGATGCAGGTGACGGATGCGGGGTTTGAACGATTGTCCCGCAGTGTGCTGGCATTAGCCGAGGATGTCTGCGGCGGCCGGCTGATCGCAGTTCTGGAGGGCGGGTATCATCTGACCGCCCTGGGACGGTGTGCTGTGAAACTGATCGATGTGATGGCGGGCGGTTAGGGGGAAGAGAGTAGTCAGTTTTCAGTGATCAGGATTCAGTCGGAGGAGGATTGTCGAGGGGAATCGGTGACCGGAACGTACGAATCCACAGCGCAGGGCTGTGGCATTGTGGTTTGTTGGTTGGAGCCGGAGTGTAGGTTTGCTGAGGGAAACTCCACAGCGCAGGGCTGTGGTGTCTGGGTAGCA
The DNA here is from genome assembly GCA_964384625.1 of uncultured Lentisphaerales bacterium. Classification (GTDB taxonomy): domain Bacteria; phylum Verrucomicrobiota; class Lentisphaeria; order JABSQK01; family JABSQK01; genus CAYLNH01. The sequence goes on from CAYLNH010000029.1 coordinate 9,517, forward strand.
GGATTCGGAACCCTTTCAGGGCGCGTCGCCGCGACGCCCTCCCACGTTGCTAAAGGTGATGCCTGCGTCTACTTGAACTCATTGGGACTTCCTGTCTTGTATCAGACATGAATGACCGACCGCAGATGAAATCGTCGGTGAGCAGTGCGCTGCGGCCGTTCGGGACGTCGATCTTCAGTGAGATGACGGCGTTGGCGAATGAGCACGGCGCCGTAAACCTGTCGCAGGGCTTCCCGGACTTCGACGGCCCGTACGAGATCAGGCAGCTCGCCGCCGAAGCCGTACTCCACGGACCGAACCAGTATGTGTCGTCGATCGGCATCGCTGAGTTTCGCCGCGCTGTCGCCGCAAAACTCAAGCGGTTCTATGGCGTCGACGTTGACGCCGATCATGAGGTCACGGTGACGGCCGGCGCCACCGAGGGACTGTGCGCTACGCTGTTAGGCTTGCTCGAACCGGGCGACGAAGTGATCCTTCTGGAACCGGCTTACGACAGTTACGCGCCGTTGGCGTCACTGGCCCGCGCCCAAGTGAAACATGTCTCGCTGACGCTGCCGGATTTTGCCTTGCCGCACCAGGAGTTGGCCGCGGCGTTCTCAGCGAAGACCAAGGCCATTGTGATCAACAACCCACAGAACCCTTGCGGCAAGGTGTTCTCCCGTGACGAACTGGAATTTATTGCCGAGCTCTGCCGACAACACAACGCTTATGCCATTGGCGACGAAGTCTACGAACACCTTGTGTACGATGACGGTGCACATCACACCTTGCTGACGATCCCCGAATTCCGGGACCGGGCATTGGTGGTGTCGTCAACCGCGAAGACGTTTTCGATGACCGGTTGGAAGGTCGGTTATGTGATTGCGGCTCCGCACCTGACGGAGGGCGTCCGCATGAGCCACCAGTTTATCACGTTCTGCGGACAGCATGCGTTTCAACAGGCGATGGCGGCGGCGATTGAACTTCCGGACACGTACTATAGCGATCTGCTCGAGGACTACGCCGCGAAGCGGAAACGTCTGTCGCAGGCGCTCAGCACTATCGGCTTCAACGTGCTGCAGCCGCAAGGCACGTACTACATTCTGGCAGACATCACGCCCTTGGGTTTTGATGACGATCTGGCGTTCTGTCGCGAGTTGCCGGCGACGGCTGGAGTGGCGGCGATACCGTGCTCCTGTTTCTGGAAGGACCGGCGCGCCGGACGCAATCTGGTACGGTTCTGTTTCTGCAAACGCGACGAAATACTGGATGAAGCAATGGACCGACTGCGGCGGAGATTTGGATGAAGATCGCTGCGGTACAGATGGATATCGCCTGGCAGGATCGTGAAGCGAATCACGCCAAAGCCAAGGCGATGGCGGTGCAGGCGGCCGACGGCGGCGCTGATCTGCTGATCCTGCCGGAGATGTTTGCTACCGGCTTTTCAATGGATACCTCAGTTACGGCAGAAGACATCGACGGTAAGACACCCGGGCTGATTCGTGCATTGGCAGTCGAGCACAAGGTCAACATCATCGCCGGTTTCGTGTTGACTGAAGGTCATGGCAAGCCGAAGAATGTGGCGCTGGCAGTCAATCGCGACGGTGCGGACCTGAGTCTCTACGCCAAGACCCACCTGATCGGACTGCTGGGTGAGGATCAGAACTACGGCGCCGGTGATGGGCCGAAGACGTTTGTGGCCGATGGTGTCGGTGTCAGTACGCTGATCTGCTACGACCTGCGATTTCCGGAGATCTTCCGCGCGGTCGCGGATGATGTCTCCGTGATCGTTGTGATCGCCTCCTGGCCGTCAGTGCGGGCGGCGCACTGGCAGACGTTGTTGCCGGCGCGCGCGGTGGAGAATCAGTGCTATGTGGTTGGCGTGAATCGCGTCGGATCCGGTGGTGGCCACGACTTTACCGGCGGCTCGATGGTGATCGATGCCTTGGGCAAAGTGGTTCAGCTTGGTAGCGATCAGGAAGAGTTGATTGTGGTCGACATCGACCCGCAGGAGGTCCTTGCGGTACGGGAGAAAATGCCGTTCCTCCGGGATCGGAAGAGGTGAACGTGGCGCCGGCGCAGCAGAGTCGGATCGCGCTGGGCGCGAGGAATCGCGGCGTGGAAGCCGCTCCTACACTGGATTGGTGCCGCCGGCGCGGCAAGGGGCGCTTCGCTTACGCGCAGCAGGCTGCTGATAGGGCGCTCGGGCGGAATGACAAGCGTTGCAGAAGAGATGAGTCTTTGCTGAGAAAGAGAGGCGTGCTACCTTGTGGCCGATGAAAGCGCAAGTTCTTGACAATGTCTGTGACCTGACGAAGACGACCACTCCGTTGCGGGCCGCGGACGCGCCGGTGCCCGAGCCAGGGCCGAAGGAGGTCCTGCTGAGGATCCGTGCCTGCGGCGTCTGCCATACCGAACTCGACGAGATCGAGGGACGGACGCCGCCGTCATCGTTCCCGCGTATCCTGGGGCATCAGGTCGTCGGCGTGGTGGAACGACTGGGGCCGGATTGCTCGGTTCACGCGGTTGGCGATCGTCTTGGTGTCGCCTGGATCTTCTCGGCCTGTGGGCAATGCGAGCTGTGCAGAAGCGGCGAGGAAAACCTGTGTCCGGAGTTTCGCGCCACGGGCCGCGATGCCGACGGCGGCTATGCCGAGTACATGGTGGTTTCGGCAGACTTCGCCTGCCCGATCCCCGAAACCTTTACCGATGCCGAAGCCGCACCGCTGTTGTGCGCCGGGGCGATCGGCTGCCGTTCTATGCGGCTGACGAATTTGACAGATGGGCAACGATTGGGGTTGACGGGGTTCGGTGCATCGGCGCACCTGGTGTTGAAGATGGTGAAGCACCGTTATCCGGAGATGGAGGTTTTCGTTTTTGCGCGCAACGAGAAGGAGCGCGAATTCGCCCGCGAGCTGGGAGCGGTGTGGGCCGGGGCCACAGAGGACGTCGCCCCGGCCAAGCTGCATGCGATCATCGACACCACGCCGGCGTGGAAGCCGGTGGTCGATGGCCTGAAGAACCTGGCGCCCGGCGGCCGCCTGGTAATCAACGCAATTCGCAAGGAAGCCGCCGACCAGAACTACCTGCAGCAGCTTTCCTACCACGAGCATTTATGGTTGGAGCGCGAGATCAAGAGCGTCGCCAACGTGGCCCGTCGCGACGTGCAGGAGTTCCTGGCGCTCGCCGCCGAGGTCCCGATCAAACCGGACGTGCGGGAGTACCCTTTGGACGAGGCAAACCAGGCTCTGCTGGAAGTCAAGCGTGGCGGCATTCGCGGCGCCAAGGTGCTTCGCGTCTAGCTCTGGAGTTCGGTTGTCGTCGACTCCAGTCGGTCCGCCGGCAGGGGCGGCGGTGTTCCGGCGGCGTTCATTTCGCGATCCAGGGAGCGGCGCAGGCTTTCGAGGTAGTCGGGCATGGTCCAGACGCCGTCGGCCAGAGACTGGATCAGATTGTCCAGGCCGAACCCCAATTCCTCTTCGTCATCGATGACGGCGTTGGCGGTTGCGGCTTTGGACCAGCGCGCTTTGAGTTTGCGGCCGAGTCGTCCAAGGGCTTTGGCGGCCTGAATCGCGGTGGTCCGGCTGCCTTTCAGGGCTTGCATACAGAGCTGGCGGAAGGGCATGGCATTGTGCGGTTCGCGGCGTGCCCGCTCGAGGGCTGCGTGAATCGGCACGAGGAGTTCTTCGGCTTGGAACGCGTCTGGCGGCAGCCGTTTCGACTCGGCCGCGGCGAGGATCAGATAGCCCTGCTCGAAGACATCGATCACAACCTTGGCGTATTCGCGAATGGTAAACAGCAGGAAGATCTTCTTCAGCAGTTTTTTGAAGCCGTAGAGGATCACCTCGACGATGATGAACCGGGGGATGCCGAGGACGGCCGACAGGCAGCCGAACGGCTTGTCGGGGCCCAGGGCGAGCACCTTGGCGCCGGCCGGATCGACCGGCAGGTCCTGGTGTTTCAGGACACGATAGACCATCGTCTTGCGGATCAGTTCGAGGAGCCAGTCATCCAGCCAGGGAACGGGAACGAACTGCGTCAGTCCTCCGAGTACGGCGTATTTGACGACACGGCGGAACGCCGGCGAGGCGGCGGGGGCATCAGCATTGTCGAGTTCAGTCGACACGCTCGATGATGACATTGAGGTACTTCAGCCGCGGGTCAACGCGTTTGATCACGGCGTGCCTGGGGTAGGCCTTTTTGATATCGGCGAAGTGACGGCGGGTCTGATGGAGTTGAACGATGATAACGTCATCTTCCTTCTTGACGACCACGGGGGCATCTTCCCGGGAGATTTTGCCTTTTTCCAGCAAGAGCTCGATCAGGCGGTCGTACTGATGTTCGGCGAGGTAGTACTTGACCCACGGGATCCGGGCATCCTGCGGATGTTTTTCGGCGAAAGTCTGCAGGAGTTTGACGCAGTCTTTCTTCCCGGGCACGCGTTTGCGGGCGGATTGCGGCGCGAGTTTCTGGTGGACGGCTTCGGCCCAGTTCTGCAGGGCGACGGGGTACCAGGCGCCGGTACCTGATTTGGTGGGCAGTTCTTGCAGCAGCGCGTGGGCTTCGTCGGTCATCCCCAATCTGGTATAGCCCTCGATCAGCCGCCGGGTAACCAGTTGCTTCCGGATTCGAGTCGGTTTCTTCTTCAGCACGATGGCGAAGCTCTTCACGGCGGTTTCGTAGTCTTCCCGGGTGAAGGAGATCTGGCCCTGATAGAAATGGATGGTCTCGATTTCTTTGGGGAATTCGCGCCGGATGATATCGAGATGCTGCTGTGCGAGCTGCGGCTTGCCGAGGGCGAGGAGTTCGGCGACGTACTCGCGTTCGGTCTTCAGCAGGATGTCCTTGTCGTTGCCGTTGGCGAACGTGACGACGCCGGCAGCCAGAATGGTGGCGAGGATATACTTCATTGCCGCGTGCCCAACTCCTAATCCGCGGGTTTTACCTTGATCGCGATGTCCCGGCGGAACGCGGGCAGTCGGACGACGGCCGTACCGTTTGATTCCGCCAGGATGGTCTCGATACCTATAGCTTTCCCAGTGCTGCAATTCCAGAACTGAGCGGTATATTTCCCGGGCTTCAGGCCGGCGAGACGGATGCCGAGGTCATTGTGGGAGCGGGCGGGCAGGTGCAGTCGGTCGTTGTGAAAATGGTAGTTCCGGTCGAAAATCCAGACGAGCCGGTCGCGGTCGCGGCGGATTTCACACTGCTGCAGGCCGTCCTGGAGCGTGGTGTCCACCATCGTCGCGCGGCGTCGGGTCTCACCCCGGGTGAAGGCGGCCAGGGCGTTGTATTCCGGATAGAGATCATGCTCATGGACCAGGGGGAACCACCAGAGAAAGGGCGGGATCGCGAAGCCGCCGAAGTACCCTTTCCAGAGGCCGAGATGGAATTGCTGCAAAACATGCGGCAGCGAGTCGGCCCACGGCGTGCCGCCGAATTCCGTGATGATGCATGGTTTCTCCATCTGGCTTTGATAGCTGAGAGTCGCCGTCAGGGTGTTGTACAGGCGTTGCGCGCCCTGGTGCCCGCTGTAGTAGGCGTCGAGCGTGAGGAAGTCCAATTCGTTGAGTCCTGCGAGTTGCGGGGATCCCCTGGCTTTGCCGTAGTTGCCGCTCCAGTGGGTGGTGACCAGGTGGCGGTTGGGATCATGCAGTTTGAGGTGCCGGGCCATTTCGCGATGCCAGTCGGTGACCTGGTGATTGGTGTACCAGCCGCTCCTGGAACCGGTCAAGTCGATTTCCGTGAAGAGCTTCCAGGCCAGGATATGCGGTGAGTGGCTCCAGCGCGCGATGATGTAGTCCAGCAGGTGTTTGAAGTCGCGCCTGGCGCGGTTGGAGGAGAAGAATTGCTCGGGACGCGAGAGGTAGCCGCCGCGGCTGCGGTTGTAGGGATTCCGGTGCCATTCCTTGTCGCACCAGGTGCTGAATTTGCCGTGGTTGTTGATCGCGAGGATCAGGTAGATGTTGTGCTCCGCCGCCCATTCGACCAGCCGGTCGAGCTGCCAGGCCCGGTACTGGTTCAAGTTGCCGACGCCGTGATTGCCGGGGGCATCCGGCATCCATTCAAGGGCGAGCCACCAGGAACTCATCCAGACCTCAACCACGTTGATGCCGGCCTTTTCATAGCGGGCAAACAGGCGCTTGTACATGTTGAGGTTGAAGTTGTCCCACGCAGTGAACGGAAAGACCTCCTGATAACGGTTGTCATACGGTGACCGGACGTTAAGCCCGAGGCCGACGAATTCGCGGTTGTCCCGGGAGAAGACCAGCAGCCGGTCATCTTCCTGGTCGCGCTGGACGTAGCCCTTCCAGTTGCGGTTGCCGGCCACCTTGAAGGTGACCTCGGGCAGTTCCGTCTCGAGCTCGGCGACGATGCCGGCAACGCGGAGGACGTGTTCTCCCGTTTCCAGCGGTGTGAAACGAACGCGGAACTCCGGTCGGCCCTTGGGAATGACCCGGCTGAACTCATCGTCTGCATCGAGCAGAAAGTCCTCGAAATAGAAGGCGCGCAGCGGGATCGTCCGGCCGGAGGGGGTCGCAACGATGGCCCGCAGGTTCACGTCCTCAGGGTCGAAGGGACGGCGGTAGGGATGGGTGAGCTGGAACGATAGTTCGATCGGTTTGCCGACGCGCGGCTCCTGCGGGAGGAACCGGAGATCGCGGATCTCCGGGTTCGGCTCGGGGCTGTCGTTCTCGCGCAACGCAACGTCCGTCAGGTACACGTCGCCCTCGTAGGTCAGCGGCCGGCCCTTGGGGCTGTCGAGCTTCAGGCCGTATTCCTTCAACTGGTTGCCGGTCAACTGGTGCCACGGGCGGAAATGCCGTTTGGGCCGCCAGCGTCCGGCGGCGGCATCGCCGGCGATGGGCAGGACGAAGGTGTGGTTGCCGGCGATCGGCTGCGGCAGGGGGACCTGGACATCGAGCCATTGGTCGTCCCAGTCTTTGACGACGAAAAACAGCTCGGCGTCAGCGGGGAAATCGGGCGGGAAGTAGAGCGAGATCACGAGTTCGTCGGCGTCCTTGAAGCTCTTGATCTCATGGAAGAACTCCGCCGGCTCCGGCAGGTTGACCGGCAACCGGACGCCTGCCGGGTGCTCGGCTGTGGCCGCCAGCTTGCGGACAGCGGTCATGACTTCGGTCACGCGGTATTGTCGACTGTACCAGCCGGACAACGACAATGGTTCTTCGTCGGCGCCGGCGGTTGGCGCGGCCGCCTCTGGTTCCGGGGCGGAGCGCGAGGACGGCGAACGATCATCGGTATTCGCCCACGGCGTCACAAACAACACTGTGAGCAGACACAGCCCCCCGACAACTCCCGCCACTCGCCCACAGAGCTTGATGTGTGGCGTGCTCATTGCAGTCCCAGTTCTGGAAAGTCAGACTGTGTTCTATCCCGGACGTTCGCTCCTCAGCGGTATTAGACCGCGAGCGAAACCGTAAGTTGCGTTGACTGGCCGGATAATCAAGCGGGGGCCGGGGGCGTCCGGCGGAGAAGTGTCGTGTATTCCGGATCTGCCGTCCGCTCTGTCCTCTCGGTCCGATCCGTCGGATTCCGGCGCCGAGCGGCGCTGTGCCGGAGGACCGGGCCCGGACCCCGGCAGGCAGGCGGAGGCCCCTCTGCACCCCGGCATCGGCGCTGCGCGCGTGGAGACAGCGCGGCGCCGAAACGGCACTGCACAATGAGACTGATGGCGACTATTCCTGCACGCTGCTCCAGGCGATGATGCCGTTGGCCTTGGCGATGGCGTCGAAGACCTTCTGGAGTTTGTCCGGCTCCACGCCCCTGTGGTAGACGACCCAGACGCGCCGATCGGTGACCTTCTCCTTCTGGCCGAGGCGCGGCCCGAGATACCTGGTGAGGGCGCCGGGACTCCGGGCTTCCGTGGCTTTCCGGAATCGGAACCTGGGCGTTTCGGGTTCGTTGCCAAGGAGGTCCTCGTCATCGCTGTCTTCGGCAAGCGGGGCGTCTTTGTCCTTCTTCGGGCCCTTCTTTTCGGGCGCCGGCAGGAGGTCCTTCCAGGGTGTGCCGCTGCGTTTGTCGACGGCCAGGGTCAAGTCCTTCTTGACCCGCACGCGGTAGGGCGCGAAGGTCGCGGCCTGCCGGTAGAACTTCACTTCGGGTTTGCCGCCGTACCAGCCCGGCGGCATGAAGATGTCGCCATTGCACACGGCCCGCAGGTAGACGGCGAGGTGGTCCTGGATGTGCTTGCCGCCGATGCTGGTGCACATGACGGAGAACGCTTTCGGGTAAACAGCACGGACGTCGGCGGGGGTGCACCAGCCGTAGCCCGGCGGCTGCAGATAGGGCGCGGTCGCCGACCAGTACTGGACGTACTCATGTTCGGGGATGAGCAGGACGTCCGGATGACGGCGGCACAACTCTTCGAAATCCTCGGCGGCCATCATTTTGCCCTTCCAGGCCCAGCCGCCGGTACTGCGGTCCCGCGGGCGCCAGAAGTGGTTGGTGTCGATGTAGAAGATGGTACAGCCCCAGCGTTTCTGCGCGTACTTGATTTTTTCGCTGAGCCGTTCCATCGGCGACTGCGCTTCGGCGCGGGCATAAGGGATCTTGACGTCGGGGTGATAGACATCTGTATCCGACTTCGGCGACACCCAATGGCGCGGACACAAGGTTTCAATTTGATCCCACGGCACCGGTTTCTTATCGGCATCGCCGGCGTAGTGGATATTGGGCCGGATGCAGATGCCGGGGCGCAGACCGCCCTTACGGATGCGCGCGTAGAACTCGTCGGCGATGCCCTCCATTTCCGGGGCGAGATACGGCATCAGCCGCGGTTCGCCGTAGTAGGACTGCTTGGCGTATTCCTGGCCGCACGGCTGCCAGACGACGATGCCCTGGAGCCCGAGCTTGCGGCCGTGGGCGACCAGGCGGTCGGCGGCCTGAAGGGCGTACTTGTGGAACTCGGCGTAGCCGTTCTTTTTATCTTCGCGGACATCCCAGGTGTCCGGTATGCCCATGGCGTGGCGCCAGCCGCGCGGGTTCGCCTCAGACGTTCTTGTATCACCCAGATGGACGGCGCCGATCGGGCGGCGGTCCGGCCATTTCAGCATAAACGGGTGGCGTTTGCGGAAGTTGGCGGCGGCGTCCCTGGCCATGGCCCAACGGTCTGTGGGAGTACCTCCGGGACGGTCGAAGCGTAAGCTGATGGTGAACTCGTCGGTCTTTTTCGGCGGGATCGGGCGCACGGCCCAGACACCGTCGAATACCTCGCCGCCGGTCGACGGCTGGCCGACGCGCAGTTGCACGCGGCGTGGGCCTTTGCCGCCGAGAAAGCGATAGGTCAGCGGCCCGCCCGGGGAGGGTGAGCAGACAACCATCTTGCCGCCGCGCAGGTCCGACTGCAGCACCAGCGGCGCACCGATGTTGGCATTGCATCGCGCCCAGCCCGGCTGGTTCGACAGGACGCCGGGCTTGGCGCCGTTGGCCGGCTGGAACGCCAGCAGGTCGGCTTCGAGATACTCGATGACGTCTTTGCCGGTGCAGGCGATGGCAACGTCCAGGTCCAGTTGATTCTTGCCTTCACGGTAGGTGACGCTGAGCACGCCCCAAGGGAATTCCTGCGTCAGTTCCTTTTTGTCGGCATCGAACCGCGTGGCCTTCGGCGTGACCGATCCCTTGCGCAAGGTGCGATTGTCGCCGCCGTAGGGATCGTTGTAAGCCGGTATCAGCAGCTGCTTCTCATGCTCTTCCTTGTTCTTGTCGCGATAGGCCTGCGTCAGCAGAACCTTGGTCACGCGGATCTTGCCGTTGGTGATGCCCGGGTGTTTGCCGACGGCGACTCCGGTCAGGCCGTTGGCGTCATAGGAGGGTTTGACCGCGTCGCCGGCGATGGCGGCTGCGGCCAGGAAGAAGACAAGCGCGGCACGCTTCATAGAGGTTCCCTTCTGTTTGTTTCTCCCTCGATTCTCCGTTGGCATCTGCCGCGGACGTTCCCCTTGCCGCGGTCGACGCGACATGGTCCGTCAGTGATCGACGTGTTCGTCCAGCCCCCGGCCGGGGGCGCCGGCAAAGGTCTGAATATGTGATGGTGTGGGCCAGCTATCGCCCAGGTTGCTGTGATTGATGTAGTTCTGGCGCCAGACCACGCGGCCGTCGTGGGCGGCGTAGTTGCCGCCCTCCTGGTGGGCCCAGCGATAGGTGTTGAAATTCCAGTTGAACACGGTTCTGGTTTTCGGCAGATGCGTGCCGCTGTCAACGCGGTATTCGGACGCGTCAGTAAAGAGGGGGCGCCAGGAGCGATCGCCTTCGAACAGCACCTTCGGTTTGTAGGGGGCACGCTTGGAGTAGTACCAGTTCATGTCCAGCTTGTGATTGTAGCGATAGCCGTAGTTGATCGTGCCGCCCCAGGCATGGCTGAGATGTGATTGCCGGAGTGGGACGTCCTTGCCGTTGGTGAAGTCGAAGCCGCTCTGAACATCCATCGCCGGGCACTCAACAACGGCCAGCGGCACATGCTCGCCGCTGAGCAGGCTCCACCAGCCGCTCGGATTCCAGGTGGGCTGGAAGTTGTAATTCGGCATGCACCACTGCGTGCCGGACCGGGCGTTGCCCCAGCCCCAGGGGGCCCCGGCGGTCGGCGCCGTGGGCAGTGCGCCGGCAAAGTCGTCGGCGTACATCGCCGCGCCCGTGTAGATCTGTTTCAGATTGCTCTGGCAGACGGCCCGGAGCGACAGCGCCTTGGCCCGGGACAGCACCGGCAGCAGCAGGGCCGCGAGCAGGGCCACGATGGCGACCACCACAAGCAGTTCGATCAGTGTGAACGGCCGCCTTTTTGCTGTTGTGTTTGCCATGTCCAGGTTAACTCCCATGTGCTTTGCAGTAGGTCTCCCATGCGTCCGTGATCATCTCCTCCGTCGGTCGGGCCCCTTTCCGCAGGACCTGGAGAAGGGGTTGGTTCAGGAAACCCCGGACGAACCAGACCCAGGCCTGCCGGGAGGAGTCCGACTCAGACCGATGCCCCGCGAACAGGTCCTCCGTTCGCAGCTGCAGGGCATCCAGCATCTGAGTCAACTGGTCGCAACGAACCGGGCCGTTGGCGCGTTCCTCGGCGATGATGGTCTGGGCTTGTTCGCTCAAAAGGAATCGCATGAAGGAGAAGGCGTCGTCACGCTCGGACATCGCGGCCAGACACGAGAACCCCGTCGACAGCCATCGCGTTCCGGCGGGCTGCGCCATGGCCAGGTCGCAGCCAAACGGCAGAGACGCCAGCGCTCCAAGCGCGAAGGACGACTGGACGACCGCGTAGGCCGCATCGCCTTGAAGGAAGGTCTTCAAATACGCCGGGAACATGCCGGGCTCGATGCGGATGCGGTGGGCTATCGGCGCCAACCGGGCCATCTGGGCCAGGGCTGCGCGACTCATCGCGCGGGCGGATGCTTTGGTCATTCTCGCTTGCGGCAGGCCCGCCATGAAAGCGAGCGATTGCGGGTGGCAGAGCGCGGCGACGCCGGGCGGTAAGCGGTCCGCCGTCTCCAGCAGGGTGTCCACGAGCTGGTCGGCATCCATTGTCCGGCTCAACCTGCTGCCGCCATGGTTCTGATTCCGCAGGACAAGCCAGAAGCAGAAATGCACGGGTACGGCCCATTGCCAGACGTTGTCGCCGGTGTCCGCCAGTCGGTTGACCACCAGTTGATCAGAGGCCATGCCCGCCCGCAGTTCCGACGGCAATGGCTGAACCAGTTGCCGACTGCTGAGACCCCTGACCATTTCCGGCAAGACCTGGGCGATATCCGGGCGCGTGGCGCCCAGGTAGTCGGCGTAACTGCCGTGGTTGCTGATGTCGTGCGGCACGGGCTCAATGACGACGGGTACGCTGGAACCTGCGGTATACGCAGCGGTCAGCCGTTGCCACATGCGTTGGTGCCAGGGGAGGGTTTCGAACGACGACATCACCAGCGGCCGGACAGGGGGCGGGACGATCGCCGAAAATACCTGGAGCGGATGGGCGATTGCCTGCGGTTCCGCCACCGGCGAAGCCGCTTTGTCCGCATCACGACGGATGACCGTGCCGCGCGCCGAGCGGTGCAGGACCCCCTCGTCCTGCAAGGCCGTCAGCGCCTTGCGCAGCGTGCGACGATTCACCCCGGCCATTTGTGCCAACTGCCGTTCCGACGGCAGTCTGGTGCCGGGTTCTTGCTGCTGGACCCAGGTTTGGAGCCGCTCGAGCAGTTGTTCGGGCAGCGAGCGTTCCAGCGAGAACTCGCGTCCCAACGTTTGTCGCAACTGCTGTTCCAGGGCCAGACTCATCGAGAGGACTCCGTTATATACCGCAATGCACCACCATGCACCACAGAAGGACGGTTGTCAAGTGGAAGTTGGCGCGAAGGGCCATTCGTTCCTGGTCGTTCGCCGGTTCGAGCATGTTTCAGAAAACTGCAGCGACTGCACGTGTAGGTGGGATTGTGCAATGCCTTCAGCGTAGCTATGTTTTTCAACAAACCTTCACGCCGTCGGCGTGAGCAAAGGGCTGGAGAATTTCGGGAAATGCTGTAGTGGGGCAGCTCGATAGGATCACTGACGAATGCCCAATACCGAATGAGCAATCAGCTGCGTCGGGTGAAGATGCGGTACGTCCGGATGCTGGAGGCGATGATGAAGAACAGGGCGGTGCCACCGAGGGCGCCGAGATTATGGATCCAGACATCGTCCGGCAACTGTCCGAAGAGGTCGTCGGACATCAACCGCAGGGCGGCGACGACGGGGTTGATGGTGAGCAGGATGGTCTGGATCTTTGCGGGCAGGGCATCGGGGATGAGCGCGGCCAGGGTGACGATACAGATGAAGGCGGCGAAGCAGTAGCTGATGGCGGTGGCGACACTGGTGGACTTCGAGAAGGCGGAGGCGAAGAAGCCGGCCGTGATAAACAGCACAGTGGTTACTACGAGGATGGCAAACCAGGCGCCGACGCGCCAGAACGAACTGATTGTCATTTCGGATGAATAGTCCAGATAGACCAGGGACAAGAGCACGGGCAGACTGCTGACGAGGAAGACGGAAACGTAGACGAATGAGGCCTTGAGTTTGCCGAGGACAACCCGGGTTGCGGGGATCGGGGTCATGCGCAGCATTTTGAAGGTCCGGCTGGTCAATTCATCGGTAATGGAGCCGCTGCTGATGGACGGCGCCAGAATGGCGACGACGCCGACCTGAAAGACGATGGCGGTCAATCGGACTTTATCCGGGGTAAGCCATTCGGCGAAGTTGAGGCAGGTGATAATCAGCAGGATCATACTGATGCTGATACAGGTAACCAGGCCGTAGACCAGGAAGACGGGTTTGGCGAAGATCTTACTGCGCATTTCCGCGACGAACACGGGGTTGCGGAACCGGCCGATCGGCCGGTGTTTGCCGCCGGCGCCGAGCAGAGAGCCCAGGAACCACCGCAGAATCAGCAGGAGAATGCCGAGGGCGATAATGCCGCCGATTTCGTAGTGCAGCGGCCATGTGGTCTTCGTCGTTCCGGCCGCCTGGGGGACGGGGCTCCGCGTCACCCGCTGGATGACCCGCCACAAAATGAACCCGCCGCCGACGAACCCGACCATCGCGGTGACGAGTTTCATCCCGCGTTTCTTCAAGGTTTGCGGGTTGGACCGGGTTCTCTGCGGGTTGTCGTCATCGTCACTGGTCTTGGCGACGGATGATTTCTTCAGCAGTTTAACGATGATCATCACCATGACCAGACTGATCAACCCGCCGAGGATCATGATGAGATACGGGTTGAGCACGTCGGTGCCCATGGCGCGCGTCATGGCTTTCGGATCGCCGAAGACGACCTTGGCGAAGTACCCGACACCGGCCAGCAGGAGAAGCAGCAGAAACCCGACAACGCCGGCGATGCCGCGGTAGATGGTTGCCGGTTTCGGGGCGCTGACGACGTACTTGCAGAAGATCGCCAGACAGATGGAGAGGATGATGCCGTTGCCCAGTATATGAATGTAGTAGAAAGCATTCGGGTTCTGGAACAGGATCGTCTCCTGGGTCAGCGCATAGCGGCCGCTGTAGAGGATCGACCAGAGGGCGTCAAACGGGCTCAGACAGCGAATCACCAGGCGCGGTACGATCAGGGCCTCAACCCGGAATAGATAGTAGGGCAGCCAGGTACAGCCGGCGAAGAAGGCGACCATCACGTAGGTGACGATCAACGCGGTGAATGTCGACCGGCAGACGGCGCTGACGGCCAGGCCCATGACGCCGTAGGTGAGGGCGGCCATCAGGATCACCGAGAACGCCCGGATCAGCAGGGCCATGCCGATGCCGCCGGACAGGGCGCAGAGCGCGGAGACGGGCATTGAAACCACGATCACCAACAGGATCATGGTGATGGAACTCATGAGCTTGCCGCGCAGGATCTGGCCGGGGGTCAGCAGAGAGGTGAACAGCAGGGAATAGGAGTTGTTCTCCCGTTCCGACGTGATTGAGGGACTCGTCAGCGCCGGCACCAAAAGGATGATCAGTGCCAGATTGCTCATCAGGAAGATGGCGAACACCTGCATACTGCTTGCCGTTGCCTGGGAGTAGACGCCGGTGCTCGGCCACAGGAAGACGATGGCCATGCCGAGAATGCCGAGAAAGGCGAGTACCAGCAGGATGATCTTCGGGTCGCGGACCGAAACTTTGATTTCGCGTTGGTAGATCGGGTTGAGAAACATGGCTGTTACTTCGAGATGGTGTATGGCTTGTTCGACAGGAACCGCCGCTTCTTTGCGTCGTCCAGCTGATCGAATTTCATCCGGATGGTATAACCGCCGACCAGTTCGCCGTCCTCGATAAACATCCAGTCGGCCAGTGCTTCAACGCTGACGTGGGCCGGGTCGTCCTTGTTCAGGCCGTCCAGCAATTTGCTGCCGTTGCGCAGCTTGCCTTTGAACTCGACCCCGTCGAACTCGAGATCGACGAGCCAGAGGAGGTCTTCGGTATCGCCGTCGACATAGAGTTTCTTGACGGCGAAGTGGGATTGCTCCGGCTGTTGGGCGACGAAGTTTTTGACGAACTTACCGACGCGATCGCGGGCTTTGTCCATGGCCGCGTTCAGTTCCGGGTCGGCCGATTTCGGGATCTCGAGGGAGGGGGCTTCTTCCTTTCTGGCGGCGTCTTTGCCGGGTTTGGCGGCGGTGCCGAGGTCGCGGCCGTCTTTCTTGCCGGTGACCGAGAGGAAGACCTGTTCGAGGTCGACTTCGGCTTCGCGGAAGCCGACAACTTTGACATTGTGTTCGACCAGATGCTGGTTGAGATCGGCAATCTGCTCGCGTTTGCCGACGAAGTCGATGCGCATGGCGTCGCCGGAGAAACTCACGTCCTGCACGGTTCCCAGTTCCTTGACGGCCTCGGCGGCGGCCTCCGGGTTGGAGGCGAGTTCGAGTTCGAGGATGATATTCTGCCGCAGCGAACTGGTGATTTCACGGACCGTGCCCTGGGTCAGCAACCGGCCTTTCTCGATGATCCCGACGACATCGCAGATGGAGCCGAGTTCCGGCAGGATATGGCTGGAGACCATCAGGGTCTTGCCCATGCTCTGGAGGCGCAGGATGGTCTCGCGCATCTCGATGCGGGCGTAGGGATCGAGGCCGTTGGCGGGTTCGTCGAGGATCAGCAGTTTCGGATCGTGCAGCAGGGTTTTGGCGATCCCGACCTTCTGATGCATGCCGCGGGACAGCGACGAAACCAGATAGTCGGCCATATGCGAGGCGTCGGTTACGTCGAGCACTTCGTCGATGCGTTTGCGCCGCTGCTTCGGGGGGATGCGGTACGCGGCGCCGAAGAAGTCAAGGTACTCCCAGACGGTCATCTGTTGGTAGACGCCGAATTCATCGGGCAAATAGCCGACGATCCGCTTGATCTTGACGTGGTTGCGGGGGGACACGGGGATATCGTCGATCCAGGCTTCGCCTTTATCCGGCCGCACCAGACCGCAGAGGAGCTTGATCGTTGTCGTCTTGCCGGAGCCGTTCGGTCCGATGAAACCGAAGACCCGTTTCTCGGGGATCTCAAGGTCCAGGTCGAGGACGCCCCGTCCGCCGCCGTAGTCCTTGGTCAACTGCTTTGTTCTGATCATGGGGCTATAGTCTCCCTCGCCGTTCCGGCGGTAGCGTTCCTTCCGCGCCGACACGCAGTTGTTTGACTTTCCAGGTGTTCTGCCGCAGGCGCTGGATATGGTCTTTCAGGTAGATCTTGGGTCTGGCCTGGAGGACGACTTCGAAACCGCCGTTGCTCCGGTCGATCAGGGCGGCGCTCTGTTCGGGCGTCAACATGGCAGCGTACGTGCCGTCCTTCTGCAGCTGCAGCTCAATGGCGTCGGCCTTCCGGCCTTTGGCCCTGACGAACACTCTGAAGGCGATGTTGCCGCCGCGGTTCTCCGCGCGGAAATCGACGTTCACCCGGTTGAGCAGCAGGTGATTGGCGGCCGGCGGCAGAAAACAGGTGATGGGATACGACGAGCCGTCGGTCTTGCCGGTCGGCCGTACCGGCTGCCACTGGCCGTACATGACCAGGCTGCGCGCGGTACGATCGAGAATCTCCGTGCGGATGCGGGCAAACGGAAGGTTCACGGTCTCGGTGTCGAACCGGTCGACCACCGGGATCAGATGGACGCGGCGGCCGGTGATGTGGAATCGATGGTCTTTGTCGGCATGCTCCGGCGCTAGGTAGCCGGTGCTGTCCGTCGCCAACTCGGTGAACACGACGATCGCCGGCGTCGGTGTGGCCTTGCGCTCGAGGAATTCGGCCAGGGCGCGGTATTCCGGGCCGCCGCGAACGGCGCCGCCCTTGCCCTTCAAGGAGATCCTTGTGCTGCTGCGGTCAAGGGCGTAGTAGCCGTTCTCGCAGATCAGGATGGCGGCCTCTGCCGGGCCGATTTCCGCCGGCAGCTCCCAGGGCTCGATTACGGGGCCGGCAGGCGTCCAGCGGACGATCGGGAAGTCGCCCATGGCGGCGCCGTCACGGGTGTGCAGGGCGCTGTAGAACTGGGGTTTGGCGTTGCGCAGCCGCAAGTGTTTCAGACTGGAACGGCCATCGCTCCGGGTGATCTTCAGCGGATCCCGCAGATCCTCATCCTCGCCGTGTTCTGCTTCGCCGAACATCTTGCGCTTCTCGGCTTTCTTGCCGCCGTTCTTCCCCATCTTCCCTTTCTTCCCCTTCTTCCCCTTCTTCCCCGGCCCCCGCTTCCGGGCCCGCCTGCTTTGTCTGGCGGCGGTGGGCCGCTTGGCCGGATGATTGCTCACCCGGCGCACCCGGCGCGGCGGCGGAAACGAACGCAGCAACAGATCGACATCGTCGTTGTTGAGGTCCAACGTGCTTTCGCTGAGCAGGGTCAGGCTGACCAGTTGCTCGGTGCACAGATCTTCGACGCCGTGGTTGACGAATTCGAGCATCGTCGCGGTCTTCGGTTCCAGGTTGCTTTGCCGGATGCCGGCATAGATGAAGACCCCCCAGGTTGCCGCCAGGGCGATGACGCCCAGACCGATCCACGATTTGACGTGTTGCCGGAGGAACAGGCCGATGCCGATGAAGACGATGATCACGGCCATGTAGCACAACACGATATTCCGGATCAGACTGCGATCGGGAATCTCGATGCCCGTCAGCTTGTCCACGGCTTCCGTCAGTCCGGGATCGCGCGACGACGACGCATAGGAAACGCGGCCGCCGAATGCCAGCAAGTGGCGCCAGTAGGCGTCGAAGTTCCGGCCGTTGTGTTCGTTGCGGAACCGGTCCAGCGACGGGTTGACGGCGCAGACACCGACGCGGCCGAGGCCGTAGCTGCCCCAGCGAACCAGCGGAAAATCCTCATGGGTCAACGTGCTGACGCCGTTGCCGCGCGGCACGCTTTCAAGGAACTGCGCGCCCTCGGGCCAGAAGACGGGAACGCCGCCGATGGCTTCGAGGGCGTCCAGATGTTCCACCTGCCGCAGGCGCAGCGGCGTGACCGGCATGCATTTACGCAAGGGGGTGTTCCACGCGGCCGCGGCGCCCTGCGGGTCGCCGAACACCAGCGTCCCGCCACGGGCGACGTGGTCCAGCAGGGCGTTGTACTGGCGGCTGGTCATCCGGGTGAAGTTCGGCCGGTAGAGGACCACGATGTGGGCGTTGTCGTAGCCGGAAAAATGGGTGGCGGCCTTGGACGTCCGGTTCAGGGTATTGACGTAGTTGCCGTCCAGGTTTTCGTTCTTCGAAAAGAGGCCGTAGGAGAGATCGATATCGTCGTTGACAAAGACGATGAAGTGGTTGTCTTTCTGGGCCAGACGGATGACGGTCAGCCGCTGGTTGGCATCGGTGACGCGGGTTCGATTGAGGAACATGTCGATGGCGTATTGATCAACCGTACCGATGGTCACGGGCATATGATACTGGTACCGCAGACCGGCGCCGACGGAGAAGGAATTTTCGTAGACGGTGATGTTGCGCTGGTTCAGCGGGGTGAACCGGATATTGACGTCGACCGGCTTGTCGGTGGGGTTGTTGACGGTGTAATCGACGGTGGCCCAGGAGTAGTAGCGGATGCGCCGGGAGTTGTTGTAGTGAATGCTGCCGCCGGTCTTGGTGGCTTCCTGGGCGGAGGAGACCCCGGACAACAGGAAACACAGCCCCAACCCAATTCCCCCAACGGTTCTAACCAGGTTCTGCAGCATGTCGGGCCAGTCTTGTTTCACTGTCGAACTATACCCTGCCGGATTGGGCTTGTCTTGTCGCGTCGGCTACTCCGTGGTGGGCGCCACCGTCCGATGGAACGCGATGATGCCGTTGGCGATGCCTTGGGCGAGTTTCTGCCGGTAGGCGTTGCTGTTGAGATTCTCTGCTTCGGCGCGATTCGAGATGAAACCCATTTCAACCAGGACTGCGGGTACTTGTGCCTGCCGGAGCACCTGAAAACGGGCCCTTCTGAGGCCGCGGTCCTGCTTCTGCCCGGTAGCATGCAGTGTGTAGCGCTGGATCTCGTAGGCGAGCCGCTGGTTCAGCCGGTCGTTCCGGTTGCCGTCGACCTTCTCCTTATACATCAAGCCGGCGGTGCGGGTGGAGTTGGTGCCGGCCGGCGCACAATACCAGGTCTCGAAGCCCGCCGCGGCGGCGGCCCTGGCGCTGTTGCAGTGCAGCGAAACAAACACGTCGCCTTTGAACCGGCCGCGCTTCGCCAGCGTGATAAAGCGGTCGTCGCTGCGGGTCATGATGACGCGATAGCCCTGCTCCTGCAGGATCGCCCGCAGCTTCAGGCCGACGGCAAGCGCCACATCCTTTTCGTTCAGCCCGTTGCCGACGGCGCCGGGATCCTTGCCGCCGTGGCCGGGGTCGATCACGATGGTCCCGAGGTTCTTGCGCGGCAGTCCCCAGCCGCGCCACTGCGGGTCGACCAGCAGCGTCAGGTCGCGTTCCGCCAGCAATAGCGCCTGCTGATGCTCAAGCGGCGAAAAACTCAGGTTGACCTTGTAGCCGTCGATATACCCGGTTCGTGATTTGAGCCACAGGTCCAGACGCCGGCCGTTGCCGGCCAGCACCAGATGCTTCTTGTCCCGATGGATCTTCATGCCGTAGTAGCCGGCAACGTCTTTGAGGTGGACATAGGTGGTGCCGCCGACGTCGCGGGAGCGAATCACATACGCGGCGCGGCCGGCAATCGGCTGCATGAAGAGGCTGACGAACACGGCCAGCACGAACGCCGGCCGGCCGGTCATCCAGGCCAGCCGGAGCAGTGAGATGTCCGGGGCATCCAGGCGCCTCAATCCTCACCTCCAAAGTGGGTGACAAGATAATTGCATGCCGCTTCCAGGTTCGGCAGGATCTTGGTGCTGAACCGCACCATCCACGGGCTGCAATCCTGGAACTCGAAGTTGGAGAAACAAACGACGAACTTGCCCAGATCATAGGCGGCATAGAACACTTCCATGCTGGTGCCGATGCTCGGTTTGCTGTAGTTCACCAGGACGATATCGGCGTCGCGCACATCCTGCAGATCGAACTCCACGATCTCATTGGCGCTGTCGACCTCGCGGTCTTTGAAGTTCCTTCGCATCGGATCCAGCAGCCGGAATTGTTTGCCAAGGAGGACCTTGGCTGCTTCCCGCCATTCCCGGGCAGTGCCCAGGTGTTCATCCATAATCGGCCCGCTGAGGTAGACCGTCTTTCTGGCCATCGCTTGCTTCCTGTTTCGCCGTTGGTGCGATTCTGCTCGCAAAGCGAGCACTATAGCGCTGAGCCGCCGGGGTGTCCAGTTTGGGCTGGACTGAGCCGATTGAAAAATTAGCGTGTCGGTCTGCCGGCAGCTGCTCGGCAGGCACGGCGAATACCGCCGGCTTGGGGTGGAATCTGGCGCCCGACCGGCGAACGACTGCGAACGATGCGGAAGGGGGGACGCAGGCGGCGGGGTAGCTGGGCTGACCACTGCTCCAGCTGGTCAAGCCTGCTGGTGGCAGCAGAGCAGCACGCGGACGCCACTCCCCGTGACTGGCGCATTACGGGACCGGGCAGGAGATCCTTGAAAACCCCTCCTCGGCACCTACCTTGACCCGCCGGCGGTGCCGGTATACATACCTCCGACTCCAACCTGGGGACACGCCATGAAGACAGGACGCAAAACCAAGATTATCGCGACGATCGGCCCGGCCACGATGAGTCCGGATATGCTGGCGCAGTTGATCGACGCCGGCCTCAATGTCGCCCGGCTGAATATGTCGCACGGCACGCCGGAATTCGTCTTCGAGACGGTCAGGAACATCCGGGAGATCTCGCAGCGCCTGGACCAGCGCGTCGCCATCATGATGGACCTGCAGGGGCCGGCCATCCGCACGGGCACACTGCCGGTTGATCTGGAGTTGGAGCCCGGTGAGTTGATCGCGCTGACCGTCAAGGGCGCCGTCTCCGAGGAACTGCAGAGCGTTGACGTGAACTACGATGGTCTGGTCGATGACATCGCGGTGGGCGACACGGTCCTGGTGGACAACGGCAACATCCACCTGAAGGTCATTGACAAGGAAGAGAATCACCTGAAGTGCGAGGTCTTGACGGAAGGTACGCTGGGCAGTCGCCGGCACATCAACCTGCCGGGGGTCCGCGTCAATCTGCCGGGCCTGACGGAGAAGGACCGGCGCGATGTCGCCACCGGTCTGGAAGCCGGCGTCGATCTGTTCTCCATGTCGTTCGTTCGCGAGGCCAAGGACGTGGTCGAGCTCAAACAGATCATTGCGTCCAATGATTCACACCAGCGGGTGATCGCCAAACTGGAAGACCAGCAGGGGCTGAAGAATATCGATGCGATCATTGCGGCGGCCGACGGGCTGATGGTGGCCCGCGGGGATCTGGGCATCGAGGTGCCTTTCGAGGAACTGCCGATCATCCAGCGCCGCGTGGTCAAGGCCTGTCTGGAAGTGGGCAAGCCGGTCATCGTTGCCACGCACATGCTCGAATCGATGGTCGAGAATCCCTCGCCCACCCGCGCCGAGATCACCGATGTGGCAAACGCGGTCTACAGTCAGGCCGACGCGATCATGTTGTCGGGCGAGACCTCGGTGGGCGGGTATCCGCTGAAGTGCTTCGACGTGATGGACCGCATTGCGCGCCGGATTGAGAGCGATCCGGACAACGGTTTCGGGCATCACCCGCCGATGGGCACGCACCGCGCCAAGCTGGTCCGGGCGGCCTGCAGTCTGGCGGACGACCTCGGGCCCGAGACGCCGCTGGTGGTCTTCACCCGCACCGGGCGCATGGCGTTGAATGCCGCCTGGTTCCGACCGGTGCGGTCATCGATCTTCGCCTTCACCGACAATCCGAAACTGCTGCATCAACTGGCTCTGCTGTGGGGGGTCGAGCCGTTGCTGATGACGTTTGAAGACGACCCGTCGGCGAATGGTCCAACGGCGACGGCCTTACTGAAGGAAAAGGGGCTGGTGACGCCGGGTGACGAACTGGTGGTGGTCTCGGACCTGTTGATTCGGGGCGAGCGGTTCGAAACCGTTCACACCGTGACGGTGAAATAGCTGCACCCGCCGCCCAAAACGGGGCGGGATCGGATTCCTGCTTTCCGGAGCCGGAGCCGGCAGAGTCGGGGCAAAGGCGAAACTGAAGGGGATGCAGGCTAGCCCTTGGCGGCGTCGGCCTTTTCGGCCTGCCGTTTCAGGCGTTTGTTGAGCGCCTGCCGGCTGAGCCCGAGCATCTGAGCGGCCAGCGCCTGGTTGCCGCTGGAGCGGTCCAGCGCCTTCTGGATCAGCAGGTTGTTCAGTTCCTTCAGAGTGGGGAAGCGGTCGTCCAGGAACTTGTCGATGAGGTCGTCGCGGCTGACGGCGATGCCGCCGACGTCTTCCTGGTCGAGGGTGATCGATTCGCTCAGATCGAAGGTGCTTTCTTCGCGCGACCGCGCGATGGCGCTGCGGAAGGCTGCCAGTGAGAGAACGGCGCCGGTGGACCGGCTGACCGCGTCAAAGACCATGCCTTCGAGTTCGCGGATATTGCCGGGGAAGTGATAGCTTTCCAGCAACGGCAGCAGATCCGCCGGCGGCTTGGGCGGGGTCCGGTCCAACGATTCGGCGGCCTGTTTCAGAAAGTGTTCCAGGAGCAGCGGCAGATCGCACTTGCGCTCACGCAGCGGCGGAATATGGACGTGATGGGTACGCAGCCGGTAATAGAGATCCTTGCGGAATTTGCCCTGTTCGACCATCTTCTGAATATTCTGGTGGGTGGCCACCACGATGCGGGCGTCGGACCATTTCCGCTGGTCCGCCCCCAGGGGGTAGTATTCGCCTTCCTGCAGGAGGCGCAGAAGCTTCACTTGACTGAGCATGTCGAGGTCGCCGATTTCGTCGAGGAACAGGGTGCCGCCGGCGGCTTCCTCGATCAGACCCGAGCGGTCGGCCATGGCTCCGGTGAAGGCGCCTTTAACGTGGCCGAAAAGGGTATCCGAAAAGAGATTGTCATCGAGCCCCGCGACGTTCAACGGGACAAACTCGCCTTTGCGGTTGGACAGCGCGCAGGTGGCCTGGGCGATCAGCTCTTTGCCGGTGCCGGTCTCACCGGTGATGAACACTGGACGCGTCGTCCGCGAGATCGATTCGATGTACTGGAAGATCGCATGCATCTTGCTCGAAACCGTCAGGATCTCGTTGAATGCTTCCGGCTCCTGGATGCCGCCGGTCAGCAGCCGGTCTTTGAGCATCGCATGTTCGGTTTCCAGTTCGTCCAATTCGCGCTGCCGCCGTTCCAGAGCCAGATGCAGCCGCAGCCGCGCCAGAAGCTCGGTCTCGCGCACCGGCTTGCTGATGTAATCGGCGCCGCCGATCTGGAAGCACTGCTGAATTGCCGCCTGGTCCGCGGTCGCGGTGATGAAGATAATCGGGATCGCCTTCAGCCGGGCGTCTTTGCGGACGAGTTTGAAGGTGCTGAAGCCATCAAGGTCGGGCATCATCACATCCAGGAAGATCATCGCCGGCAGGGGGGCCTTCTCGAGCATCTCGAGCGCCTCGCGACCGCCGCCGGCGGTCCGCGGTTCATAGCCGTTCTTGGCCAGAATGGACTCGACCATCGCCATTGAAACGGGGTCGTCGTCAACAACTAAGACTTGGTGCAGCGTTGTTCTCATGATGTCTTAACCACAGCCCTCACTGTCATCGCCTGCCCGGCCGCATTTGCGGCATGGATCCCGCGGCATCGCTAATTCGACCGGCGGCGCTGCCCCTGAGTTGTCCCGAGGCAATGCCCCAACAAAGAGCCGATCATACCGAGTCGTGCTTTAAATAAAATAACAGCCGTGGCGGAAACGGCAAGCGCGTCGCAGCTGAAACGTCCTGGTTTTTCGATGGTTGAGGGTTGGCGGCGCCGGTCACGTCGGTGGGGCAACGGCTTGCCGGGCGGCGGCGTAGACCTGCTGCAGCGGCACGCCGTGCTGCCGCGCCGCAGCAGCGCAGTCCTCGTATTCCGGCGCCGTTTGCCAGACCTCGCCGCTTTCCGGGGCGATGCCGATCTTGACTCGGATATCGCCGAATTCGGTCTTTACCGTCTCGCGCCGGCGGTCGAGGCAGAGGCGGCCGGCGACGTAGTGGCGGACGCCGAAACTGGTGGTTTCGCGGAGCAGGAGCCGGGCCAGACGGTCGCGGTCGTCCGGCTGACACAGTACCTGCACAAGCATTCCCTGACGGCCCTTCTTCATCAGGCAAGGAACCACGATGACGTCCAACGCGCCGGCTTCGAGCAGGACGGGGATCAAGTGGGACAACTGCTCGCCGGGCAGGTCGTCCAGGTTGCATTCGATGACGCACACCGGCGGTGTCGTCCCCGCCCCGTCGCTCTCCAGCACCAGTGCCTGCAGCACATTCGGTGCGGCTTCGAATTTCCTGGTGCCGGCGCCGTAGCCGCGCGCCGTCAAGCGTCCGGCGGCGGGTGTTTCGAACGCATCCACCAGCGTCTTCAGGAGGGCGGCGCCGGTCGGCGTGGTCAACTCCCCCTTGTGCGTGCCGAGGCAGACCGGTACGTCTGCCAGCAGCCGGACTACAGCCGGCGCCGGCACCGGGAGTTCGCCATGGTCGCAGGTGACGGTGCCGGAGCCCAGCGGGACGATCCCGCAGACGACACGGTCCACCGCGAGCAGATGCAGAGCCAGGCAGGCGCCGCAAATATCGGCGATCGCGTCGACGGCGCCGACTTCATGGAAATGCACCTTGTCCGGTGTGGTCCGGTGAACGGCGGCTTCAGCTTCAGCGAGCAACTCGAGCGTGCGTTTGGCATTGATCTTCACCGGTTCCGGCAATGCAGAGTCTTCGATGATCTTCACGATCTCCGGAAGGTGCCGTCCGTGGTGATGGCCGTGATCGTGGTGGTGATGGTGATGTTCCTGCCAGTCGACAACGAAGTGCTTCGCGGCGATGCCGCCGCTGACGACATCTTCGATGCGGACCGACCACTCCTCGGCCGGCAGCGGCAGTCCGCGCAGCAACGCCCAAAACTCGTCACCGTCGGCGCCGGCATCCAGCAGGGCGGCGGTCAGCATATCACCGGCGACGCCGGTCGTCGGGTTCAGGCAAAGTGTTCGCATGATCATCTCCTTCTATTCATCGCATAGTACAGAACGATGCCATCGCACACCGGGAATGCCAGCAGCCGACCGACAGCCGCCGCAGAAACGGTTGACCGGGGACATCTTGCCGCAGGCATTCGTTGTGATGCGATGTTCCGGGGCGATAAAGCCCTGTCATCCCGCAACGGCGAAGGCGCCGGCAGGCTGGATTTTGTCTGCCGGGAGAATCCGGTCAGCAGCCGGCTTCCATGGCCGCCATCTTGCCCCGCTCCCCACGGCGTCGTGTCGTGGGTGGAGCTATTTCAGTTCCGCCAGCACGGCTTCGGCGGCGATGCGGCTGGCGTTGTCTTCGCCGCCGAGCCGTTCGACGCAGTCGCGGATGCCGGCCATGGCTTCGTCCCGGCGGTCGCCGCCGGGCAGGATGCGTTCAAGCGCCGGCGCCAGCGTGTCTGCTTTGACCTCGCCCTGGATGAACTCTTCGAACACCAGTCTGTCGGTGACGAGGTTGACCATGGTGAAGTAGGGGATCTTAACCAGCATCCGGCCGAGCATGTAGGTGATGGGGTTCATGCGGTAGACCACCACCAGCGGCAGGCCGAGGATGGCGGCCTGGACCGTAATTGTGCCCGAAGCGGCGATCCCGGCGATGCCGCGCCGCAGCCAGGCGTTCGCTTCGCCGACCGCGACATCGACGGTGATGTCCGGCGCGAACTGACGGATCTGGTCCCGCAGACGGTCGGCGATCGCCGGGCGGGGCGCGGTTACCACAAACGTCATCGCCGGATGCTGCCGGTGCAGTGCGGTTGCTGTTTCGAGCATCGGCCCGAAGATGCGGTTGACTTCGCTGAAGCGGCTGCCGGGCAGGAGGACGACAAGGTTCGGGTCGCGGTCTGCCGGCGGCGCCTCGCGCCGCAGGATGTGCACCAGCGGATGGCCGACAAAGGTGGTCTTGAGATCGACGTCGTCGTAGACATCCGCTTCGAAGGGGAAGATCACCAGCATGTGCCGGCAGAATTTCGCCAGCTTCGGTTTGCGCCGTTTGCCCCAGGCCCAGACCGTCGGGCTGATGTAGTACACCACCTTGATGCCGCGGGCGTGCATCTGCTCGGCAAACCGCAGATTGAACCCGGGATAATCGATCAATACCACAACGTCGGGACGGTCGCGTTCGGCGCGCGCCACCAGATCATTGAAGATCTTCCTGAACAGGGGGTACTGCTTGAGGACCTCGACGTAACCGACGACCCCGAGTTCGGTGGAGTCCACCATGATGTCGACGCCGGCGTCGGCCATACAACTGCTGCCCATGCCCTGGATCGTGAGCCCCGGATCCAGGCTTTGGAGCTCGCGGGCGAGTTCGGCGCCGTACATGTCGCCGGACGTCTCGCCGGCGAATATCCAGACTTTTCGGCTGGGTTTGTTGAAACTCTCTGAACTCATTCGTACCTTAAGAGCCTATCGCTCACACTGATGGATTCGGAAGCGAATGTAGTGCGCTTGCCGTCGGGCGACAAGGAAACGACAAAAGAAACTGGAGCCTGAAGACATATGGATACCACGGAACGCGACCGCATTATTGCCGGTCTGCTGGCGGAAGGTCATTCGCTCTCCGAAGTACAGAAGATTCTGGAGACCGAGCACGAGATCAAGATCACCTACATGGACCTGCGGCTGATCGCCGCCGACCTCGAGGTCAACTGGGAGAAACAGGACGCGGCGAAGGCCGAAGAGACTCCGGAAGTCCCGGACCTGTCTGACGTGCCGGCGGCAGGCGGCGGCGAGACCGTGATCAACCTGAGCAAGATCGTTCGGCCGGGCGCCGTGCTCAGCGGCGACGTGGTCTTCAAGTCCGGCGCCAAGGCCGAGTGGTATATCGACCAGATGGGCCGGCTGGGACTGAGCCAGGCGGACGGCGCCGAGAAGCCGACCGAGGACGACCTGGTCGAGTTTCAGGAGAAGCTGCAGCAGGAGCTGCAGGGACGCATGTAGTCCCGCCGTCCCGCGCCCCCGGCGAGGACGTGGGACGGCATCGGGTCAGCAGGCCGACCAGTGCTCCGGCGGCACCAGGCCACTGGTGGCAGAACGGCGGCATGGGGAAGTGCAAACCCCGTCACGCCGGCATTCTGTGAAGTGGCCGTCAGGGGTTGTTTTCAGGCAGAACCACAGTTATCTTATGAGCTTGACAGTCCGATTGTGGACCAAGGGGCAAAACCGGTTTTCCGCTACCGATCTGGAGGCTTAGCATGCAACGTTGGACCGTGCTCATTGTCCTGGCAGCCCTGGCGTTCGTCACGCCGGCATGGAGTCAGGTTGACATCAAACTCACCACGAATCGTGAGTATTATCTGCCGTACGAACCGATCCTGATGGCCATCGAGTTGAAGAATAACTCCGGCAATCCGTTGGCCTTCAAGAAGTGGGAAGACGGCTACATCGCCTGCAAGATCACGGATATGAATCAGCGGCAGGTGAAACCGTTTGACCACAAGCTGGAGAAGCGCCCGGGCAACGGCCACGCCGGCGTCAGGGAACGGATCAACCTCGCCAGGAACCTGGTGTTGCCGGCCGGCGGCAAGCAGAAGAGCATTGTGCAGTTGAACACCCATTATGGCATGGCCAAGCCGGGGAGCTACAAGATTCGCCTGTTGTTCAGTCACAGCCGCCTGCCGCACGACCTGCTGTCGGTACCGGTCGAGGTGACCGTGAAAAAGGGGGAAGAGGTAAAAACAAAAAAGGTCGGCGTTCCCACGGCTGAGGGCGGGAAGATCAAATTCCGCGAGTGTACGCTGATCGACTTACGCGCTGAGAACACCAAGATCTACTGTCTCCGGATTCAGGATGAGAAACTGGTGCATACGCTGGTCCGCTTGAGCTCGCACATCGAGGGGGACGACCCGCAGATGGAAGTCGACGCCCGCAGCCAGCTCCACATGTTGATCCACACCGAGCCGCGCAACTTCACGCATTGGGTCTACAGCATTGACGGCAAGCTCAAGCAGATGACGCAATACGAAGTCGTGAACGACCGGAAACCCCTGCTGCATCGCGATCCGGACATCGGCCGAGTCATGATCCTCGGCGGCCGGCGGATCATCCCGGGAACGACTGCCGGCGACGAATTGCCGAACTACAAGGCGCCGAAGTAAGCGGCCGCCCGGCCGGGTTGGTTCTCAATCCTTGTTGCTCCCTGGCCGCCGTGGCGGGGTTGGATGGGAAGTCGTGAAATTGCGTGCAATGACGGCTCGCAGTTGAAGGCGTCTGAATTACGCCAGCCCGTCTGACGGGTGAATGAGTTGTATAATCAGGGGGTGGGAGACGACCTGTATCTAAACAACTTATTCACTCATGACACGGGGCCGTGGGGGTCTTCAGAAGGCGTTTTTGCGGCGGCTGTAGCCGCCTTAACCTGTGCTCATGACTGACCGAGCCGTCGTCCATGTCTGTTGGTCCAGCGCCCGGGGCGGCGCCAAGCAGTGGTCAGTCAACCGTGGTGGGGGTATGGTAACGGATGGGTTACGAAACCGCCGTCATCATTCCGACCTACAACCGCTGGCCAACCGTGGCGGACGCGGTGGCGTCGGTGATCGATCAGGGCAAGGAGGTCCTGCCGATCGTGATTGACGATGCTTCCACCGACGGGACGCCCGCGCATCTGCGCGACCGTTTCGGCGACCGTGTGCGGCTGATCGTGCAGCCGGAGAACCGCGAGAAGTCTGCCGCGCGCAATGCGGGGATCGCGGCGGCGGAGACGGAGTTTCTCTGCTGTCTGGACTCTGACGATCTTTTTGAGCCGGGCGGCATTGCGGCGTTGCGTGCGGTCTACGCGGCGGACCCGGAATTCGACGGTTTGGCCTTCGGCGCCTGCTGCCTGGGGGACGCGGTGGAAATCCCCCCGGACCGCATGCCCCGGCAGGACCTCCTGCAGGAATACGTCAAGCGTCCGTTCATCCACACCATGTCCTTTATGATTCGCCGGCATCATTTCGACCGGATGCCGGCCTACCACGAGGATTTGACCAATCTGGAGGATGTGGAATTGTTCATTCGGCTGATGGCCCGGCTGGAATTCCGCAACTGCGGCCGGGTGGTCTCGCGGATCCGGAAGCAGGACGATTCGGCAAGCATCAATCATGCGAAGATTGCGGCGCAGGGCACACGCCTGCTCGACCACCTGCGGGCGGACGAACCGGCGATGGCGGCGTTGGGGGCAAACTTCGCCGTGATCGCCGATCGGGTGCACCGGGAGTTGCTGCGCGCCTACTACCGGTTGGCGCGCTGGGAGGAGTACTGCTCACTCTACCGGGAACTGTACACTGTCGATCCGGCGGCATGGGGCGGGCGCTTCCGGCGGCGATACTGGGTCGCCCGACTGCGGTCGCTGCTGTAACAGCTACAACTGCGAACCGAACATATAGATGTATTCGTACTTGTTCTCGTTGCCGATCTCGCCCTTGACGGTAAACCGATAGCGCCGTTCTTTTTCGGTGCCTTTGATCTTGGGCTTGTGGCGACCGAACGTCCGCGGCAGGCTTTCCACCAGGAAGGTGGAAGTCTGGTCCAGCGTCACCAGACCACGTTTGTCATTCAGGATGCGGTCGACGCGCACGTCCACCACATACTTGCTGTGGAATTTGGAGCCGATGACAACGCCCCGGTCCTCGGGTTTGGCGGGGCGGATCGCGGTGACCGTCCCGATGAACTTGACGAGGACTTCTTTCGGCAGATCGGCCTTGGGTTCCTCCTTGATGACGGGGTAATACGTCGGTTCGATATGTTCGCCGAAGCGTTCCTTCCTGGCGCAGCCGGCCAGGAAGGAGGTGAGGATCAAGCCGCAGAGCAGCGCGCAACCGGTTTTCATAGAGTTCTCCCAAGTAGTTATACCTGTTCCCTCAGGCCGCATTGACGACCGGCGGATACTCTACCGCGCACCGTCAACCAAAGCAAGCGGAAGCTTGCAATCGGGCGCCTGGATGCTATGTTCCACCAGTGGTGGACGGAGTTTGCCGTTGACGGTTCTGTGTCGGGTCGGCGGCGGCACGATGTCCCCGCTCGGTGCGCAACGGAACAGTTGCGAAATATGGCGAGATGCGGGTGCCTGCTGTGTGTGCGGGCTGGTCGGCAAACTGGGAGGTGCAGGTGCGATGGCTTGGATTGCGTGTACGGCCGGGGAGGACGACGGGTTCGTCTGTGCTTTGAGCGAGGGCCAGACCTTTTCATTGGGACGTGGTGGAAGCTGTTCCATCCAACTGCAGCACAACAGTATCGCGGAGCACCACTGCAACGTGACGTTGAAGGGCAAGGAGCTGGTGGTGGAGATTCTGGTGGCCGGCGCCGGCGTCACGATTGACGGCAAGTGCCGGCAGAAGGAGACCCTGCGGCTGAAACCCGGGTCCGTTTTCGACATCGGCGCCGACCATTTTGAGTACCTCTATAGCTATGAGCAGTACATCCAGGCAACCGCCAACAAGGACAAGAACGATAAACCCATGTCCCGCGAAGAGATGAAGCACCGCTTTTCGCGACTGGCAACGGAAACCGCCATACGCCGGCGAAAGAAGACCGGCGGCAGGAAATCATGGTTGCGGCGGCTGTTCGGCGGCTGACAATCGCGCTGAACTTTTTTGATTTGTCGCTTCCAAAGCAACGGCAGACTGGGTATATTCCACCGAGTAAGTGTTGAACCCGGGGTCCGCGGGTAGCACAAGTTGGGAAAACCGGGAACCGGAGGAGAACAGGCATGCCGCTTACCTACCGTATCAGCACAAGCCATCATCTGGTCCTGGCGCGGGCGTCGGGCGTCCTTACCGTCAGCGAGGTCACCGATTACCTTAAAGCGCGAGTCGAGGATCCGGACTTCCAGGCCGGATTCGATGAGTTGATCGACCTGCGTGATGTCGGCTACGTGGATATTTTTGCGGACGGCATGAACCGCATCCTGCCGGTGGCGGAAGCATCCAGGCTCCGTCGCGGACAGGGCAAGGTGGCAATTATCGCCGCGACCGACCTGGTCTACGGCCTGGCCAGGATGTACGCCCTGATGTCACAAGCCCGGGGGTCTCGGGTGCAGGTGGGGGTGTGCCGCGATGTGGACGCGGCCGAGGAGTTCCTCAACTTCAAGCCGCAACCGTATTCCCTGCCTGCAGACGCGGCGTCCTGAAGGCGGCCTGCGAATGTAAGCCCTCGTTTACTGCCCTTCGCGGTCCGCATAGAGATCCCGCACCCTTGCGGTGCGGAGTTTCAGGATCGGTCACCTACACCAGACA
>CAYLNH010000030.1:0-39446 GCA_964384625.1 uncultured Lentisphaerales bacterium
CAAGAGGGTGCGGGATCTCCAGGCGGACCGCGAAGGGCAGTAAACGAGGGCTTACCCTCAAACCCGATTTCCTCAACAGCGGTACGAGCATGCTCGTACCGCTGTTGGGAAGGTACCGGCGGGGTGGCGTCGCGTGATGAAACAACTTATTCACCCGTCAAACAAGCGAACGGGGGTCTTTCTCGGCAGGGGACACTGGCATTGCAGAGGTTTGAGACTCAGTATCCCCGGCAGCCCTTTTCACGGCCGGTGCAGCTATTCGGCTTTTGCCTTGTCTTTGGCGTCGCCTTTGGCATCGCCTTCTTTCTTTTCGAGGTCCTGCTTGTCGGGGTCTTCGCCTTTGGCCCAGGCATCGATGTCGGCGAGTTCCTTTTCGACTGCCGCGATCTTCTCCTCGGTCTTCTTCTTCCGGCTGTCGCTCCTGGCCTTTTCCAGGTCGGCCTGGTATTTCTCCAGTTTCTTCTCGAACGGCTTCCGCTTCCGGGCGACGGCTTCACGCAGACGGGTACGCGCTTTCTCGACGTCTTTCTGCACCCGCGGTTTGTGTTTTTCGGACGCCTTCGCCAGTTTCTCTTCAGCCCGGGCCACCCTCTTCAGATAAGCGGCAAACGGATTCGGGCGGCTCTCGGTCTCGCCGGCGACAACGGTGAGCGCGAGTACTGCATTGACGATCAGGACGAGGTACGACTTCATGGTTGCTCCTTGTGCTGGTTGTATCTTTGACCGGACGGGGAGGAGCACGCCGGGTGCCAAACCGGCTCTCCACTCAACGACGCCGGAAGCATGAGCTGTCGCGACCGGAATCGGAACCGACAATACCGATTTGCGCCGCCGCGCGGCAATCGACAATTGCGCCGAAGCAGACGCTCCGGATGCCGCCGGCGGAAAGCCGGACAACGAAACCGGCTCCACCGACCGGAATGCCGAGTTCCGAAGTGGACGGCATCCGACGTCCCACCTGCCGGCCGCAGCCGTCCGGTTGAGCTTGTCGCCGGCGATGTGGAATTGGCATCGCGCCTGCTCCTGCAACGGCGGCAACGCAGGAAGGCAGAACCAGCCTGTCCTGGAAACCGGGGCCGGAATCCGGCCCCACGCGACATTCATTCCCCATCCCAACAGAAGGAGTTACGGGAGAATGAGCAAAGCAACCATGTTCGGTCTGGCCGCCGTGCTTCTCATGCTGGCGGCGGTAACCACAATTCACGCCGAAGAAAAGAAACAGGTCACCGTCACCGGTTCTGTTTCTCTCATCGACGAAGACGATGCGGACGCCGGCGTGAAGATCACGGACGGGGACGACGAAGTCTACGTGGTCGCGATGGACAAGCAGGGCAAGGAACTGAAGAAGTTCGTCGGCAAGACCGTCAAGGCTACCGGCACGCTCGGCAAGAACGCCGACGATGAGACCACTTTGACCGTGAAAGCATTTGTGGAGGTGAAGCAAGAGGACGAGGTCGGCGGGGAAGACTGGTAGGAGCGGCCTGCGCCGCATGTCTGAGGCGTTGCCGGGCGACCGGCAACGCCGTTTTTCATGCCCCTCAAGACAGCTCGGCTCAATCGCCGGGTTGGCTGATTTCCGGGAGAACCGGTCCGCCCGTGGTGAAGAACCAGTGGATGGCATCCTCGTAATTACTGAACGTATCGACCATCAATCCACGGTTGACCGAGCACGTTTCGAGAAAACTGGCTTCACGGACGCGAGTGCCGGGAAGAATGAGAATCGCAATCTTCGCGCTCCGCAATGTCGACAACTCTGCCAGTCGCGCCGCGAATCCGTAAATCTCCGCGGTGCTCAGTTGCCATTGGGCTCGCCGCAGGTCCAGGAGGACGTCAAACCTCATCTCCGGTTCCTGAGCCGCCAGTATCGCGGCCAGCATCTCCTTGGATGCGGCCACGTCAAGGACTCCTGCCGATGTCGTGACAAGGAAGTCCCTGGCCCGTATGATGTGGACCGTTGTCGGCATTGTCCGGCTTCCGCTACGGGGTTTTTGTCGGTGACGCGGCGGAAGCCGGCCGGCCGGAGCGATCTGTTTCGGTAAGGACGCTTCGCGTTCGTTCGGCAATCTGATGCCACGACAGTTTGTCGGCGGCCAGCGTCGCCGTAATTCGCGTTCGCAGCGCCGGGTCTTCACGAAGGAAACTGCGCAGTTCCGTCCGGGCTTCGCCGGGTCCGAAAATCACGATCTCATCGGCGCCCTGCAGTTCCGCCGTCACCCGCTGATAAAACCGGCGTAGTTGCTGCTCGTAACGGCGATCATTGCTCGTTTCAGATACCGTGTCCTGCGGGCCATACGGTGTTGAAGAACGTGAGCCCCCGCCCAGACGCCGACGTTCCGGGACTTCGCACTCGAGCATTTTGCAGGTCTGATAGCCCCCGGCCAGCGTCACGACCACAGCCTGACGATGGTCGATCCAGATGCCGATCAACCGTTTTGTCGACTTCATGACAAGTCCCTTGTTTGCGTTGTGATTGTTTTGGTTCCTTTGACTGCAGGCAGCTGGAGCACCCCGAATGCCAACCGCGAAACAGCGGTCATGCCGAGCTCAATCAGCCGGCGCCAAGGCCGACTGCACGCCTTGACGACGGCGCTATCGGACCTTGCAGTTCCGAGACCGCCGGCAGCGGCTGGAATCGCGACTGCGCGAAGCGAAGGCGCGGCAACGGGAAGGCAAAGGGCGCAAGACCAGTCTGCCGAGGGGCAACCGGGACCATACGGCGTGTCTGTCGTGCGGCGCGGCGGCGACGGCCGTTCACAACGACGGCCCGGGGCTACACGCACCCGAGCCGGTTGTGGAATGGATGGGATGGATGGGAATGGAATATGTCAACTCTCTTGCGAGAGGAAGGAGCGCCTTACTTTTTCTCGGGTTTCACCACGAGGAACTGGCCGCCGCCCTGACGCCAGACGTGCAGCAGCACGTTCTTGCCTTTGTGTTTCTCCAGCAGTTCACGGGCGTCTGCGACGGTGGCGACATCGCGGTTGAACATCTGGGTGATGACGTCGCCGCGCCGCAGACCGGCATCGGCGGCAGGTGCGTCGCCGGCGATGTCCTTGACCAGCAGCCCCTGGAGACCGTCGGGGGCATTCAGGCGTTCGCGGTCCTGGTCCGTCAACTGCTGCACGGTGACGCCCCGCAGGACGTCCTTTTCGGTGTCGCCGGCATCACTGGTCAACTCGCCTTCCGGCATTTCCTGCAGCTTCACCTTCAGTTCCCGACGTTTGCCGTCGCGCCAAACCGTCACGGTTGCGGTCTTGCTGGGTGGCGTGCCGGCAACCAGAAACCGCAGATGCCGCACGTCCTTCACGGCTTTGCCGTTGAACGCGACAATCAGATCGCCCTTCTCAATGCCGGCTTTGGCGGCGGCGCTGTCGGGCGTCACACCGCTGACAAGGGCCCCCTTGCGATCCGGCAGATCGAAGGCTTCTTTCAACTCGGGCGTGACATTCTGGATCATCACGCCGAGGAAGCCGCGCGACACTTTGCCGTCCTTCAGCAGGGGCCGCATGATCCGCTTGACCATGTTCAGCGGGATGGCGAAGCCGATGCCCTGACTGCCTCCACTGCGACTGAGGA
The DNA here is from genome assembly GCA_964384625.1 of uncultured Lentisphaerales bacterium. Lineage (GTDB taxonomy): Bacteria > Verrucomicrobiota > Lentisphaeria > JABSQK01 > JABSQK01 > CAYLNH01. The sequence goes on from CAYLNH010000030.1 coordinate 3,577, forward strand.
TAGCGGTGTTGATGCCGATCAGCCGGCCCTGGGCGTCGATCAGCGCACCACCCGAATTGCCGGGGTTGATCGCGGCGTCGGTCTGGATGAAGTCCTCGTAGTCGAGCATGCCGATGCCGCGGCTTTTGGCGCTGATAATGCCCTGGGTCACGGTCTGGCCGACGCCGAAGGGATTGCCGATGGCAAAGACGATGTCGCCGATCTCGACGGCGTCGCTGTCGGTGATGGTCACCGCCGGCAGGCCGGCGGCATCCACTTTGAGGACGGCCAGGTCGGTTTTCGGATCTGTGCCGACGACTTTTGCCTTGAACTCTTTCTTGTCGGCGGTGGTTACCTTGATTTCGTCGACGTCGGCAACCACATGGTTGTTGGTGACGATGTAGCCGTTGGCCGTGATGATCACGCCGGACCCGAGGCTTTGCTGTTTGCGCTGCCGCGGCTGCTGCCGGCGGCGGTCGGGTTCGCCGAAGAAGCGGCGGAAGAACGGATCGTCGAGGAACGGATTCGGTCGAACCTTGATGGTGCGGGTCGTGTAGATGTTGACCACACTCGGGGCGGCCTTTTTGATGATCGGCGCGTAGCTCGTGGGCAGCGGGCCGTCGGCCCGGCGCCCCAGGGGCGCGGGGTCTTCCTTGAGTTGCAGCGCCGCCGGGGTGTTCTGCTGGACGACTTGCGACAGCATCGGCAGAGCGCCGGCGCCGGCGGCAAAGACGGCCAGCATGGGGATGAGATGTCGCGACAGATATTGCAGTATCTTCATGGTCAGATCCTCCCTTGCGTGTTTTGGAATTGCTTACCCGCGGAACCCACCGGCCCCGCGGGCAACGTTTCGGTTTTGCGTTTCAGCTTCCGGCCTCAGCCCGCGGCAACCGCGATACGCTTGGGTTTGGCCGCTTCGCGTTTCGGCAGCCGAACCGTCAGCAGGCCGTGTTTCATCACGGCCTCGATCTTCTCGGGATCAACCGTGTCGGTCAACTGGAAGCTGCGTTCGTAGTTGCCGGGCTGGTATTCGATCAGACGGCGTTCGTGGTCGCGCGGACAGTAGTCCTGCACGCGACCCAGAACCTTCATCTCTTTGCCTTCGAGACGAACGTCGACATCGTTCTCGCCGACGCCGGGCATCTCGATGTCGATGACGTAATCATCGGTGCTTTCGCGGATGGCCACGCGCGGGCGCCGGGTCCATTGAACACCGTTGTCCCTCGATTCAGCCACAGCCGCGTTGTCACGTTTGGCGACGTCTTCGGTTTTCATGGTGTGACCCTCCTTACGCAACCTTGACTTTAATCTTCTTGGGCTTGTCCTCGTCGGCGCCTTCAAGACGCACGGCGAGGATGCCGTTGCGACCTTCCGCTTTGACCGACTTCGGATCGATCCGGAAGGGCAGGTCGAAGGCGCGCGAGAACGAACCGGCGATCCGCTCGTTGCGCCACCAGGTTTCGCCCTCTTTCGATTCGACCGCCGGCGCTTCGCCGGAGATCTCGATGCGGTTCTCCTGCACTTCCACGTTGATCGTCTCGGGGTCGACGCCCGGCACTTCCATGGTGATGACGACGTGGTCGTCATTCGACCAGATGTTCGTGGCGGGGTACCCCGTTTGCCGCTGACCTCCGGTCAGCCGTTCCATTCGGTGCAGCATGGAGAAAAGATCGTCCCATGCCTGACCGCCCAGTAAGGATTTCCGGCGCATTGTCAAGTCCTCCTGTGTTAGAGTTTCGGCCTTGCAGGGTTGACGTTTCCCCTGTCTTGCATAGTCTGTGCCAGATGATTTTTCGCAGGTCATAACCTATTTCATATAAGAGCCTTACCTTGCTCTTTCGCCGCCGGCAACAGGTCGGTGCCGCCGTGTCAATGACACACCCGGGGCGAGACAGGATGACACAGGGGACACGGTGGATTTGTGACACGGCGGAGGCCCCCGGGGGAATCTACTTCATAATGCGAGACCATTGTCTTGGTGAGGGCCGCGCGTATGTTGCTGGCATTTCGACAGGCAGGCGAAGACAACAACGGAAGTCAAGGGAGATCAGTCCATGAAGCAGACCGTTTCGAGAGTGACGCTCGGGGTACTTCTTGCCGTCATCCTGGCCACGGCGGCAGGGGCACAGATGCCCGGTATGGAAGACGACGCGAAAAGAGCCGGGACACCGTCACCAACGCAATCGGCACAGCCGGACGGCGGCGGGGCAGTCGAGAGGTATTACCGCAAGTTCATGGGACCGCAATCGCCGTATCGTCCGGTGATCCTGGTAGTGCTGACGCTGCTCGTGGTCCTGCAGCTCAAGCGCTATCTGACGAAGGTGATGCAGGCCAAAGTGAAGGAGCAGGCTTTCGAAGAAGACAATGCCAAGGCCTTTATGAAGGTCTGGAACAATGTCTGGAAATTCGTCATCGCCATACTCGTGTTGATCGCGATGAGCGGCTCCTTGCGGCTGTTGGGACTGACCGCCGGCTTTCTCGGCATGATGCTCGGCTGGTCGCTGCAGCAGCCGGTGACCGGCATCGCCGCCTGGCTGATGATTGTTTTGAAGAAGCCGTTCCGCATCGGCGACCGCGTGATCATCGCCGGCATCACGGGTGACGTGACGGCGATCTCGCTGACGCATGTGGTGTTGAACCAGGTCGGCGGTACGGTGGGCGGCGAAGAACGTTCCGGCCGCGGCATCCTGATCCCCAATGCCATCCTCTTCCAGCATGTGATCATCAATTTCACCTTGGACGAGAAATATACCCTGAGTGAAATCCCGGTGCGGTTGAACCACGATTGCGATTGGGAGCGGGCCAAAGAGATCATGCTCGACGTTGCCGCCGAAGTGACGGCCGACGTAATCAAAGACACCGGCAGCGAACCGGTGATTCGGGTGGAATTGCTGGACTGGGGTCTGCTGGCGCGGCTGCGATTCAAGTGTATTCCGACGGAACGCGAACAGGTCGGCACCAGGGTCGTGGAAAAGCTTATCAGCGCCTTCCGCAAGGAGTACCCGCGTATCCGCTTTGCCGTGCCGCACTCCCGCATCGACTATGAAAACATGGACCATGACAAAGCCCCGCCGGTGACGACGGCGAAGTAACTGGATTTCAGATTTGCGATTGGAGATTGCAGCGGCCGGGAATCGGCAGGTTCCCGGCGGCGACCGCGATCCGGGAGCGGCGACGAGATGCCGGCGATATGCCGACACTCAAGAGGTTGCGGGGAACACGGTTTGGCGGTGGGTCGCGCGGAGGCGCGGGCAAGTCAGGACGCCGGTGCAAATGGAAAATCCTCAGACTGGAAAGAAGACCATGATCGAAGTCGAACGACATACCGACATCATCGTCGCCGACGACAACCGCGTGATCCCGCGCTATCTCGATTTCAGCCGGCCGCAGCGCATCCAGAGCATTGTGAAGCGAGTGCTGGCATTGCCCGAGACGGAGGTTTCGGACCTGCTGCAGCAGGTGCAGGAGCGCTTCTCATCCCGTCACCGTAATCTCGAGGAGGTGCTGCGCGACAACTTCAAAGCCGTGGCCCGGCATACGCGAAAAGCCGCGAAGATCGCCGACAAACACAAACTCCTGATCGGCGCCTTTTTCACTCTGGAGTACTCCATCGAGTCTGCCGCGCTCTTCAACCCGTCGATCGTGCCGCACCCGGATCAAACCGGGCTGGCAGCCGGCGAACTCCGGTTTCTGATGAGTCTGCGGGCCACCGGCGAAGGCCATGTTTCGTCGATCGTGTTCCGCCGCGGCGTCATCGGCGCCGACGGTCGGCTGCGGTTTGATCCGCCCCCGCGCTATGCCTATTCGGCCCGTCCGGAATACGCTCATCGGGATCGCACACGGAAGATGAAATACCTGATGAGCGAAATCGATCAACAACAGCGACCCGATCTGGCCAAGGCGCTGGCCGACCGCCTGCTCTGGCTGGCGCACGCCGACTATCAGCTCCATTTTCCGCCGGACTGCCACCCTTCCGAAATCGTCATCTTCCCGGCGACCCGCTATGAACGCCACGGCATGGAGGACCTGCGTCTGGTGCGCTTCGTCGAAGACGACGGCAGCGAACGCTATTTCGGGACTTATACCGCGTATGACGGGCTGGCGATGCATCCGATGATTCTCGAAACCAGCGATTTCCTGAATTTCTCCGTCGCTCCGGTTGCCGGCCGGTTCGCCCGCAACAAGGGCATGGCATTGTTGCCGCGAAAGATCGACGGCTACTACTATCTCATCTCCCGGCATGACGGAGAAAACCTGTTTGTTCTGCGTTCGAGGGATCTGTACGAATGGAACACGGCACACAAGCTGATGGCGCCGGAGTATCCCTGGGAGTTGTTGCAGATCGGCAATTGCGGGTCGCCGCTGGAAACCAGGGACGGCTGGCTGCTGATTACCCATGGCGTCGGGCCCTTGCGCGAGTACGCCATCGGCGTCAGCCTGCTGGATCGTGACAACCCGCGGCGCGTACTGGCCCGTCTGCCGTATCCGCTGTTGACGGCGAATGAATCCGAACGCGAAGGTTACGTGCCGAACGTGGTCTACTCCTGCGGCGCGGTGATCCACAACGACACCGTCATCATTCCCTATGCCATGTCGGACTCGCGCACCGCGTTCGCCACCGTGTCGTTGCCGGCACTGCTGGAGGAGTTGGCGGCTTGTTCGCGGACATAGCTGCAAGCTGCCGCGAAAAGGGAGAGCGGAAGTGGCCAGCGTGCTTCGTTGGAGTTGCCGCTTCGCTGCTGCCTGTTTGGCAGCCATAGGACAACCTCCGATAAACGCTCAATCCTTCGATCGAAAGCGCGGGCATCGTCAATCCGTCTTGTCGTTGATGACCCGGACGGGGAAGGGCCTGGTGACGTCGCCGGTGTAGAGCGTGCGGTGGGGGAACGGGATCTCGATGTTCTCGGCGTCGAGGCGTTCCTTGACCTCGCGGACGATGGTGCCGCGCAGTTTGAAGTAGTCCGGCGAAGCGAACCAGACGCCGAAAAAGATCTCCAGGGCGGAGTCGCCGAAGTTGACAAACTGAATCTGCGGCTCCGGTTCGTCGAGGCAGCAGGGATTCTTGTCGGCCACATCTTTGAGAATCTCGACGACGCTGCCGATGTCTTCTTTGTACGCCACGCCGATGGTCATCTCAAAGCGGCGGATGGGGAAGTGCGTGATGTTGATTACTTCGGATTTCAACATGGTCTCGTTCGGAATGCGGACAAAGCGATTGTCGAGCGTGCGCAGTTTGACCGACAGCAAGTCGATGGACAGCACCACGCCTTTGATGCCGTTGACTTCGATGAAGTCGCCGGCCTTGAACGGTTTCTCGCCCAGCAGGAACAGGCCGGCGATGATATTGGAGAAGCTGCTCTGCGATGCGATACCGATGACGATACCGGCAACGCCGGCGGCGCCCAGGAGGGCCTTGAGCTGAAAGCCAAGTTCGTTCATCACCATGACCATGGCGATGATCAGGCCGCCGTAGAAGATCCCCTTGCGGATGAGCATGGCGGTTTGCTCCGAGAGCCGACGCCGCAGTGAGCGGCCGAGAATCCGGGTCAACCACGTGAGCAGCGGGATGCCGACCAGCACAATGGCGACAATGCGAACGGCCACCATCAGAAATGGGTAGTCCTTGAACAGCGTCTTCAGTTGAGTGAGCAGTTCTTCCATTTGTTCCTATCGTACGAGAGACGTCAGTCCCCGCAGCCGCGCCCAGGACATCCAGGATTGCCGGGTGTCCCTCGGGCCGCTGATGACCACATCGCTGTCGCAGTCTTCCGGTGAGCCCTTGCCGTAGTCCAGTTGGTTCAGGTCGTCGCGGCCGACATGCCGCAGTTTGATTTCGTTGGTCCACAGGCGATCGTCGTCGGCAAAGATCGATAACGGCCCGACCCGGACACAGAGACGGTTGAAAACGAGATTCTCCTTGTCGCTGTTGTGGATTGTCACGGGACAGAAGGCCTGGTGCTGCCGTTGCGGCAGCTCGTCTTTGGTGCGCCGGGCGGTGGTGCGCATGGCATAGCAGAGGACGCCTTCATCCGGTTCGCCAAACCAACTGTTGGAGAGCACAACACTGGGAATCTCGGTCAGCACCTTGCCGTCGCCGTCGCCGACGATCAGGCGGATCCAGCCGGGAATTAATACATAAAACCGGCAGTCGCTGCCGGCGGTAATGGTCAGTTGCGATTCGGGCCGGACAATCACCGGGCGGTCGGGCATGATGGGGACCAGCCGGAGGCGATGTGATTCCCCGGTGACGGCGAACCGTTGCCACTCATGCGGATCGGTTGGTTTGGCGGTGGACTCGTCAACCGCCAGATTCTCGCTGTCGCCGGTTCGGCGGACGGCGACCCGCCACTCCGCCGCGGTCCGTTCGACCCACAAATGCAGCGGACCGATGCGCTGATGCAGTCCCTTGTCGCCAACTTCCTGTGCGTCCCAATAGGTCATGCTAAATCCATTTCTTCCGGCGGAAGTAGATCAACAGGCCGGTGACGATCGAGATGGTGACAACCCAGAACAATGGATAGGAGATCTTCCAGTCGAGTTCCGGCATGTGTTTGAAGTTCATGCCGTAGATGCCGGCGAGAAAGGTGACCGGGATGAACAGGCTGGCCATGATGGTCAGCACTTTCATGATTTCGTTCATCCGGTTGGAGATGCCGGACATGTAGAGATCCGTCAAGCTGCCGGCCATCTCGCGGTAGGTCTCGATGATATCGATGACCTGCACGGTGTGATCGTAGACGTCGCGCAGGTAGGCGGCGGTAGCGGCCGAGAAATGATCGGCTTCGTCGCGGTAGAGGCTGTCGACCATATCGCGGGTGGGCCAGAGCACGCGGCGCAGGAGGGACAGCTCCCGCTTGATCGCGTGCAATCTCTGCAGCAGCTCCGGCGTCGGGTTCTCGATCGCCTCTTCCTCCAACTCCTCCAGCAGATCGCCATAGCCTTCGAGGATCGGGAAACAGTGATCGACGACCGCGTCGATCAGGGCATACAGCAGATAGTCGGCGTTCCCCGTGCGCAGTTTCGTATTCTCCTGGTTGATACGGGCGCGGATCGGCTCCCAGACGTCGCCCGGGCGTTCCTGGAAGGTAATGACCGTGTCTTTCAGCAGGAAGAAACTGACCTGTTCGACCTGGAGCCGGCGGTCGGCGGCGGTCAGCATACGGGCCACAGCAAACAGGCAGTTGTCGTACACTTCGGTCTTGGGCCGTTGCCGCACGAACAGTACGTCTTCCGCGGCCAGCGTATGGAACTCAAATGCTTCGCGGAACCGGTTCACGACATACGGATGCAGGCCGTTGACATTAATCCACCGGACGGTCGACCATTCCGGCCAGGGCGTCCACAGAAAAGCATCGAGGTCTTCCACCGTTCGGGTTTCGACGCGGTCCGCATTCCAGGTTGTACAGGTGATCTCGATCGCATCCGGCGGCGGCGGCGTGCTGACGTCCGGCAGATTCTCGATACCCGGCGCCGCGCCGGGTTGTGGGCGCGGCCGGTTATCCGACTCGCGGCCGAGACCGGGTAACCCCAACGCTGATCCCAGAGAACGGCCAAGCCCCAATACCGAACCAGCGGCCCCAACAGCCCGGCCAATGACGTTGTCAATGCCGGCCTTTCCATTCTTCTGCTTGCGGTTCATATAGCCCCTTTCGCGGTGCATATCCTAACAATAGCGAGTGTCCATTGGCGATTCTACCCTGGTGGACTCAAACGATGCCGGATTTCACAATTGCCCTCAGTCGACATCCGAGAGCAGCCAGTACCATGCCTCCTCACGGCCGTTGAATACCCGGTGAAGAAGCTCGATGCCCTCTAATTCGACCAGTGCTTGCCACATCCGCGCCAACCCATACTGAAGCGTTGAGCCGGCGACGCCGGCGATTCTCAAGGTTGCCAGCTCCTCCCGGTAGCGTTTCTGCAGGCGGGCATAGGTTTTGACGTCTTCCGAAGTGAGATCTGTGAATCCGTCTTCCAACGATGTGTTGTCAATCAGGATTCGCCTGTGCCCTGTCGCGTGAATCTCCTGAACGATTGCGGCCGAAAGCCGGCAGAACCCATCAAGGTCCGGCCTGCCGGATGTTTTGACAATCAGAACCTGGTGCGCCTCGTCTGTAGCAAACGCGAACTCCATCGCCCGCTCCCTTAAAGAATACCTACGCAATATGAGCAGATTCCGGTGGTCCGTCAAGGTGCGACCGGATGTGGGGATAATGCGTCAGTCACGGGAAGTGGCACCCGCGTGCTGCTCTCCTGCCACCAGCAGGCTTGACCTGCTGGAGCAGTGGTCGGCCCAGCGAACCCGACGCCGGAAGAGGGGGCGAAGGCGTGCTGTCCGCGTCTATAGCCCACCGACCACCACTCCGACAGGTCAAGCCTGCCGGTGGAGGAACGACGGCAGACGCTACTCCCCGTCACTGACGCATTACATATGGGGCACATGTCACTTCCCTAGATCGGTTCGATCATACGACCCCAGGCGGTTTATCCGCCTGGTGAAGACGTTCATTAATGGCTCCAAGCCCTCACCCTGCTTTTCGCATCGGATCGCTGGCAGCCGACTGCAGACGGACTACTGTTCCCGCCACCGAGTGTTGATGCCCCAAATCAGGAGATCCTGCAGTGAATAACCGTGAGCTTTTTCAACAGATCATGTTTTATGGCGAATTCGACCGCATGCCCGTGGTCCACTGGACCGGCTGGGGCGAAACCTTGGAACGCTGGTACTCCGAAGGGCTGCCGCGTGACGTCAACATTCATGAATACCTCGGCACCAGGCCGCACTGGACCGGCGTCGGCGGCAACCTGAATCTCTTCCCGGCGTTTGAAGAAGACGTTCTCGAAGACACTGACGAATACCGCATCGTGCGCGGCCGCGACGGCGTCGTCATGCAGGATTGGAAGAATAAGAGCTGTATCCCGCATTATATCGATTTCACCTTGAAGACCGCCGCCGACTGGCCGGAATACAAGAAACGGCTGCAGCCCGATCCCAGGCGCATTCCCGACGATCTCGATCAGCGCATCGAAAACGCGAAGAACTCCGGCTTACCGATTACCGTGCCGACCGCCAGTATGATGGGCTGGATCCGAAACTGGATGGGCGTTGTCGGCTCGTCGGAGCTGATGTTTGACGATCGCGACTGCTATAAAGAGATGGTGATGACACTGGCGGACCTGACCTGCTGGGCGTTGGACATTATTCTGCCGAAAATGAAAGAACACGGGGTGACGCCGGACCTGGGCTTCGGCTGGGAGGACATCTGCGGCAAGAGCGGCCCGCTCGTCAGCCCCAGCATCTTCAAGGAATGTGTGGCGCCCGGATATACGAAGATGCGTAACAAGCTCGAGGAATACGGCGTCAAGCTGATGGGCATCGACTCGGACGGCGACGTCACGCTGTTGGTCGGTCCCTGGCTGGATGCGGGCGTCAACGTCCAATTCCCGATCGAGGTCGGCCCCTGGAAAGGCGATGCGATGAAGTTCCGCCGGCAGTACGGCAAGGACCTGCGGATCATCGGCAATTTCGACAAGCTGACCCTGGAAGACAGCCGTGAAGCCGTACTGGCCGAGATCGACCGGCTTAAGCCGTTGATGAGAGACGGCGGGTTCATGATGATGCCGGATCATCTGATTACTCCGGGCGTCTCGCTCGAAGACTACAAATGGTACATCGAGCAGGTGCGTGAACTGCGGTTTTGAATGCGGCGGGTGCGTTCGCTGCGGCATGCAGATCACCGAAGACCTGTAGTCGACTGCAACTCCTTCAGAGTTGCCCGGCAACCACCCCTTACCTGGGGTAGGCCCGGCGGCCAACCCCAGGCTGGAAACGGTCACGCCGTTGGCGTGAGGACCAGGAAGCATCCGTAAGCCGGGAGAGGCCCGGCGGCCAACCCCAGGCTGGAAACGGTCACGCCGTTGGCGTGAGGACCAGGACGCATCCGTAAGCCGGGAGAGGCACGGCCGCCAACCCCAGGCTGGAAACGGTCACGCCGTTGGCGTGAGGACCAGGACGCATCCGTAAGCCGGGAGAGGCACGGCCGCCAACTCCAGGGTGACGACCGACACGCCGACATGACGATCTATCCGTTACGGGGGTGCCCCGCCCGAAGAAAGGCGTGAAGCTGCAGTCTGACCGCCGCAGCGCAAGGGAATGGCCAGCAGAAACGACATGCGCCGTGGGACCATAATGCGTCAGTCACGGGGTGTAGCGTCTGCCGCCGTTCTGCCGCGGGCGGCCTTCTGCCGCTGGAGCACTGGTCGGTCTGCTGCCCCGATGTCCCCCACGGTCTGCCCGGTTCCGAGGAGAACTGCAGAGCGGCAGTGTTCTGTCGCCCCACGGTCCGCGAGAAGGGGGGCATCGGTCCCTGCTCGCCGAGGGAGTATCTACGCCCGCCGCAGAAAGGGTTATGAATTCGATTCCTGCTTTCCGAGAAGAGCCCCCAAGCTCGGCTTTGGGAGTATCTATCCCCCCTTCAGTTCAGCGGCCAACCCACCCAATCCCAAAGCCAACCTGCAGGGAGGCTGATACTCGCCCGGCACAGCCGGCGGGATCGTTTCGCGGCGGGTGCAGCTAACCGACCATTATTCCGACGGAGACGAGCCTGTCGTGGTGGAACATCGTCTTGGGCCGCACCCCGTCACTGACGCATTCCCCGGGGCCGTATCGGCCACTTGAAAATAACGTGGGGCAACGTTATTTTTCTATGCAACCAGTTAGACTTGACAGGGTTGGCAACGTAGCGGCAGGGCGGCCGGGTGATGCAGCAAGACATGTCGGGCCGAACACAGCCTGCAATCAGAAGGTGATGATGGAATTGGATTTCCCGGAGATCGCAGAGGGAGCAGGCCCGGGTGATCCCGCATGGCGGCGGCACGGGCGAGAACAGAACGTTGGTCAAGGTGTCGGGGAGGCAGCATGAGGATCGGCCGCTTCGTCTCTGCCGGGGTTGGGCTCGTCTGGCTGCTGCTTGTCTCTTCGGTCGCTGCCCAGACCACCTTGCGCGTCGGATTGTATCGAAACCGGCCGAAGGTCTTCATTGATGCAGACGGTAAGCCTGCGGGATTCTTCGTGGATATCCTCGACGAAATCGCGGCCCGTGAGCAATGGCAGATCGAATATGTGGAGTGTTCGTGGGCCAAATGCCTGGACCTTCTGGAGCAGGGACAGCTTGATCTCATGGTTGACGTTGCCTATTCGGAAGAGAGGGCGCAGCGTTTTGATTTCAACCGGGAGACGGTTCTGTGGAACTGGTCCCAGCTTTATACATGCAGGGACGCGCACATCAACGATGTCTTCGATCTCGAAGGAAAGACGATCGCGGTCGTCAAGGGGGACATTGCGTACGGCGAGCTGCGATCGCTCATCAAGCAGTTTAACGTGACCTGTACGTTTCAGGAACTGGATAGTTTTGGCGCCGTCATGGAGCGCCTTGGAGATGGACGTGCCCAGGCGGGTCTGGTCAGCCGGCTCTTTGGCTTACAGCACGAACAGGACTATCGCGTCGAGCGGACCTTCCTGATTCTGAGTCCGTTCGACCTGCGCTTTGCTGCTCCTAAAGGTCGCCGCAAGGATCTCCTTGCCGCGATCGACAAGCACCTCGTTGCGTTCAAGCGGGACAACACGTCCGTGTACTACGGGGCGCGGCAACGGTGGATTCGAAGTGTGGAACGCGCTCGCCTCCCTGCCTGGCTGAAGTACGCCGGCCTGGCTGCCGCGGCATTGCTCCTGCTCCTGATCGGCTTCGGCCTGGCGTTGCGCCGCCGCGCCAGTCACGAGATCGCCTTCCAGGCACTTCTCCTGCGCAGTATTCAGGATCTTGTCGTCGCCACCGATCTCGACGGCCGGATCACATTTGCCAACTCCGCCGTCTGTGAGGCCCTCGGCCGCAGTAAGCAGGAGATCATCGGTCAGTCGGTCCGCCTTTTCGGCGATGACCCGTCACGAGGCGCCGACCAGGATGAGATTCTTCGGCGGACGCGCAACGACGGGCAATGGCGCGGACAAGTCGTCAACACTGCCGCTGACGGCACGGAGGTAATCCTTGATTGCCGGACGCATTGTCTGCGCGATGCCGCAGGTCGCCCCACCGGGATGGTCGGCGTGTCCACAGACATCACGGAACGCGTACGGGCGACCGCCCGGCTTGAAACCGCACTGAAAAAGCGGGAGGATCTCGAACGCATCGTCAACCTGAGTCCGGCCACAGTCTGGCTCTGGCGCAACACTGATGGGTGGCCGGTGGAATACGTTTCGGACAATGTGCGTACCTTCGGATATGCCCCCGAGGATTTCCTGAGTGGCCGGGTGTCGTTTTTGCAGCTCGTGTATCCCGAAGACCGGTCTGCGCTTGCAGCGCACATTGCCGACAACGAACAGGATCCTGAATGCCGGAGCTTCACACACCAGTACCGTATTCTGACGGCGGCCGGCGATGTGCGGCATGTCGACAATTTCACCTGGATCGAACGGGCGGAATCCGGCGACGTGACCCACTACCACGGCGTGCTCCTCGATGTTACCGCCCAGAAACTGGCGGAGAAGCAGCGCCAGGCCATGGAAGCCCAACTCCGGCAGTCGCAGAAACTCGAGTCCATCGGTACCCTGGCCGGCGGTGTCGCCCACGAGATCAACAACCCGATCTCCGGCATCATGGGCTACGCTCAACTGCTGAAGGACCGCAACGCGGACGGCCATAAATGGATCCAGGAATTCGCCGATGAGATTATCCAGGAGACCGAACGGGTCGCCACGATCGTCAGAAACCTGCTCTCTTTTGCCCGCTATGACCGCGATCGGGTATACGACAACGTCCGGATCTGCGATGTCGTTGAAGGCGCCCTGTCGCTGGTCCGGACAGTCTTGCGCCATGATCAGATTACACTGAACGTCGAAGTCCCGGAAGATCTCCCGCTGATCCACTGCCACAGTCAGGAAATCCAACAGGTCCTCATGAACCTGATTACCAACGCCCGCGATGCCCTGAATGCGAAATACCCGGGATATGACGAGAACAAGCGGATCGCGATCTCCGCCGATGTCTGGAAACCGGCCGGCATACAGTATGTGCGAACCACGGTAACCGATACCGGTACCGGCATTCCGGAAACCGTGCGTGAACGCATATTCGATCCATTCTATACCACCAAATCGCCCGAGAAAGGCACCGGCCTCGGACTTTCCATCAGTCACGGCATCGTCAAAGACCATGACGGTGAGCTGACGGTTGAAACGCAGCCTGACGAATGGACGCGATTCCACCTCGACCTGCCCGCGGCGGATGTTCAATAGAGCGACGGACACCGCAAACCCAAGTCCAATGAAATCCCGGCCGACCAGAAGATCAGGCCTTCTGGACAATAATCCCGGCAGGCCAAACACCCTTGGCGTCGGCCCGGCTGTCCCGTGACGCTCCCCGCCCGCGTGGAACTTCCGCCCGGAACCGGCGTCTTACCCTTGACAATAACCTTTAACGTTCTAAGTTTAAACCTGGAACGATACATGTTCAGGCGGAGACTGGTTGATGGCGACCATTGCGGACATTGCGAGACAGGCCGGGGTCAGCGTGCAGACCGTGTCGAATGTGCTCAACGGCAGGAACAAGGGCGTGCGGACCACCGCCAATGAACGGGCGAGACGGATCCGGGCCATTGCGCAGAAGCTCAATTACCGGCCGAATGCCTCGGCCCGGGCCATGGTGCAGGGCCAGACCAAGTGTATCGGCCTGCTGCTGGATCCGAGTCTGCTGCGCAGTGCGATCACGCCCCAACTGGTATCCTCGCTGGTAAGCAACTTTGCCGGGCGCGGTTACCGCTTGGTGATCAACCACATCCCGGAGGCCGCGGAGAACGATGCCAAGAGCCTGCCGGGGATTTTGAATGAGTGGGCCGTGGACGCGTTCGCGGTCAACTATCATCTGGACATCCCCGAGCACATCGTGAACGCGATCGAACGCCACGAGCACCCGTGGGTGAGCATCAACAACAAACATCCGAACGCCATATACCCGGACGAGTATCGGGCGGCGAAGACATTGGCGCAGGCGTTGGTTGACCGCGGCTGCCGGCGCCTCGCCTACGTCGACTTCTCCTATTACCACTTCCTGGCGCCGAAGCGGCACTACAGCCGGACGGACCGGCTGGCCGGCTACAAGGCAGTACTCCGGAAGGCCGGCCGCGAGCCGTACCTGGTGACAGACAGAGAGGGGCGTCCCGACGTCCCGTTGGGCAAGGTGCTGGCGGACCTGCTGCAGAAGCGGAACGGGCCGGATGCTTTCGTCTTCTGCCACCGGGGTGACTTGCGGGCGCTGCGCGATGCCGAGGCCATCCTCGGGCGGGCGCCGCTGCCGGCGGCGTGTTTCATGGACTACTCGGGCGAGCCGCAGCCGCACACCATTGTCGCCTGTGCCCCCTGGAGCACCGTTGCCGCGCGGGTGGCGGCATTCCTCTGCGGCGGCAAGGAGGTCCTTGGGCCGGTACCGTTTGAATTTCTCGATGACCTTGATGCAATCGAATAGAAGGAGAGAATCATGAAGTTTGGGCTGCTGCTGTTCGGGTTGTGCTGCCTGTGCGGCGCCCCGGCATTGGCCGGGAAGCCGGCGGTGATCACGTTTGTCGACGGCAAGCAAACAAAATGCGAGGTTCTGTTCAAACACCCGAACTGCGACCGGCTGATTGTGCGTTCACTGAATCGGACAACGGTGCAGAGCTTCGCGACGAAGACCATTCACAGTCTGCGCGTCAACGGCAAGACACGGACATACAATGCCGAGCGCAAACTGACCGCGGCCGAAGCCGAGGCCCGCAAGCTGAACGGCCTGTGGGGCGACCACGTCGGTCCCGGCCAGATCGGCAATTACGCCAGCGAAAGCTGGGCGCAGAAACCGTTGCTCGTCTGGGCCCGACCCGGTGAAAGCGGCAACGCCACGGAGGCGTCGAACTGGCTGGACGAAACCGGCAAACCGCTGACGGCAAAGCCGTTCCAGCCGCACCAGCCGACGACCGACCACAAAGGCCGCAAGATCCGTCGGCGCCGCAAAAAGAGCAAAGCCACGCCGCCGGGCATCTTCGACGGCGACATTCTGCTGCCGGCGGCGGGCAGTATGTACAAAGCAATCCAACCCGGCAAGCGCGACTACCTGGGGCCGCAGCAACTGCGACATCTGACGGTGGAAGCCAACGCCGGCTACAACGTCCGCTACACGGTCCGCGGCAATCTCTGGATCAAGCACGAGGGCCACATCGGCAGCGGCACGCAGACCGGCGGCCTGGGCAGCGCCGAGGCGAACAAGCACACGTTTTTCCGGATCTGCGGCAAGCGTTGGCCGGCAAAGCGCGGTCCGGGCAAAGACGGCACCTCCGAGCATGTTGCCATTTCGCATTGGGTCGGTGTAGATACGGGCACGGCCAGTCTCGAAGTGATCGGCCGGACCGGCGGGCCCGGCGACCGCATCACCGTGTCGAGGGGCACATTGATCATCTCGGAAAACAGCCACTTCGGCAATGGGCCGCGGGCTGGTTTCTACACCATGCCGGGGACGACGTTGATCCTGCTCGACGGCGCCAGTGTCGGTTGTCTCGACAAAGTGATGCGCGACAAGCGCGGCACCTACGGCATTGCCGGCACGCTGATGTTCGGCACGCCGGAACACCCGTTGACCCGCGACCTGCGTTTCGAAGGCGCCCTGTACGAAGTTGAGGAACTCGACCCCAACGCCAAACCCGGGCAGCGGTTGCGCGGGGCCAGCTTCGTCCTGGGCGAGACCGGCAAGATGGTGGTCCACAGCAAAGATCCAGAGACAGCCCGGGTCATCTTCTGTCCGCGCCCGAAAGACTCGCACTTCAGCTCGTATGCGATCGGCAAGCGCGCCGGCGGCCGCGAGATGCCGAAAGGCATCACGGCCGTGTTCCGCGGTGAGACGCAGTTCAACGGTGTCGTCTTCGACGGCTTCTACAAAGGCGGCATCGCGGTCAGCCCGGAGGCGCGTCGGAAGTGGAAGAACGTATCCTTCGGCAAAGAGAACCATGGCAAACCGCAGGAGCTGTTTACGCGATGAGGTATGGAGTCATCTTCTTTTTCCTGCTGACGGCGACCGCCGTACAGGCGGGCGCCGAGGGCGCCGTGACCTTTGTCGACGGCAAGACCGTCAAGTGCGAAGTGCTCTTCAAGCATCCGAACTGCGACCGTCTCATTGTGCGGTCGTTGAACAACGCAACGGTTCAATCGTTCGACTTGAAGCTGGTTCACCGCGTCGAAGCCGGCGGCAAGCGCCGGACGTACAGCCCGAAACGCGCACTGACCGCTGCAGAGAAGGCCGCGCGCGAGACAAATCGATTGTGGGCCGACGACGTCGACGGCAAGCGTATTGCCAACTACGCCGGGGAGACCTGGAAACGCAAGCCGCTGATCGTCTGGGCGAAGCCCGGCGAAAGCGCCGACGCGATGAACGCCGAATGCTGGCTGGACGAAAACGGCAAACCGTTCCAGAAGACGCCGTGGACGACGGAGGAGTATACCTACAAGCGCAAGAAACGGAAGCGCGGCCACTTCGACGGTGATGTCCTGCTGCCCGCCGCCGGGACGAAGTACAAGGCCATCCAACCCGGCAACCGGGACCACCTTCATCCGTACACGGTTCGGCATCTGACCATCGAACGCAACGCCAGCTACAACATCCGATACACGGTGATCGGCAACCTGTGGCTGAAGGACGGCAGCGACATCGGCGGCGGCACACAGACCGGCGGCCTGGGCAGCGGTACAACGAACAAGCATACCCTGGTCCGCTTCTGCGGCAATCGTTGGCCGCACCGCAAGCAATCGCGGCAAGGCAAGCCGGAGTATCGCAACATCTCCCACTGGGTCTGGATTGATGCGGGCGCCGGGTCGCTGGAGATCATCGGCAAGTCCGGCGGCGCCGGCGATCGGCTGACGCTGAAACAAGGGACGCTGATTATCTCGACGGACAGCTACATCGGCAACGGCAACCGCGGCAGTTTTTACACGATGAAGGGCACGACGGCGATCTTTCTGGACGGCGCCGGCGCCGGCTGTCTGGATCCGGTCATCTCCAGCGACCGCGGTACGTACGGCATTGACGGCACCCTGATGTTCGGCACGCGCAAGTACCCGCTCACGCGGGACCTGATCTTCAGCGGTTGCTGGTTTCGCAAAGGCGCGATCAAGCCCGAAGCAAAGCCGGACCAGCGGACCAGCGGCGCCAGTTTTGTGCTGGGACCGAGCGGCCGGATGGTCGTCTGCAGCAGTGATCCCAAGCGGGCGCGAGTCCTCTTCTGCGGCCGACCCAAAGACGGCCGCATCAGCCAATATGTGCTGCCGCGAAAACACTGGGGTCTGGCCAAACCGAAGAACCGCGACCGGTTCTGGGCCCACGACATCAGCCCCAAGGGCGTTGCGGCCGTCTTCCGCGGACAAACCGATTTTAACGGCGTGGTTTTCGACGATTTCCAGGCCGGCACCATCCTTGTCGCGCCGGCGGCCCGGAAAAGATGGAAGAATGTTTCCTTCGGCAAGAACAACAAAGCCAGGCCGGAGGAACTGTTCCGCGACTTGTGATTGCGGGTTGACTGGTGCTCAGGCCCGATCTTTCGTTGTCTCACAAGCATCCCGGACGACGCAGTCTATGGCTGTCCAAAGGGCAGCAGTGAGCGAAGCGAACGTCAACTTCTGGTCCGGGGCAGGAGCAGGCTCATGACAGATCTTCGGAATTCCGTTCAGCAAGAAGTGAGCGGCTCGATACCGGCGTCCTGCGCCGGCAACGCCGTGACAGCAGAAGGAGCACAACCATGCATAGACTGTTTCCCATCGCCCTGGGATTACTGATTCTGACCAGCGTGGCTGACGCGGTGATCAACCCGCGGAAACAGCCGAAGGACCTGAAGTACGAGAATATCATGGCCTGCCGCGTGCAGAGCATCGATACGAAAGCCATGAAAGCCGTGTTCAGAGTCGTGGGCAAAGCCAAGGGCGACTTCGCCGCGAAGACTATCACCATGACCGCCGCCAAGGACCTCCTGGAAGACCTGCTCTCGATTCAGAAGGGCCAGTTAATCGTTGTCTTCGCCGGCAAGCGCCTGCCGCGGTCCCGCCGCCTGGAGGTCCTGTATTATGGTGGCGGCGGCAAGGCCTGGTATGCCGGGATGGACCCGGAGGATCCGGCCAAATGGACACTGCTCAGAAACTATGACGCCGATTTCGATCCGGCCAGTGATCAGATCTTCATGGCCACCTTCAACGGCACCGTTGAGAACATGTGGAAAATGATGCAGGACAACGCCGAAGGCACCTTGTATTTTCCGGCGATTCCTTTTACGCGCTTCCGTGCGCTGCCGATCGCCGCCTTCAAAAAGCCGGTTCAGGGCGTCGCCGTATTTGATGCGAACGCCGACGGCAAACTGGACCTGCTCGCCTGCTGCGAAACCGGCAACAAGCTGTTCATTCAGACCGGCAAAGAATCATTTGTCGACCAGACCGCCGCCCTGGGATTGGCCGGTACGAAAGGCGTCAGCGTCAGCGTCGGCGATGTCGATGCCGACGGTGCGGTGGACCTGTTGCTGGACTGTACAGTGTATCTGAAAAAGAACGGCACGTTCGTCAAGACCGACATGATTCCCGGCGGCGAGTGCCTGAGCAGCGCGTTCGCGGAGATCAACGGCGACGGCTATCCGGATATCGTGGTTTCACGCAAAGGCAAAGGGTTGACGCTGTATCTCAATCCCGGCAAGCGCGGAGGGACGTTTGCCGATGCAACGAAGGAATCCGCGTTGAACACGCCCGACAACGGCGGCAGCGGCACAGGCTACTTCGAGACCGGCGACTGGGATAGGGACGGACGGACGGATATTATCTACCTGACCGGCGAAGGGCTGCTGCTGTATCAGCTCGAAGACGGCACGTTCGAAGCCGGGTTGGTCGGCAAAGAGGGCGAGCAATACCCACGCGGGACAGCGGCGTTCGCCGAGATCACGAAGCCGGGCACGCCGGGCGCGTACGTCGTGATGGGCGACGCCAAGATGGTGCTGCAATCCGACAAGGATGGGTTCGTGGAAGATGTCACCCGGTATGGCAATGAAGTGCAGGAGCCCAGCCAGGGCCTGCTGTCGGCATTGGCGGAAGACCTCAACGCCGACGGCCACATCGATCTGTACGCCGGCAACGCCGGGGGCGTGGCCTTCTACGTGACCAATCGCGGTTATGGTTCGTTCATGCAGGACGAGAAATGGAAAGGCGGCAAGATCTTTCCGTCGGCCGTTTACAATGCCGGGGCGCGCGGCCTGGCGGCCGGCGACGTCACCGGCGACGGCGCCAACGAGATCCTGGTCGGCGGCGTCAACGGCAAGCTGACCTTGTTGATCAACGAGACGTTGACGGACCGCAAACCGAAAGCCGAAGTCAGTACGGTCAATGACGAACGCAAGCAGATCCAGACGCGGATGTACACGATCCGGCCAACGGCGAAGACCGGGGTTATCGGGGCGAAGCTCTGCCTGATCGACGCGCAGCAACGGATCATTGCGACGCGGCACATCGGCAACAACACGGGTGTCGGCTGTTCCGGACCGCTGCAGACGAGCCTGGCGGTTCGCGAACCGGGGACGTACACGTTGCGCGTGCGATACGGCAACGGGCAGACCGTTACTCGGAAGCTCGTCGTAAAACCAACGGCCCCGCGGCATCAGGTCGTATTGGTTACTGGTCAGCGCCCCAATGAGTCTCTCACTCCGTGAGCGACGGAATCGGCGCAACCCGGTGTGGATCACAAGCACGAAGCCGCGTGACGCAGTCCACGGGACCCTTGCTTGTACTCTGGGGCACGACCGGACGCGATCGATCCCTCAGGCCCGGCGAATTCGCCTGGCTGCTTGCAAAGCTTCAGGCAATTCAGTATACTTGCCCGTAGTGCCGGTGATCCAGACAGGGAGACTCACGATGCAATACCGCAACCGGGCCTTTACGCTGATTGAACTGCTGGTGGTGATTGCCATCCTGGCAATCCTGATAGCGATGCTGCTGCCCGTATTGGGACGCGCCAGGGAGACCGCGCGCCGAACCGTCTGCCGCAACGGGCAGAGGCAGTTCTATATGGCACTGGTCTTTCTCGCCGACGACAACGACGCCCAACTGATGTCCGGCGACCGCAACATTCCGAACGAGCATCTGCGGGACATCTCGACGGCGAACTACAACCGGCTTGTGGAAATCGCCGGCAATGCCGAGGCCTACAGCTGCCCGAATGACCGCTGGTACGAACATGTGCCCGGCTGGCATGTGGGCCAGGACTACCTGGGCGGGCATACGACCCCCTTCCCCGGGGCTTTCGGGAATTGGACCTCGCCGCAAACGTTCATGGACGACCCGTCGCTGCCGGTGATTGCCGATCATACCGAGAGCTATCTGTCCAATGTTGCCGGCAACAACTACTGCATCAGCATCCGGCACACGCGTTCCGGTCCCCTGTGGCGCGGCTATTCTTCCAGTCGACTGTATCCGGCGGACCTCGGGTGCGAGGGAACGAATGTGACGCTCATGGACGGTTCCTCGCACTGGCGCCGGGTCGACGTGCTCGAAGAATACAACTCGTCCGACACATCGGACAACTACCACCTGTTCTGGTAAGCGCCGCCCCCGCGTTCACAGGTCCTCGGCCACCCCCTTCTGTGTTCCTGACCTCCCGTCCCGACCCGCAGGCGGCCGGGACCGGCTCTTCCGGCTGAATAGCGAAGCATGACTTGCCGGGCACGTACCCGCGTTCGGCCGTTCAGCAATGCGTCAGTGACGGGGTATGGCGTATGCCGCCGGCAGCAGAGCAGCTCGCGCGAGCCCCACCCCGCCACCGACGCATTACGCCGCTCAACTCGGGCGCATGTCACTTCCGCAGGTGTTTCCTGCCAACAATTGGCTCGACCATACGACCCCAGGCGGTTTATCCGCCTGCTGAAGAAGTTCATTAGTGGCTGCAAGCCCTCACCCCTCACCCTGCTTTTCGGGCGCCGGGAAGCCGGCTTCCCAGCGCCCGAAAAGCAGGATCGTGGGGCCGTCTCCTGCCCTGATGAACTCATTCACCGGGCCGACGAGCGACCCGGGGTCTAGAACGTTTTAAGCTATTCTGTAGCCGCCACTCCTCACGCTGAAGGCGTGATCGTCTTGAGCCTGGGGTTGGCGAAGCCTACCCCAGGATGGGGGGAGATACGGTTCAACGCTGAAGGCGTTGTAGTAGGCCCTGCCGTGTCAGCGGCTATAGTTTTCTGGAAATGCTATAGCGAAGAATGGCGCTGAATTACGACGTGTTTGCGACGTTTGCCCGCCGGTGGCTGGACTGGCGAACGTTCTGGCGCTATGGTGCGGCTCTTGCCACAACACGAAGGGATGACCTACAGAACTGACATGCGCCCGCTCAACTCCCGCGGCCTTGCGGATCATCCCTGTTTTGCAGTATGTTACCCAATGCGCTCGTTCATAGTATTGCTGTTGTTCGCGACCGGCACGCTGCCCGCCGGCAATCTCGGCCACCGGCTGGGCGGAGATGTGCTTGACGAACCCGAGAACACGCTGGCTTGCTACAAGAAGGCCCTCGCCACGCTGCAGGATAAGAAGGACTTCCATTATGTCGAATTCGACATTCAGGAGACCGCAGACGGCCACGCCGTCGTCTATCACGATACCAACGGCATCTGGCGACTGGTCCCGCGAAGCGCCCACAATAAGCGGGTGCTGGCTCGAATGCTGCAGCAGAAGATCTTCGATAACATCACGATTCAGGATCTGACTCTCGCCGAAGTCCAGCGCCTGCGACTCAAAGGCGCGGCGCGCATCCCGACGCTTATGGAGGTCCTGGCGAAATCGGTTGAATGGAAACTGCGCAAGCCGATGCTGGTTGAAATCAAACTGCTGGTAACGGACAAGTGCCGGCGCGACGTGATCGCCTCGGCAGCCAGGTATACAGACAAAATCGACATCAACTTCCTGGCCTTCGCCGACCGCCTGGCCAAATCCTATCCGAACACCAAGAAGGACTGGGCGCCGTTGTTTCGGAAGCATGGCTTCAAGGTCTACGAGGCCTTCAAGCCGAAGACCGACAAACACGCCCTGATCAAATGATCTCTCGCTGCCGGCTCACGTGGATTCGTCGCCGCCGGAAATAGCTCAGCGCTTTGCGCGCGTCGTCTGCGGCCAGCGGTTCCGCGGGCAAGGGGTAGGCAATTCCCAGCCTGCTGTAGACCGGCGCGCCGCCGGGGCTGTAGGGCAGCAGCACCAATTGCGGCCGCGGTTTCAGGCTCTTGATGAAATCGCCGATGTCTTTCAGGTTTTGCTTTGTGTCGGTATAGCCGGGAATCAACGGCAGCGTTAAGACGACATCCGCCCGGCGATGGCAGAGCCGGCGGATGTTCTCCAGGATCGGGAAGTTTTCCTCGCCGCAGAGTTCTTCATGCCGGCGGCAGTCGATGATCTTGACGTCGACTCGAAAGCGGTCGACCAGCGGCAGAAGCTGCTCGATCCGGCGCCAGGACGCCATCGCTGCGGTATCCAGCACGCAGCGGACTCCATCCCGGCGGAACGCCTTCAGCAGGCGTTTCAGGAAGCGGAACTGCTGCATTGGTTCGCCGCCGGAAAGGACCACCTGCCGGCGTTTCCGGCGTTGGAACGCCGGATGCTCAAGGACCTCCCGGACCACGGCCTCAACGGAACGGCTGCCGCCATCCGGCTGCAGGGCGCCGGTCGGACAGGCGGCGACGACGGCGGCCTGACGCAATTCCTCCAGCCGCATCCCGCGCAGCGCCGCCAGATTCTTTCTGCCGCCGCAGTCGGCAACGCCGCAGGCCTCCCTGCCGATGCATTTCGCGGCGTCGACCATCACCCGCAGGTCCCGCAGCATGGCCGCCGGCCGATTGCACCAGGGGCAATGCAGCAAACAGCCTTTGAGCAGAACCATGGCGGTATACGGCCGGCCGCGGCCGCAGGTGCCGAAACGGATGCTCTGCACCGTGCCGGCCGGGCTGATGGGGACGGTGAATTCCTGCATCCTGGGAGAGATCATCGTGTTGCCGAATAGCCGAGAACCTGCAGATCCAACGCATAGCGTCGCGCCAACAACGAGATGAGCTCCGGTGTGAGTTCGGGGGATTCCCGCCACCCGTTTCCACCGGTTACATTCAGTCTCGGCAGGACAATATCGGGCCGTCCGATCGCCTGTGAGAGCAGCTTCTGCGATCGATCGATCTCCTCGACTCGACCGATGAAATCCACCGTCCAGCCACAACGCGGCGACAAGAACTCCGTCTGCGGGCGAATATGCAGGTTGGCGGCGGCAACGGGGTCCAAGACGATCCGGCGGACATAGTCTGCAAAAGACATGCCCATTACCAGACCGGAAAGGGCAAGTTCATCATGCAGCCGTTGGCGCCGTACCTCCGGGATATCCCCGGGAGTGACCTGATTTCGGTAGAAGGAGAGAATGCGGTCGAACGGATGACGCACAAAGGTGAACCGCAGCATCTCACCGGCTTGCGCGGTGCGTTCCAGGAGTCCCTCGGTATGGTGCAGCGCACCGACCGAGTCCCCGAGTTCGACCGCAATTTCCTCGTAGCGATCCGGGGTTTCGGCCTTGAGCAGCATCGCCAAGACGGATGAACAAGCGGCCTTGGGGATCTGCAGGTAGGCCAATCCGAGTTTGCGTGAGACAAAGTACGAGGGGGGCATGGGCCGGAACTCGAGCAACGGCGCTCCCTCGCGATTCTCTCCAAGGATCTCCTGGAGCCGGTCAAGCTGATTCCACAGCCGATCGTTCTCCATGGCCAGCTTTTTGAACCGGGGAACCCGCGAGATCATCTTCTTCAGCCTGGGCGATTCTCCGAGAGTTTGCCGAAGCGATCGGATTGATTCCTCCAGACGTACGGTCTTGCGACGGAGGAATTCCAACTCCCCGCGCTGGATGGCTTTGTCGGTGGTCCAACCGAAGACATCAAGCTCTCCGGTCAGCTTGATCAGATCCCTGAAGGCGAACCCGAAACGAAAGTGCAGTTGGGTGGCCGTTTCGGGATCAGCCATCAGTTGGAAGATCGTATTCAGCCCAAAGAACCCCCAACGCGGGCTGCGCTCTGCCTGTTTCAGTGCCATCTGAGCCACAACAAACCTGATCTCGTTCCGGCGCAACGGGAATTCAGGATCCGCGAAATCGCAGGCTTCCGGGAAGACCCTGAGCAATTCCGCCTGATCGTCAATCTCCAGATAGTGGCGGTAGACATAAATCGATTCCCAGAGGTCCCGCACCCTCGTGATCCGATTGGCAGCGCTCGCATTGGCGCCGTTGCCATGGACCCGAAACCGGGTGAGTCTGGCCGGCAGGATATGAATCTCCGCCTGCAGACACAGGCGCACCCAAAGGTCAAGATCCGGCAGTTGATGGAAACGCCGGTCTGGACAGCCGATCACGCTGTAGTGGTGACGCCGAAACAGCGCACTGGATATGCAAAGACAATTCCCGTCGCAGAAGAAGTGCCGCAACCATTCCTGTCGATTGCGATTGTGCGCCTCAAACAGGTCGTGAAATGGATGTGACGAATCAACGGCCTTGTTGTTTTCGTCAATCAGCTCGACCTGGGTCAGCACAGCGGCGAATTCCGGATGGTCCCGCATCACACGAAGCTGCTGCTCCAGTTTCTCCGGCAAGTACACATCGTCCGAATTCAGGATCGCGATGTAATCGCCTCGGGCCAACTCCAGGCATCGTCGCTTGGCAACAATCATCCCCCGGTTTCGATCCCAGGGCTCAAACCGTATTCGGGGATCGTCAAAGCTTCTTATTCGCTCGACCGAATCATCGCCGGATCCATCGTCAACGATCACCAGCTCCAGGTTCTTGTGCGTTTGCTCAAGTACGCTTCGGATCGCCGCCTCGATGAAGCTGCCGTGGTTATAGGACGCCAACAGAACGCTGACCAGCGCCGAGCTGTCTCCCTTCGGTTTTGCCGGGACGCCCATGACCGTCTGGCCGTCGGGGACACTGCAGGTGACACAGGCCGACGCCCCGACGACGGACGCATTGCCGATGGACAGCTTGGGCATGACGACCGCACCGGTACCCACCAGCGAAGCTGCGCCGATGGCCACACTCCCGTTGATCGACACTCCAGGCGCAATCGTCGTGCTTTCCCCCACGGTCGTATCATGACCGATGTAGGCATTGTCGCCGACAAGGCAGTTGTCAGCCAGACTGACCCGCGCGGAAATAACCGCATTCGGCCGGACAATACAGCCACTGCCGATTGATGCGTTCGGGGAGACGACGGCCGACGGCGAGATGAGCGTGACCAGTCCAAACCCGGCCTCCTGAAGCAGCCCCCGGTACTTTCGGCGAGCCGCAGGATTGGTTATTGCGACTACGGCGTTTTCACACTTCTGCCGCAAGTCGACCAGTTGTTCGCTGGTGCCGAGGAACGGCAAGCCATAGGTTTCCTCAACGTAGGCGTTGGTATTTACATCATCGATATAGCCTGCGAACCGACAGTCGCCACTGAAGAGCGACACGAGCAATCCAGCGAGTTTGCCCCCACCGACAAGGATGGCCGTTTGCTGCTGCTCAGACATTGCAGAGTCTCCACTCTTCGCCCCGCGGGCCTCACTATAGCACTTCGTCGACCGTTGTCGACCATGGTTCAACGGGGCCAACAACAACGGCGCAGGAGGTCCTGCGCCGTTGTTGGAAAGTCGATTGGAAGGCGACCTATTTCTTCTTCGGGGTCGCTTTCTTTTTCTTCTTCGCGGGGGCTACGGTTTCGTTGCCGGACGCCGTGCGCCGGGCAGCGCCGCTGCCCTTTGCCTTGCGGATCTGGGTGACGGACTTGGTCTTCTTGCGGGCCGCACCCCGGGTCGAACGGGTGCCGAGTTTCCTCTCTTTCTTGAACCGGCGGCGGGCGGCCGGGATGGCCCTCTTGTAGTTCGGCAGCCATTTCGCCTGCGCGATCAGCATCTCGTCGACCATCTGTGAAATCTCGGGCGGGTTACAGACAGCGCCGGTCAACGGATCCAGCATGGCCGCCTGCTTCAGCAGATCAACGTTGCCGGTGACGGCCGCGAGGACCGACAGCCGCTGCACCTGGATACTCGAGTTGCAGACCGCGGCACAGCCCAGCGGCAAGTCGCCGACCTCGGGAATGCTGACGCCGTTCTTGTCGACGTAACCCGGGACTTCGACGCAGCAGTCTTCCGGCAGATTCGTGATGCAGCCGTTGTTCATCACGTTGAAGTGACCGCGGTAGACGCGGCCGGTCTCGAGGGCTTCGATGATGTAGCTGCCGTGCTCGTGCGACCGGTGTTCCGGCAGGATCGGCTTCGGGTCCTCCTTGAGCCATTTCGGGAAGTCGGTCTTGAACCAGTTGCGGCCCTCGGTACAGACGCGCAGATAGCCGCCGGTCTCGCCATGGATCCAGGCGCCCATGTCAATCCATTTCTTGATCTCCCCGGTGCGTTTGCGGTACCACGGCACGTATTCCGACAGATGGCCGTTGGACTCGGTGGAGTAGTAGCCGAAGCGGCGGAGCATGTCGATGCGGACCTTCTCGGTCTTGCTGTAGTGCGGGTGCTTCTCAAAGCCTTCCAGCAGGCGGTCGCACCAGTCTTCGCCGTCGTACAGCACCTGAATGTACCAGGTCTGATGGTTGATGCCGGCGCAGATGATGTCGACGTCTTTCGGGGAGACCAGTTTGTAGCCCTTGCTGCCGGGTTTCTTGCGTTTGTTGATCAGAAGTTCGATCACCTGCGCAATCTGACGATGGCCGCCCATGACGCCGTGGCACAGGCCGATGGTGTCGACCCCGCCGAATTCGTTGGCGGCCCAGGTATTCATCGCGTTCGGATTGGCGTAGCTCAAAAAGAGCACATTGTCTTTGGCGACCTCGCGGATATCCCGGCAGAAATCGAGGATGCAGGGGATGTTGCGCTGGCCGTACATGATGCCGCCGATGCACAGGGTGTCGCCGACGCACTGGTCGATACCGTACTTCAGCGGGATGTCGATGTCCGTGGCGAAGGCTTCCAGCCCGCCGATCCGCGTGCAGTTGATGACGTAGTCCGCGTCGGCCACAGCTTTGCGTCGGTCCATGGTGGGGACGATTTTCGCGGGGAACTTATTGAACTCGATGTCGCGCCTGGCCAGCTGCGTGATCATATCGAGGTTGCGTTTGTTGATGTCTGTAAAGGCGAACGTGGTGTCCTGCAATTCCGGGACGGTAAGGATATCCCGCATCAGGGTCCGGGTAAACCCGAGGCTGCCGGCGCCGATAACGGCTACTTTGATTGCCATGTCTGTGATCCTTCCTGCTGGGGTTGCTCTTTCAGATATAAGAACTATGCTTACTCGTAACCCGGCAGTTTGAGCAGTCAATATGACCATATTGCGCATTTATTGTAATATCGTGCTGCAAGGGATACGGTAAGGTATGCTGAATCCGTTCGAGTCGCTGCCGGTGCTGGAGACCGGCGTTTCGCGCTCCGGCCGGCTGTCCAGGCATCGTTGCGTGATGACCAGCATCGGGCATTCGAAGCCGACGGACCCGGAGGTGTATCGTTTTGACAACAACGTTCGCGGCGGCGGCTGTCTGTTCCAGTACACGCTGGCGGGGGCGGGGCGTTTTCGCAACGGGCAGACGGGAGTGACCACCGTACTGGAGCCGGGCCTGGGGTTTCTGCTGCCGTTTCCGTCGAACACCTATTACTGGCTCGAGCCGGGAACGGAGTGGGAATTCGTCTATACCTGCATGGCCGGGGACGCCTTGCGATATCATGTCGGCGAGCTGAATCGGCAGTACGGTTTCCTGTACAAGATCGGTCCGACACAGGCGCCGGTGCAGATCCTGCGGGAGTTGTTTACCGCGGTGCTTGCCGACCGCGCGCCAAGCGAGTTCATCATCTCCTCACAGCTGTATCGCTTGTTGATGGACCTGTACGCGCTGCAGCAGCCGGCCAGAGAGGCCCTGCCGGCGGACATCGAGCAGGCAAAGCGCTATGTGGACGAGGAGTATCATGTCATCGACATCGGCGTGGACGCGATGGCGGCGGTTGCGGGCTGTTCGAAGTACCATTTCTCACGTCGCTTCAAGACGCATGTCGGGGTCAGCCCGTACGAGTATCTGCTGCAGGTCCGGCTGCGTCGGGCGCAGGAACTGCTTGTCTCCACGGATCTGCCGGGCAAGGAAATCGGAATGATGGTTGGTTTCGGGGATTACGCGTACTTCTGCAACAGCTTCCGTCGTCGCCTCGGATTGACGCCGGGGGCATTACGCCGGCAAAGCCGGCGATTCGGAACGTCGCGGCTGGTCCGGAGCTGATTCAGGCATAAGCCTTCTATTGCGCCGGGGCATTTCCGGGTCCCAGCTTCGTTATTCCGCGGCTTGAGCAGCTTACGTTGTTGCGTCAGCCGAAGCGGCGGACCGCCGAAAGGGCGCCCCCGAAGAGTTGCCCCGATCAAAGGTCAGCGCAATTGTGAATCCATGTACTGCGGGAATGCGGGCGGGCACGGTGGCGAAAAACATGTGGCAGCGGCCCCGGGATTCCGGACTCGCAATCCGGCGACAGGCCAAACCGGAATCAGCCGCGGAACTCGAGAATCTCCCAGCCTTCGGCTTCAGCGATTGTGCGCAATGCCGGCATCGGGTTGACCGCGACCGGATGGCCGGCGGCGCGCAGGATGTGCTGGTCCGACGTGCTGTCGCCGTAGTACCAGGTTGCGGCCACCGGGATTTCGTTTTGCGCACAGAAGATCTCGAAGTTCTCTGCCTTGCCGTCACCGCAATTGTAGATGCCGGCGACCCGGCCGGTATACCGCCCGTCCTCGAGTTCGAGGCGGGTGGCCACCAGCTCGATTCCCAAGTGTGCCGCCAACGGCGCGCCGATGACTTCGTTGGTTGCGGTCATCAGAATGACGCGATCGCCGTCCGCGAGTTGCCGCCGGATCATAGTTTCCGCCTGCGGGTAAATCCGCGGTCGCACGACGGTTTCGAAATGTGCCTGACTGACGGCCGCGGCTTCGTCCCTGGTCTGGCCGGCGATTTCCTTCAACTGGAAGGCCATGAAGACGTCCGGCTCGAGAATGTTGTCGGCGTAATCGGCGTAGAACTTTTCAACCAGGCGGCGATCCGCTTCCGGGGCGCGGCCGGTATCAATCAGGAACTCCTTCCACGACACGTCACAGTCGTTGTCGCAGATGGTGTGATCCATATCCCAGAATCGGAATTGCATGGACTGACGGCTCTCGCTGCAAAGTTTATCCAGTGTGTCGTCCCGGAAGTCCGGGAGCATAAGTGATTCCGATGGATCTTCGATGCTCTGCCGGGCAGTTCAGGCAAAGCGATATGAATATCGTGGTTCGCGACTAACGAAGCAGAGCACGAAGAGGCGCGGAATCTCGCCTCGGATGTATGGGGCGATACACTAGCCGTTGGCTTGACGAAAGTCTTGCATGAAGCTGACCAGGGCCTGCACGCCTTCCAGCGGCATGGCGTTGTAAATGCTCGCCCGGCAGCCGCCGACGGAACGGTGACCCTTCAGACCGATCAGCCCCGCGGCCGTCGCGGCGGCGACGAATTTCTTTTCAAGCTCTTCCGTCGCCAGGTTGAACGTGACGTTCATCTTCGACCGGGAATCGACGGCCGCGACCCCGCGGTAGAAGTCGTCCGCATCGATCTCGCCATAGAGCAGGTCGGCCTTCTCGTCGTTCATCCGGGCCATTGCTTCCAGGCCGCCCAGTTTTTTCAACCATTCGGCCACCAGTTTGACCATATAAATGCCGAAGGTCGGCGGCGTGTTGAACATCGAGCCTTTGCCGATGTGCGTATTGTAATTCAGCATCGTCGGCAGAGATTTCGGCGAACGCTCCGCCAGGTCCCGGCGGAGAATGACCAGCGTCACGCCGGCCGGGCCGATGTTCTTCTGCGCGCCGCCGTAGATCATGCCGAACTTGTTGACGTCGAGCGGCCGCGACAGGTAGTCGCTGGACATGTCGGCGATCAGCGGCACGCCGGCCGGCGCCGACGGGTAGCCGGCATATTCGGTGCCGAAAATCGTGTTGTTGGCGGTAATGTGCAGATAGGCCGCCTGCGGATCGTAATCCAGGCCGTCAAGCTTCGGGATGTAGCTGTAGTTCTTGTCCTTGCTGCTGGCGATCACCCGCGCCTGCCCCAGGTTGTCGGCTTCTTTGAAGGCCTTGGAACTCCAGGCGCCGGTATCGATATAGTCGGCGCTCTGGCCGGCACCCATGAAGTTCATCGGAATCATGCAGAATTGGGTGCTGGCGCCGCCCTGCAGGAAAAGCACGGCATAGTCGTCGGAGATACCCAGCAACTCACGGATCAGGCTTTCCCCCGTGCCGATGACTTCGTCGAATTCAGCACTGCGGTGGCTGGCTTCCAGAATGCTGTAACCAACGCCGTGGAAGTCAACCAGTTCGGCTTGCGCTTGCTTCAGGACCTCCTTGGGGAGGGTGGCCGGTCCGGCGTTAAAGACGTATGTCATCGTGGGCATTTCCTTTGCTGTGGTTTTCTGAATGGTAACGACACCCGATGGTTGACAGTAGATGGCGGGTGTGCGTTGTCAACAGAACTTGTGAAAGAAATCACAATTCAGCGCCGGGACCGGCCGAAGCATGCGGCATGCGGCTGGGCGAAGGCGGTGGATACGACCGCGGCGGTATCTGGATGCGGGCGGGGCGGCGCCGGCTGGTTTGAATAATTCACCAGCCTTCTACCACGAGCCGTCATTGCCCGCGACCTCAAACAGTTCCAGCGGCCGCCGTGCTTGAACTATGTCTCCGACGCCGGCGACCGGCTTGCGATTGGACGCTCTTGCTTTCGTCCCGTGGCCACCTTGTCACGGCGAGCGGGACTCACACGGCGCCCTCCGACGACTCCTCCGCCACGGCGGACAGGCGGTAACGAAGCCCATGAATGGATCAAGTCAGGGGTAGATCAACACGTGGTTCCGGCGGACGCTGAAGCGCATCTCGGCGGCCCGGCAGACATAGCGGATTGCCGTTCCCAGCGGGACGTTATTGAAGTCCAGCGTCACGGTCGGTTCGCTGCCTTTCGGCGTGGCCTCGTCGGGTTTGATGAAGCGCGTGCGTTGTTTCAGCACGTGGAAGGTTACGCCGTCGCCGCTGACATCGATCTTCCTGCTGCGTTTGGCGAGGAAATCGAATACGGTGCTGACCGGTACATCCTGAAAGGCGATCTTCGGGATGATGATTTCTTCAAGCTGTTTGCGGATGGTCTTGCTCGGCTTCCGGAGGAATGCTTCCTTGCCGCTCTTCGGTACGTGTCGGCGGCAGATGATGGTTCCCGGCATCAACGTCCATTCCCAGTTTGCCGCTTTGCACAGGGTTGCGACTGCCTGGGCGAAGCTGACACCGCCGAGGTTCGCGGTCACGGTGGGATCGGCCACGGGTTTGGGTTTTGCCGGCCCGGGGGAAAGCAGGATCGGCTGCCCGGGCAGGACGAATTTGAAGCCCTTACCGTCCGGGTCCTGTTCCTTGCCGGCGTTTGCCAGTTTCTGGAACGCGCTGCCGACCGGTTCGTCTTTGAACTCGAGGTCGAGCAGGGTGATGGCTTTCAGCTTTTTACGGGCGGCGTCCTGTTTGCTTCCGGGGCGTTTTCCTTTGGCGGCGACCGGCAGGCAGAGCACGAACAGGGCCAACAGAACAAGGGTACGACTCAACGACATCATCACATTCTCCTCCGTATTCCGATTGCGGCGACCTCAGGACCGGCGGCCAACGTACCCGGCGCCCTGCTGCACCGGTCCTCTCAACCGGCCGGGGCGTTTTCACCGTTCCGCGTGACGATTCCTTCGTCACGCAGCTCTCCGTGATCATCGCTCATGCCCGGCTGAGAACCGAGACTGCTCCCGGCAAGACACCAGCTGATTTCTGCGCCGGTTCTTATTTACCATAACATGAAACTACCACCAGAGGCAATCCCGCGGCCGGGATTGCCGTAATGCGTCAGTCACGGAGAATGGCTCCCGCGTGCTGCTCTGCTGCCGGTGGTGGAACGCCGGCAGACGCTGCTTCCCGTCACTGACCCATTACGGACTGCCGCTGGCCCGCAGCCAGGCTGCCGGCGACGAGGTCCGCCGCAAGCCATTCCGCCCGCAGCCCGGGAATCCGCCTGCCCGGCGGCGCCGCAACAGCGGAAATCCTGCGTGCCGCGGCAAAACCTTAACGAAGGCGGTCGGCCGGACTGCCCCCAAGAAATTCCCGGTTTCCAGCAGAATATTCCGGTTGACGGCCTACCGTGAGGGACTACACTGCCCGGATTGATTGTGCCAACCATAACCAGGAGTTCCTTCCATGGCTGATTATACGAAGCAACTGAATACTGCCTTCGCCCACGACCAGGCGCTGGAGCAATACCGGCGGGAGCGGATCGGCGCGGAGATTGAGTTTGCCGAGCAGCTCTGTGAACAGCATCCGCGACAGGCCAAAGCCTGGCAGAAGCTCATCGCCGAAGCGACCGATCTGGTCACTGCCGCCAACGGCAAGAGCGCAGCACAGTTTGCCAGGGCCGTCAAAGACGCCGAGGCCGTCATGGCGCCGCTCGGCGCCGCCGCCAAGGACTACACCATGTACGTGGTCGGCCACGCGCACATCGACATGAACTGGCAGTGGTCCTGGCCTGAGACCGTGGCCGTGACCAACGACACGTTCACGACCATCCTGAAGCTGATGGATGAGTTCCCGCAGTTCCGTTTCAGCCAGAGCCAGGCCAGCTGCTACCGCATCCTGGAACAGCATGCCCCCGAACTGCTCGGGCGAATCGCCGAGCGCGTCAAAGAAGGCCGCTGGGAAGTGACGGCCAGCCACTGGGTCGAGGGCGACAAGAACATCGCCGGCGCGGAGAGCTTGTGCCGCCACCTGCTCTACACCCGGCGGTACATGCAGGAGCTGTTCGGGCTGTCGCCCGAGGACGTGCCGATTGACTGGGCGCCCGACACCTTCGGCCATGCCCACACGGTGCCGACCTACCTGGTCCGGGGCGGCGTCAAGTACGTCTACCTCCACCGTCCGGGCGCCATCGGTCCAACGCGTCCCGGCGCCTTCCGCTGGCGCGGGCCGGACGGCTCGGAAGTGCTGGTGCGCAATGACATGGGCCTGGGATACAACGGCATCATCACCCCGGGGATCACAAAGCACTTGATGGCGTTCGTCAAAGAGACGGGGGTACCGTTCTTCATGTTCATGTACGGCATCGGCGACCACGGCGGCGGACCGACCCGTCGCGATATCGTGCGGGCCCTGGATATGGATACCTGGCCGGTGTACCCGAACGTCACCATGGCCACGACCAGGATGTTCTACGACCGTCTCGCCAACGAAGCCAAGAACCTGCCGGTACTCGACTGCGAGCTCAACTTTGAATTCACCGGCTGCTACACGACGGAAACGTTGATCAAAAAGGCGAATCGCTATGGCGAAAAGAAACTCGCTGATGCCGAAGCCGCGGCAACGCTGGCCTGGGCCCGCGGCGCCCGGGAATACCCGGCCGCCGACTTCGTCGAAGGCTGGCGCGACGTGTTGTTCAGCCATTTCCATGATATTCTGCCCGGCTCAGGCGTGCACGACACCCGGACCTACACCCACGGGCTTTACCAGAAAACCATGGGCGCAACGACTGCCGCCGAAACCAACGCCCTGCGGGCGGTCGCGGCGCAGATCGATACCAGCAGCGCCGTACCGGACGAACCGCAGGACCTCCCGCCGGCACTGCTCTCGCGCGCCCTCGGCGCCGGCGTCGGCAACAACACCGGCAACGGCGGCCTGAGCACCGCCGAGATGGATATCGGCCAGAACAACCGACCGCTTGTCGTCTTCAACCCGACCGCCCACCAGCGGGCTGAAGTGGTCGAGGCCATGATCTGGGACACCGGCTGGGGCTGGGAACAGAAGGATCCCGCGCAGCAGCCCTATGCCGTCACCGGTCCGGACGGCAAGACCGTCGGCGCTCAGGTCCTCGATACCGGCAACTACTGGGGCCATCAATTCGTTAAACTCGCCTTCCCGGCGACAGTCGGGCCATTCGGCTACGCCCTCTATGTGGTCAGGGAAGACGAACCGGCGGACCGGCCCGGTGCAGCCGGGCAGATGGGCTATGGCTTCCATTGCCGGTATTCGCGCTATGAACGCAGCCCGGAAGGCATTCAGAACGAGTTTCTTCAACTCGATCTCGACCCGACCTCCGGCGGCATCCAATGCCTGACCGACAAGCAGACCGGCGACGTCATCATCTGCAACGAAGAACCGGCGGCCCTGCTGGAGTACGCCGTTGAACGGCCGCACGGGATGACCGCCTGGGCTGTCGACCATGCCGGCCCGGTCGAGATGCCGCTGTGCCGGAACGTCCGGCGCGGACCGGCCGGACCGTACAAGGCAACGTTGGAAGTCGATTTCGAAATCCACCAATCCAACTTCACCGTGGCCTATGAACTGCGCACCGGCGACCCGAAGCTGTACATCAGCATCAAGGGCACCTGGTTCGAACGCGGCACGCGGCAGACCGGCGTCCCGGTGCTCAACCTCGCCCTGCCCTTTGCTTTCGACGAACCGCAGGCCCGCTATGAAATCCCCTTCGGCGCCATCGACCGCAACCTGCAGCACGGCGAAGAGGTCCCTGCCCTGCGGTGGGCGCAGGTCGCCGCCGGCGCCGGCAAAAAACAACTCGGCTGTGTCGTCTACAACGACAGCAAGCACGGGCATTCACTGGTCGGCAGCACCTTGCGCGTCACCCTTATTCGCAGCAGCTACGACCCGGATCATCTCCCCGAAATCGGCGACCACGAAATCAACTTCGCCCTGCAGCCGTTCTTCGGTGAAATGCCCGTGGCCGACGCCATCCGCACGGCCATGGCCTTCGAACAGGAACTGCGAATCGTCAGTACCAACGCGCACGCCGGCGACTTGCCGCCGGCCGCCGCGCTGATCAAAGCGCAACCGGCCGGCGTCGTCTGCAGTATGTTGAAAAAAGCTGAGGACGAGGACGCGCTGATCCTGCGGTTCTATGATCCGACCGGTCGCAAAACGACGGCGAAGGCAACGCTGGATGCCGGGTTCTTCGGTAAGATCACGAAGGTCGTCGAAGTCGATCTGCTGGAAGAACCGGTGGCCACATCGACCGCCAAGCGCAAGGGCAATACCGTCAGTGTCTCCCTGCCGTCCCGCGGCATCGCCACCGTCAAGGTAGTCCTGCAGCGCTGAGCCCCGGTTGCAGGACGCCCCGGCTTCGACACGCCGCCGGCGGACCAGCGGCGCCGGCATCATCTGCGTCGGACCTGCCCCGCGGCGGCGGCTCCTTCACCGCCGCACTGTCCGCCGCCGGCCCTGCCGGCTTGTCGCCGCTCCAGGCCGGCGGCGGGTCAGCTGGGCTGACCACTGCTCCAGCAGGTCAAGCCTGCTGACGGCAGGAGAGCAGCACGCGGGAGCCACTCCCCGTGACTGACGCATTACCCCCAGCGCCAAAGGCGCATGTCACTTCCCTAGATGGTCTCGGCGGAAGTCTTTCCGCCACGGATTGCCCGGGCTTCGAAGCTCGCGGCAGGCGGTGGAAGGGTCGTGTGCTGCAGCACATACCCATTTCGCCAACGCCCCCCGAGCCCGAAAACGGGCAACTCGGAGAGCGGGTCCAAGCATCCGGCCGGCGGCGTTGCCCCCGCAAAGCGGGGCAAGCACGAAATTTATCCCGCCAAGGCGGGACACCATGCTCGCATCGCTCATTCGGCATCGTCTGGCCGGACCGGCGCTTGGCCTCCGTCCCTGGCTGGAAAACTCACGCCGAGCCCATCTAGGCGTTTCCTGCCAGCAATTGGCTCGATCATACGACCCCAGGCGGTTTATCCG